>CAYJPK010000029.1:0-23377 GCA_964372035.1 uncultured Desulfovibrionaceae bacterium | reverse complement strand
TGGTAACCAAGTTCTTGACCACGCTGTCTAATTAGCTTTAGTGTAACTTTAGCTTCATTTGCCATTCCATCAAAGTTAATTTCAGTTTCGCCAGTATATGTAGCAAGTAATTGTGTAAAGTATTCTTCTGGCAAGAGCAGGTTCGCAGCAAAAACATTGGCATCATGGATAATTTTGTCGCCATTTTCAGTAATACGAAATTGTGAATTGTTTGCAAAGCTATTCCACAGGGTTTTATTGTAATGATACCCCATATAAAGATATAATTTGCCAAGACTAAGGGCTACCATGTAATTATATTTTGCAGTAGGTAATTGCTCAGGATTCTTTGTCCTGTCAGGAGTATATAAAATAAAAGTGCTACCAGCTTTGTAAATAATTGGGTCATTGAAGTAATCCATATTCTTACTAGGCTCAACTCGCCCCCCACACCGTGTCACAAACTTATCAATTTCTAAAATTGGTGGTGTTATACGAAATCTAAAACGCAAATCATTTGCAATGCTTACGATCATTTTATGAGATATCATATTTTCTCCATGCTATTTAAACTATAATTTAAATTTCATTATCAACCTAGATTGGAAAAGTGTCAAGTATTGTTTTTAACATTGTGTAAGATTCATATTTTAAAGCCTAATTTACTTAATGTAATTATCTTTACTTATATTGTTTTTTTAATAAATTGAAGTTTAAATATAAAAAACTTGGCATTTATTATTTTATGTGTTAGTTAACAATAGGAAATGATAGACAGTTTTTTATGGAGGCTTTTATGAAATTTATTCGTTTGGGAATGCTTTTTGCTTTTATGCTTGTGGCAACATCGGCTCAAGCGTTTGAGTTGACACGTAAAGTTGAAAGTTTTGATTTTTTTGTGGACTATTCAGGTTCCATGATGCAAAAATTTAGTAAAACTGATATATATAAAGGAAAGAAGATTGACGCAGCAAAAGCAGTGCTGACCAAAATTAATAAGCTTATACCTGAACTTGGCTATGCTGCCTCAATGCATAGTTTTTCACCTGCATCTACGATAGTTCCTTATAGCTCTTGGGATAAAAATAGAATGAATGTAAGCATTTTTGCGCTTGATTCTTCTCAAGAAATCTTTGAACGCCGTACTGGAATTGGTGATGGGCTTTTAAAATTTTCTGGCGAATATATAAATATGATTTCACCATCAGCAATTTTAATAGTATCTGATGGAGGGAACAATATTGGAATTGACCCTGTATATGAAGCAAGTAAAATTCTTGGTAGAAATCCGCAACTTTGCATACATGTGATTTCTTTTGCAGAAACAGAAAAAGACCAAGAACTTTTAAACAATATAGCAAGATTAAAGCCATGTTCACGCATTGTTAGTGGCTTGCAACTTTTAAGTTCTGATGAGCTTGCAAAGCAGTTTGTCAAAGAAATATTTTATAATATTGAAGATACAATTGTACTTCATGATGTAAACTTTGCATTTGATTCTTCAAAGCTTGATGACAACTCAAAATCGCTATTAAACCAAGTAGCGCAAACAATTAAAAATTACGCCAAGCCAGTTGTTGTTGAGGCATGGACAGATTCTTCTGGCGATGCAAATTACAATAAAGGATTATCAGAAAAACGTGCAAACGCAGTTAAAAAATATCTTGAATCTCAAGGAATACCAGCAAATATGATGACAGCAGTTGGTAGCGGTGAGTCAAATAAATATAGCAATGAAACTAAAGAGGGTCGACGCTTAAACCGTAGAACTGAAATACATTTTAAATGATTTAACTGCTAAAGTTACAAATAAAAATGCAAGAAATAATAAAACATGTTTTACTTTTCTTGCATTTTTTCTTGTTATTTATATAGCAAATCAAACTCTTGGTGACCTAAGCTTTCTGGTTTTGTTTTAATGCCATTTGCAGTGTTTAGAACTACTTGCATAATATCTTCTGCAATTTCATTTAAACTTTTTTCACCATTTAAAGCCATGCCAGCATTAATATCAATATCGTCTTTTAAAAGCTCATAAGTTACAGGGTTACCACATATTTTAATTGTTGGAATTATTGCACTTCCAGCTACAGAGCCTCGACCAGAAGTATATAACACCATATGCGCACCACAAGAAGCAATTTCAATTATTTCTGATACATCACTAACATTTGGAAATCCATATGTCGGCTTTCCATCAGGAATAACATCTAATAGCCATAGCCCCTTATCTGGTACTTGTTCAGCTGGTTTTAAAATGCCATGGATTTTACAAGAGCCACTTTTGCAATATGCACCAAGCGACTTTTCTTCAATAGTGCTAAGTCCACCAGTTGCATTACCAACTGCAAAGCTATCATGCCCAAGACTTGAATAAAATTTTCTTGCTTTTATGACACTTTGCTCAACAGCTTCACCAATTTCTTTTGTTATTCCACGATGTTTTATTATGTGTTCACAGCCAATGAGTTCACCGGTTTCCTCAAAAATTCCAGTTCCGCCTAATGCAATAAAATTATCAAAAAATTGTCCAACTGCAGGATTTGCAGTTAAGCCACTAGTTGCATCAGAGCCACCGCAAACTGTGCCAACAACAAGCTCATCAATATTCATGGTGCAAGTTGGTGAGTTTTTTAAGTTTTCTCGCATTGCATTTATATACTCACAACCCTTTGCAATACTTTTTTGAGTTCCACCATTTTCTTGAATTACAATTAACTCAACAGGTCTATTACTACTTTTTACAGCATCAAATAAAATATCTCTAGGAAATGACTCACAACCTAAAGATACAAGTAAGGTAGCACCAACATTTGGGTGAGTGCAGATTTGAGTTAAAACATTGCTCGCATGAGTATTTGGGTAACAACCTCTAAAGCCAATTACTTGCACGTCATCATCAAAGCTTTGGCTTATTTTTTCTGCAACATGCTTTGCACACTCAACAAGATAAACTACAGTTATTAGATTTCTAATGCCTTTTTTGCCGTCTGAACGTAAATATGCTTTATCAGTAATTTGTTGCATAAAAATCCTAAAATTTACTATGGTTTAAGTATGCAGTTTCAGGTGAAATTCCTTGTAATATTTCATTTCTAACATTACTTTCAGTGCTTAAAAAGCTTTCAGCTCTAGCTGTAATATTTTCAACAATATTTTGTGGAATAACAACGACACCATCTCTATCAGCAACGATGAAATCGTCAGTATTTACCGTAACTTTGCCTATAGTAACGCTTTTGCCAAGTTCAGTAGGTAGCCACGAACCAACTACATCCATTGGGCTTGTTCCCTTTGAAAAAATCCTAAAGCCAAGGCGATTAATAAATTCACTGTCACGAATATTTCCATCAATAACAGCTCCACGCACACCTCTAAAATTTAAGGTTTCTGCTGAAAGTTCGCCCATATATGCTTGTTCATCATCATTTGGTTGGATTACAAGTACGCTGTCTTGTGGCACTGTTGAAAGCAATTTAGTCCAAGCAAGTAGTGTCTCATGGTCAGACGCTTCGCATCTTTTACCAAGAACAGTATAAGCTGGACCAGCCAAACGACGCTCTATGTGTAGTGGTTTAATGCTTGATGGTAATACACAATTACGCAAACCCTGTTCACGCATTGCATCATAAATGACACCAGAATAGCATTGTTCTAATCTATGAGTAATATTTTTTTTGTTCATGCTAACTCCTTAATTCCTTTTTTTATTTGTTCTTTTGACATATTATAAAAGATATATTTTGTCAATGTATTACTGCAATCTTGCACTTGCTAAAAACATTGTAATAGGGTATCCACTTGAAATAATATAGTAGATAAATAAGAAGGTGAAAGTTATGCAAAAAAATGAGGAATTAACCTTTAATTATAGCGTAGGAATGTTTAAAGAAGAACAGTTTAAGCCAATACTTACGCATGGCACAACTAGTGGACAATGGATTGAATTTGGCAAAGTATTAAAACATGGTAAGACTAAAATTGCATATTCTAGCTTACCGATTTCAGTTTCAGCACTTACATTTGGGCAAGGACCTAAGCGAGGAGATTTACCTGAAATAGTTGTTGTTTGGGGTATGGAAAACTTTAGAAAAGTAATTAAAATAAAGCCCATTTCGCAAAACAGTGTAGCATTAGCTTTGGTAGATAACGAAGGAAATATTATCGAAGCAAGCTTAAAAACAATTAATTTTGAAGATCAATAGCAAATTAATTTTCCGTAATTGTTTAATATTTATGTAAAAAAATATGATAAGTTGCAATTTAACAGTTTAAGCAAAGCGCTAGTAGTATTTTGTAGCTAAAAAATATTTTTAATAATACATCGCACTTGTGTGCTTTAAGCGCTTCTTGACATGATAAGGCTAAAAGCTTATAATGAGATTAAGGATTGTTCCATTTTTTTGCAGAAGGTGTTTCTTCTTTTTCTTGTGGTTTATGCTTAATAAGTTCTTCTCCAAAGGGGTAGCCAATGAAACTTAAAGAATTTGCTTCTCTTGCTTTAGATAATTTTGATGTCATGTGCTATCTAGTTGACATGGACAGCTTTGAATTGCTTTATGCCAATGAACTCGCAATAAAAACTTTTGCGCCTTTTTCTAAATCCTTTGTTTCTGGTCATAAATGTTATGAGTTTTTGCATGGAAAAAATGAAATTTGCGAAATTTGCAATAATCATCTTTTGCAAGAGGGACAAAAGCTTTATAGTGAAATCACCAATGAAAGAAATCAAAAAAAATACTCTCATATAGATTCAATTCTTGAATATGAAGGC
Source organism: uncultured Desulfovibrionaceae bacterium (assembly GCA_964372035.1). Lineage (GTDB taxonomy): Bacteria > Desulfobacterota > Desulfovibrionia > Desulfovibrionales > Desulfovibrionaceae > CAYJPK01. The sequence continues at coordinate 18,624 of CAYJPK010000029.1, read as the reverse complement.
AAAAAGCTTAAATTGACTTTTGCGTACGATAGTTCAAAGCAAAAAGAAGAAATTGAAACACTTACACAAAAAATCTCTGTTGAAGAAACATTAATCAAATGTGTTCAAATAATTACAAAAGACACTGATATTGATAAAGCCATACATGATTTATTATCTGTTGTCTGTCAGTTCTATGATGCAGATAGGGCTTACTTATACGAAATAAATCAAAATGACAAAACGGTTAAAAACACTCATGAATGGTGTATTAATCCAGTTTTTGCCTCTAAAGATGCTAACCGTAGCTTTGCTTATGAAGACCTTGCTAATATTGTAGGCAAGCTAGAAAGAAATGGTGAATTAACTATTAAAGATGTTGAAAGTGAGCTTGAGCATGATTCAGTTTTTTACAAAATTCTTGATGCTACAAAGTCAAGCTCTGTTAATATTGTACCAGTTATATCAAACAATGAAATTAATTATTTTATGGGTGTTAATAATTCTAAAAGAGGAATTAAAGATTTAACACTTCTACATTCTGTAATTCTTTTTGTTAGTGAAGAAATTAAAAAAAGCAAAGTTCGCAAACAGTTAGAACATCTTTCTTATCGTGATATTTTGACAGGGCTTAATAATAGAAATAAATACCTTGAAAGATTAGAAAGCATTAATATTAGAGCGCTTTATTCCTTAGGTTATATTCATCTAAATATTAACGCTCTCAAAAAGTTGAATGAACATTATGGCGAACTTTATGGTGATTTGATTATTAAGCAAGTAGCTAGTATTTTATCAAAATATATAAAAAATGATCTATTTCGCATAGCTGGTGATGAGTTTATCGCCCTTTGCCCTAATATTGAAAAAGAAAAATTTAATAAGCTGATTAATATACTTAGAACTGAAGAGCAAGAAGGGCTAGATTTTTCTTTTGCTGTTGGTGGTGTTTGGCAAGATAAAAATATAGATATACGCCAAGGTCTTACTCAAGCTAGTGAATTAATGCTTTCTGAAAAGCAAAGCTATTATAAAGATCAAGTCACTGAAAGAGTACAATCACGCCTAAATCCGCTTGAAATATTACTTAGCGAAATCCGCTCAAACTATTTTACTGTATATGTGCAGCCGAAAGTTAATCTTTTAACAGGTAAAATTTCAAGTGCTGAAGCGTTAGTGAGAAAATTTGGGGCAAATGGTAAAATCATTTCACCAGATAGATTTATTCCTATCTATGAAAATGAAGGTACTATAAGATACCTCGATTTTTTTGTCTTAGAAAAAGTCTGTGAATTTTTGCAAAAACTGATTATAGAAAATAGAGCAGTTCCAATTGCTGTTAACCTTTCACGTGTTAGTTTTATTTCTTATGATATTATTAATGAAATTGTTAAGATTTGTGCTAAGTATCAAATACCACATAAATACATAAAGATAGAACTTACTGAAAGTATAGATAAAATGGATTTTGAATTTTTCCATAATAAAATCATACAATTAAACGATCTTGGTTTTGAGGTATCGCTTGATGATTTTGGTGCTAAACACTCAAATCTTTTGATGCTAACCATGGAAGAATTTAATGAAGTAAAGATTGACAAAGGGCTTATTGATAATATTACAACTAGTGCAAAAAATAGAACAGTTGTTAGAAATGTGATTAAAACTGTTAAGGAGTTTGGGCAAACTCTTTGCGTTGCTGAGGGCATGGAAACAGAAGAACAAGTGGCACTTTTAAAAGACCTCGGTTGTACTTATGGGCAGGGTTATTATTTTTATCGCCCAATGCCATTTGAAGATTTTTTTAAACTTTGTTGTAATGAAAAATCTCAAAAAATTAATGAGTTTAAGGCTATTGGTAAAGCCACAAGAAGAAACTTTATTGTTAATTATGATGAACTTCATTCAATTGTTGAAGCAATGCCGCTATCTATGTTTTTATGGAATCATAAAAATGAAGTTATCATGTGTAATCAACATGCAATGCAACTTTTTGATCTTGAAAGTAAAGAGCCTTTATTTGATAATTTTATTCAATTTTCTCCAGAATTTCAACCAGATGGTAAGAGCTCTGCGGAATGTGTTCAAAGCTATGTTAACGAAGCAAGAGAGCTTGGTACTAGAACTTTTAACTGGATACATTGCAATTTAACTGGTGAAGAAATTCCATCAGAAGTAACACTAGTTAGACTTGATATTAAAAATGAAGATGGTGAACATTATATTGCTGGCTATTTAAGGGATTTACGTCCTCAGCTTGCTGGAACTGATGAATCAGCTTGGGCAAATCAATATTTCTTTAATGAAGTATCTGATAAAACTTTATTCAACACTATTTCAGAAATTGCGGCTGAGTTTTTCTGGGTATATAACAATAGGGCAGCTACGATTCAATTCTTTGGTAAGGGTAGAGAAATACTTGGGCTTGAAGCTGATAAAATGCCATTTCCTGAAAGTATTGTTGAACAAAATATTACAACAGAGGATACTGTAAAGGAATTTATGGCTTTTGCAAAAGCTATGGAAGAAGGTAGGCATTATCCAATAGAAACAAAATTTAATCTCCCAGATGGTTCTTTTCACTACTTTAAGATTGACTATAAAATTATTTTTGATAAGAATAATAATCCTTTATTCTGTATTGGTAAGACTTCAGATATTCATGAACAAAAAATGGTAGAGTTAGTAGAAGAGTAATATTTTATAAATTGTGTTTTTTAATGCTTTGTTAGTCATATTATTTTGACTGAGAATGTAAAAAATAATTAAACTGTGTAAAAAAATAAGTAGTGTTAGGTGATAAAATGGGGCATAAGGCAGAAGATTTTTTTCAGCGCATGATAGAAAAGCTTAGTATTTTAAATGAGGAAGTATCTAAGCATAACTTCTTAGAAGAGATTTGTCGTTTTTTTGATATATCTCATGCTTTTATTTATGAATCTAACTACACTGGCGAATTTTTTAGAAAAGAATATTTTGAGATAGTAAAGAAAAAATCACTTCCGGAAAATGTTAATATTAAAGAAGAACTTGGTGCAGAACTTCTTAGTGAATTATGTTCTAAAAAGGTTATTCTTTGTTATGGTCAAATTAACGAAGGAACTCTTGAAGATAAATTAACAAGTATTTTTGATGTTAATACTCTGATTTTTATTCCCATACTTAATCAGCATTATGAACTTGCAGGCTTTGTTGGTCTTTGTGACCGCAGAAAAGAAATAAGACATGCAAAAGTAAATATTCGTAAAGCTTGTGCACTTCTTACCTTGCTGGCAAATACTGTTAAACTTGAAATGTTCCAAAAAGGAATTGCAAGCACTGAAGCTGCACTTGCGAATGTTCTTGATCATATTGGCATTGATATTTATGTGAATGACTATTACACACACGATATTTTATATGCCAATAAATCAATGGCAGCTCCTTATGGAGGTGTTGATAGCATGGTCGGTAAAAAATGTTGGCAGGCTATTTTTACCGATAAGTCAGAACCGTGTGAGTTTTGCCCTGAGCCTAAGTTGCTAGATGAAAATGGTAATATTAATAAAACTTACCAATGGGATTATGAGCGTCCTTTTGATAAATCTTGGTTTAGAGTTTTAAGTTCTTCTTTTCCTTGGATGGACGGACGAGTTGCGCATTTGGTTGCAAGTATTGATATTACTGAAAGCAAAAGAAATCAGATGGTTATTGAAAAACTTGCACAGTATGATTATCTAACAGGACTTACAAACAGAAGGCGCTTGCATGAAGATATTGAGCTTTTTGTTCGTGACAAGTCTGCCTTTGGTGAAAAATGGTATGTTTTATTTTGCGATTTAGATGGCTTTAAAGCTATCAATGATACGCTCGGCCATGATGCTGGAGATGTTCTTCTAAAAGGTATTGCAAATGACCTTAAAGAAATGTCTAATGATAGTATTAAAACTTATAGGCAGGGTGGCGATGAATTTGTTATAATCTTAAAAGATAATGGCTCTGACGATTTTATAAGAGATATAATTAACGATTTATTTGTTATCTTTCGCAAAAGATATGACTACAAAGGAAGTGAGATGGGCTGTGATTGCAGTATTGGGATTGCTCAATATCCGTTTGAAGCAACTACTGCTAAAGAGATTTTTCAGTTAGCAGATAAGGCTATGTATCAAGTTAAAAAGGCGGGTAGGGGTTCAGTGCTATTTTGCTATAAAGACAGTTTTCTTAAAATGGAAGATTATTTTGCGGTCAAGAATAGTGAAATCGCTATTGCTAGTTGCAGTAAATCTACATAGTTTTCTAATGTTTTGCTAGTGCTATAAAATAAAAACTTGTGGTAAGCTGTAAAAGTTTAGCTAAAAATATGAAAACTCTTTTCTATAAAAAATATGTAGAAAAGAGTTTTTACTTTTGCAAAAATTTTGTAAGCCGATGATGAAAAACTATTGTTTTAAGTCATAAAAATGCAAGAAAAGTATATTTCATTTTTTTATTTCTTGCATTTTTATTAGAGTTTTTTAATTATTAAATTATTTTATTACGATATGTTAAGGGTTTTCAAGCATCGACTATTTACCAGTTTTCATACTTGTTAAAATATTAGTTAATAATGAAGATTGTCTTGAAAGTTCTTGAACAGTTTCTGAAGTTTGCTCCATTGAATCAGTCAATTTTTGAGCAAGTTCACTGGTTTCTGTAATTGACTTGTTAATATCTTTAGTCGTCATAGCTTGTTCTTCAGCAGCAGTAGCAATAGCGGATACTTCATTTGCAGTTGCCATACTAAGCTCAACAATACCACTTAATGTCTCTCCTGCATTTTGAACTTCTTGTGTTGCTTTGCTAACAGCTAAAATTGTACTATCCATAGTCTTTGTACTATCAACGGTATGTTCTTGAATTATGTGAATAGCACTTTCAACTTCTTTTGTTGCGTCCATAGTTTTTTCAGCAAGCTTACGAACTTCATCAGCAACAACGGCAAAGCCTCGCCCAGCATCACCAGCTCTTGCAGCTTCAATAGCTGCATTCAGTGCAAGCAAGTTGGTTTGGTCAGCAATATCTCTAATTATATTAAGAATAGTACCAATTCCGCTAGCATGTTCAGAAAGCTTTTCCATACTTTCCTTCAAGATAGCAGAGGAGCTTTTAACGCTCATAATATCGTCAATAATGTATTTTACAACCTTATTGCCTTCTTCTGCTCTTGCTTGAGTATCACTTGCATCAGTTGATGCATTAGATGCATTATGCGCAACCTCGTTAACTGAACTTTCCATTTGGTCAATAGCAGTGCTAACATTCATCATATAACTAGCAGTATCTTTAGCGTCATTTTCCGCTGAAACTATAGCACTTGTTAATTCATTAGCTGCAGTATCTAAAGCACTAACAACTCCTTCAAGTTGATGTACTAATTCTAATTTAACACGTTCAGCCATGAGCGCATTTTCAGCTTTTAAATTTTCTTCACTTGTAATATCTGTAGCAAGCTCAATGTGTCCAATTTTTTCACCCTTACTATCATACAGATAATTTAAGCGCATTTGCATAATTTTGCCGTTTGGCAGAGTGTTTTTTGCCTCTGTTTGTCCTTCTGCAAGGCGTTTAATACCACAATCAGGTGTATCACAAAGATTTCCGCCTTTAGTGCTGCATGGAAGACCAATAAGTTCTTCAAGGCTTTTGCTACTACCTTCTAAGGCTTTTTTGTTTAGTAGTGTCCATCTTGTTTCCATATCAGTCACAGAAACACTAATTGGTAGGGCATCGAGTATGCCTTGATACCAGTGTGTTTGCTCCTGAAGTTCATGCACCATGTCTTTTATTGCATTAGCAAGAGTGGCAAATTCATCATTGCTTTTGATATTAATGGTTGCACTTTCGTCGCCACTAGAAACTTTAGTAGCATAGTCTGCAATTTGTTTAATTGGTCCTGAAAATTTAAAGCCAATAAGAATAGCAAGCAGTGACATGATTAAAAGAACAATGGCAGAAGCTATAAGCGTACTAAATTTTGCATTTTTTTCAGCAAGCAAAACTTGGCTAACCGGTAAACCAATAAACCACATACCAATAATTTCTTTGCTTTCATTGTAAGCTGGCCAGTAAGCGGCATAAAAGCTTTCATTTAAGATACTGCTAGAGCCATAATAGTCCTTACCTTGTCGCAAAACTTGATTTTCTATTTCAGCATTGTTAAGCTTAGAGCCTATGATGCGATTTCCTGAAGAGTCTTTAATTGTTGTCATTAAACGCTCATTACCCTTAAAAAAGGTAACTTTTACAGCAAGAAATTGTGCAATCCAGTCAAGATAGCTCGGATCATTTAAGGAAGTACCAATTGAAATTGTACCGATTACTTTTCCATCTTGCTTAATAGGAGCAGTTGCTCGAAGTGAAATAGCTTCAACCCCTGCAATAATGGCGTTTGCCGAAGCTCCATTTGTAGCTTGTGCAATTATTTTTTGACTAATGATGTTATCACCATGCCTTTCAGTATGAGCTCTTGCAACAACATCACCTTTTGCATTTGTTATAGTTAAAATATTAGCATCAGTTTGCGCCATAATTATTTCTGACATTTTTTTAACTTTCGCTTGATTGTTGTCAATAATGGCTTGAGCAAGACCACTAAATTCAGAAGCTACCTTAGCAACATTTTCATAATCTTGCCCTTTCGCTTTTGTAATGGCATCAAAGTTTTCTTGTGCTATTTTAATGTTATCAAGTAAGGTATTTGTAAGAGTTTTCGAATAGTTATTAGTAGCAACAAAATAGGTTGTTCCAGAACTTATAAACAACAGTGATACTAAAACAATAACCATCTTTGTAGTAATAGAAAAACGCATAAAAACCTCTCTAATACTTTTATAGTTTAGAATACTGCAAAGCGATAATCACCAGCAAAAACATTAAAAAAATCATTTAAAATAACTGAAGATAAACTTAGTAGTGATAAGTATATGAACGCAATGAACACTGTGTCTATTTATAAAATGGCACTATTGTATATGTTTGTCAATCTTTTTTGAAGTCTTAGATAGTAAGCTTACAGGCATTTAGTATGAAAATAACATAAAAAGTTAATGAAATTAGTTGTATGTCTATATTTGTTTTAAGTAAAAAATAATATAAAATTTTTTGTTACATAAAGGGTGTTTGGAGTGAGCGTGCCTACGTGGCTAAGTCACATGAAAAAGATATTTAAAATGACTTTTTCAGCTCGACAAGTTAACACTGAAATGAGTAAGCTATATATTTATAGTATGTTGTATTTGTTTTCAGTGTTAACTCGTTAAAAGTTGATATAAATTAGCTTATTTTTTGAACATCAATGACAATGTTATTCCAGTTACGCTGATTTTCTAAATCAAATTGCATAGCGTTATCGTCTGCAACGCCAAAACGTTTAACAGCAGGAGTTTTGCTAGTAGCCTGATAGAGCCAGTAAGATTCAGCCTTTAGCGCTTCAAGAATTGGCTTATCAATTGATTCATAAACCATTTGCTTGCATGCATTAATTGACTCAGCTGGAAATTTAGCAATACGCTTAGCTAAGGCATCAACATACTCATCAATATCACTAGCATCAAGAGCTTTATTAATTGTTCCATACGCTTCTGCTTCATCAGCATCAAAATCACGAGCACTTAAAATAATTTCTAAAGCTCGCCCAAGACCAACTTGTCGAGCCATTCGTGATGCACCTCCACCGCACGGTAAAATACCCATGGCTACTTCCATTTGCATAAATTTAAACTTACCTCGAACAGCAAAACGCATGTCGCATGCAAGGGCAAATTCATGACCGCCACCTCTTGCAACACCTTCTAATTTTGCAATGGTTGCTTGCGGTAATTTACTTATTCTTTCAAGCACATATTGTAAATCTAAAAGTTTAGCTTCCTCACGTGAAACAGCTTGAGTTGACATTTCTCTCAACAGATTAGTGTCATAATGGCAGACCCATATTTCAGGATTAGCAGATTGGAAAACAACGACCTTAACAGTTCTATCTTGCTCAAGCCTTAAGGCTAATCCGTTCAAATCAGCCAACATTTCTTGACCTTGCACGTTCACTGGTGGAAAGTCAAAAGTAATTGTTAATACAGCTTCATCTTGTGTAGCAGTAAAGGTTTTATAACCATCGTAACTCATTTTAAACTCCTTAAATTTGTTAAAGATTAAATGCGAATTGCTTATTAAATATTAATAGGTATATATAATTATCATAAATATTTAAGCATTTTATAGACAATTATTATATTTCTAGTTTTGATTATATTTTAATTCTTATGAAATATACTGATATTTAAATGCTTAAAGAGCTAAATTTTTATTGACAATTTTTATATTTCATATACCTTATAGGGGTACTAGGTATATGGCTATTAAAAATTAAAGGAGTTTTTATGCATCAATGTATGGATGTTAAGGCTGTTACGACTCGCCTTAAAAAGATAGAAGGTCAAATTCGAGGTATCATCAAGATGATAGAAGATGATAAGTCCTGTGTGGATATATTAATCCAAATTGGAGCGGCAAAATCAGCCCTACACAAGACCGGTCAAGTCGTGCTAGAGGGGCATATGCATCACTGTGTACTTGCTGGAATTAAAAATGGTGATGAAGAACAAACAATTAACAAACTGATTTCAGCTTTAAATCAGTTTTCTAAAACATTATAAAGATTTTGTAGGTGTAAGATGTCAAATATAATGATGTTTTTAAACACACTGCCCATGCTTATTGTGTCAGGTGTGTTTTTGGCAGTGAGTTTTGTGGTTGAATATATATTTCCAATAGCTGGAATTGCTTTTGAGTTTTCTTTAGATCCAGCGTGGATTTCTATTTTAATTTCAGGTATTCCACTTGCTTACTGGGCAATTATGGCTTTGCTAGAGCCAAGAATTAGTTCAGCGCTACTTATAACTATTGCTATGTTTGCGGCTATTTACATTGGAGATGTTTTTGCTGCAGGCGAGGTTGCCTTTATTATGGGTTTAGGTGGCTGGCTTGAAGAGCGCACGGTTGAAAAAACTAAAAAAGGTATAATGAATTTGCTTAGTCTTGTGCCAGATACTGGACGCAGGATAATAGAGTTTAGTGGTAACATTAAAGAAGAAATAGTTGATGCAACACAGCTTAAAATTAATGATATTATACGCATTTTACCAGGTGAAAAATTTGCGGCTGACGGTATAATTATTTCAGGAGCAACTACAGTTGATCAATCAATTATGACAGGCGAGAGCTTGCCTGTTGATAAAACCATTGATGATGAAGTTTTTGCGGGGACAATTAATAGGTTTGGTTCTGTTGATGTTAGGCTTAATAAGAGCTTTGAAAACTCATCACTTCAAAAAATGATTAAATTGGTTGAAGAAGCTGAAGAGCATAAAGCGCCAATGCAAAAGATTGTTGATGTGTGGGCATCTTGGCTTGTTCCAACCGCATGCGTTATAGCGATTATTACGTATTTAATTTTTACTTATATTTTTAACAATCCTGATGCTGCTTTAATTCGTGCTGTCACAGTTTTAGTAGTATTTTGTCCTTGTGCGTTAGCTCTTGCAACGCCAACTTCTATAGTGGCTGCAATTGGACAAGCAGCAAAGTATGGTGTCTTAATCAAGTCAGGTGAGGCACTTGAGCGCATGGGCAAGATTAATGCAATTGCTTTTGATAAAACTGGAACTTTAACTCATGGCAAGCTAAGTGTTACAGAAATAAAATCACTCGGCTTAGATGAAAAGGAATTTTTGAATAAAGTTGCTTCGCTTGAGGCTCATTCAGAGCACCCAATTGCAAAAGCTATTAATAGTTATGCAAAATTAAATAATATTAATATCCAGAAAATTGATGAATTTACAATGCTTGCTGGACAGGGTATTAAGGCTAAATTAAATGGAAATGAAATAATTTGTGGCAATGAAAAACTAGTAGAAGCTAAACTTAAAACAGCTATTATGCCAGAAATTTTACAAGAAATCCGTAACTTGCAAAATCAAGGTAAGGCTATAGTTCTAGTTATAGAAAACACAAATTTAATAGGTTATTTAGCTCTATCAGATATTATAAAAGAAAGTTCATTATCTGTAGTTAATGAATTAAATAAAGCAGGAATTGATAGAACCATATTATTAACAGGTGATAATGAAAATGCTGCGGGCTATATTGCAAAACAAGTTGGAATTTCAGAGCTTTATTCGTCACTTTTGCCACAAGATAAAGCAGCAAAAGTTAAGGAATTAACTTCAAACGGTTTAGCAGTTGCAATGATTGGTGATGGTGTAAATGATGCACCAGCTTTAAAAACTGCTTCTGTTGGAATAGCTATGGGCTCTATGGGTAGTGATATTGCAATTGATGCGGCTGATATTGCTCTTATGGGTGATGATATTAGCAAGATAAGCTATATTAAACGTTTATCAAATGCAACAATTTATAGTATTAAATTTAATATTACAATGGCAATGATGATTAATTTTGTAGCGATTTGCCTATCAGTTACTGGCTACTTAACACCTGTCACAGGAGCCCTTGTGCATAATGCTGGTTCTGTTTTAGTTGTTTTAAATGCCGCTAGATTATATGATAAAAAATTTATTTAACTTTTTGATATGACAGTATAATAAAAAACAATCCATATCTTTTATGCATATGGATTGTTTTTTATGTAAAGCATTTAACAAAGAAACTATTTTGCCTTACCAATGCCATGAACCATGTGAATAACATAGCCGTCTTTAAGTAGACCTTCTAATTCTTTAGTTGCATAATCAGAGCCAGTAATCTTAACAACATTATTTAAACCAGCCAAAGTACAGTATAGGGCAACATTTTGATACATTGAACCAACGTGCATAAGTCCAAAATGTGTTTGCATGCCATGAAAATCATCACCATTTTTAGGTGCAGCATAAAGTATATGCATTGGTGCATTTAATTTTGTATTAAGATTTTTATCAGATATTTTTTTCATAGTGTTATCAAAAGCACCATACTCATAAACGCCATCTTCAAGTGCAACGTAAACACTGATAAGTTGTTTATTAATTGCAGTTGGAACTGTGCGTTTACCTGTCTTACTGCTAACGCCAGCTGCTGCCCATAAAATATTTGAAATTTCTTGCTCGCTTAATTTAGCTCCACTAAAAGCACGATTTGAGCGTCTTTCGCTAAGAGCTTTCATTAAATCATTACTGTCTTTTTGAGCTTCAGGAAGTTTAATAGTTTCATTTGCATAAGATACATGAGTATTTAAACTAAATACTAGAAAGCACAAAATAAGTAGTGTAGGTATTTTTTTAATTGAAATTGTTTTCATTTTTATTCCTTTTTTGTATTAATTTTTTTAATTGGTATATTATAATTGTTTATCATGTCAAGCAATTAAAACTAGCACAAAATAAAACAGCTCGAGTTTTACCCAAGCTGTTTCAATATTGTGCTATATTTTATTATATAAAATATAAAGGTGGCTAAGCCACTATTTCATGGTTTCAATTAAGGCTCTTAATGCTGTACTTTGACTGCTAAGTTCACTAACAGCATTAAGTGATTCTTGCATACTGTTTGCAGTTTGTGAAGCAAGGCTGTTAACTTCAGTTAAAGCATGGTTTACACTGTCACTGTGATTTGCTTGTTCTTCACTAGATAAAGCAATTCTTTGTGTCTTAGCTGTAGTTTCGTCTACCATACCAACAATGCTTGCAAATACACTGCCGGTTTCGCTAACTAATTGGCTTGTTTTTGAAACTTCGTTTGCAGAATCATTAACTTGCTTAACACTAAGAGCAACACTATCTTGAATAGCTATAATTGCATTTTGAACTTGAATTGTTGAGCTCATAGTTTTTTCAGCTAATTTACGAACTTCATCAGCAACAACAGCAAAGCCACGTCCAGACTCACCAGCTCTTGCAGCTTCAATAGCAGCATTTAAAGCTAAGAGGTTAGTTTGGTCAGCGATATCAGAAATTGTGGTAATAACTTCATTAATTGCATTTGCGTTTGCATGGAGTTTTTCCATACCATCTTTAAGCTTTTGAGATTGGTCTTCAACAACTTTAATGCTATCAACTGCTTGCTTAACTACACCAGCACCATTTTCAGCTTCTTGCTTTGCGCTAAATGAAACTTCTGATGCCTCTTTTGCAACAAGTGCCATTTCCATTGCTGCAGAGTTCATTGCACCCATGATGTCATTTGCTTCATGTGTACGATCTGCTTGAACAGACGCACTTTCTTCAGAAGTTTTGAGTTGAGCTTCAAGTTGAACAGAGGCTGTAGCGACCAAGCTAGAAATTTGAGTTGCTTCTTCTGCAACGTGTAAAATTGTTCTTTGAGTTGCTTTGAAGCTAGTAATATCTGTAATTAACTGCAACATAGCGTTTACTTCACGTGTCTTAGAGTCTAAAAGCGGAATAGCATTATATGCAACATCATACTCACCACCCTTAGGGTGAGCTTTTGTTTCGCCTTTTTGCGCAGTTTTTGTTCTAAGAGCATTAGCTAAGCCGTCATTTGCTGTTCCGTCATCTTCACGAGCAAAAAGTTCTCTACATTTTTTGTTAACATAGTTGCTACCAGCCATATCAACACCAATTTTATTTACATACTTAGCATTTAAATCAGTATCAAGCACAACAACTGGAGATGGAATATTATCAATAATAGTAAGGTAACTATCAGTAATTGCATTTGTTCCACTAACTAAACCAGCAAAATCGCCTTCAAATTTCTTAGCATCAATTTTTGCTAGTAAAGTACCATGCTTAATTGAATCTTCAAGTTCAGAGTATTCTTTAATGATATTTTTAAGCACTCTTGCAATTTCATCTAAGGAGTTAGATAAAATGCCAATTTCATCACTTGACTTGCTATTAATTTCTTTACCCAACTTACCAGCAGCAATTTCATTTGCAAAATTAACTGCGCCCATTAAGTTTTTGCGCATTCTAATTACGCAAATCCAAGTTACAAGAACAATAATAATTGTGATAATTGTAGCGATTATAAAGATATTTTTGCCAAGTTCAAGGCTAGATTTGTTTGATTCTTCAACATCAACTGCAGCGACTACAATCCAACCAGTATCTTTTTGTTCATCATAGTAAGCTTGCTTTAGCTTATCATTTTGTGTGTATGAAATTGAACCTTTTTTGCTACGTAAAATTTCATTACTCCAATTTTCACTAGAAAGATTTGTTTTAAATACCTTATTATTATCACTATGAATAAAAATTAAACCTTCTCTATCAGCAACAAAAAATGCTCCCTCGTCACCAAGTGGAATTCTTTTACTAAATTCGTTATTAAGGTAGCTAACATTAAAAACAACACCCATTATTTCTTGACTGCCAACTTTATAAACAGGAGCTGAAACAGCATAAACAACCTTTCCATTGAACATAAAAGGACTGCCAGTTGTTACATTTCCTTGCATTGCATTTGTAAATAAATAATCGTTTGATAAACTCTTACCAATCATGTCAGTTTCTGTATGCTGCATAATGATGCCCTTAGTATCAACAATACCAAGCATTGCATAACTGTAAGTTTTACGCATGTTTACAATTCTTGCAATAGCAGCATCTGTGTTAGCAGCAACAAGCTCAGGTACGCCACTAAGATATTCCTGGAAAAGACCCGTTTGAGATAATGAAATAGCATTTAATACGTTAAAATCATGAACAGCATCAAGTTCAGAAATTGTATTTGTAACTGCCATTGTTTTTAAATCAAGCTGTGCTTTTTTCAGATTCTCTGAACTCATATCATATGCAAGGTAGGCAATTAAAGCCATGCCTAGTAGAATGATACTGCACATAGGTAAAAGAATTTTTGTAGTCAATTTCATTTTTAAAGCTCCGTTAAACTGTTTTGGTATAAAAACAACATAGTATATATAATAGTTTATAATGAAAAGCAATATGCAATAATGGGGTATCGTTTTGATATTTTGCGCTTATGTTAGCATAATCTAGCTGTGATTATAGGGTATGTAAAAGATAATTATTGAAAATCTTTTGTCAATATTTATAGTTTATAAACAAAAATAAAATACAAAAAAGCATAGATTGCACTTTGTATTTTATTTTTATTTGTTGATTGTAAGTTTTATTTTAAAAGTTGTAATTTACCTAAGCTTTCAATACCATTGTAATCTTTTGTTAAATTATCTCTATATTGCGAGTCACCTTCAACAAAAATTGTGGCAATACTTGAAACATCAAGTTTATTGGTTTTTACAAAGTCTATCATAGCACTAATTGTTCCGCCAGTAGAGATAACATCATCAAATAACATTATTTTTTTGTTCTTTAGATTCTCTACTTTAGAAAAATCATACCAGAGTTCTTGAGTCGTATTAGTGGTTATTGAAGTATATTCGATTTTTTTTGGTTCTTTCATGTATAATTTTTTTGTTTTGCGAAGTACAAAGTAATCAATCTCAAAGCGTCTCGCAATTTCTTGGCAAAGTGGAATCGCCTTTGCTTCAGGGCAGATTATTACGTCAGGTTTTGTGAAGTTTTCAACCGCTTCTTTTGCAAGTATTTCAATAAGTTTCGTATCTCCAAAACTATCGAATAAAATAATAGAAAAATCTTGACCAACTAGTGGTACAATTGGTAACTCAATGCTTAATTTTCCCGCTTTAACTGTCGTTGTTTCGTGCATATTTTATCCTTTATTAAATTATATTAGTCTAAAAAATATTTTAAAAATTCTTGAATTTCGTTTTTAGTAGTTTTTTGATTAGCTCACATTTGCGCAAATAATTTTTGTATTCAACTAAACGAGAAAATTCGAATTTTTCAGTAGGGCTATCAGTAATAACCTTAATAATATCAGTACTAGCAGTATTTTTTATATTTGAAAGAGCGCAAGCAAGGGCAAAGCCCTCCATATCAACAATTTCAACACCTTGCGATGCAAGATATTGCTTTGTCTTCTGACCCTGAAGTAGCGCAGGAACACTAATTAAATTGTGCTGTTTAGCTTCGCCTATATTACTAGTATTAAGTTTAAAATGTGGAATTTTCAAAGAAGAGCTTTCGCTATTATTTAAGTTTTTGTTGAAAAAATCAGATGGTGTTTGAATAATTTCAAAATCTCCAGCACCTTGAAAATCAATGAAATTAAAGTCCGTAACATTTACAACTTGATAGGATTTGCCAACATTTAAATCTTCTTTTAATGAACCAGCAAAGCCACATAAAACTACATCAACATTGTTATTAGCAAAAAAATCAACAGAATTAAAAATAAAATTCATTATATTAAGACCACCCATGCCAGTTTCATGGATACAGAGCTTTTTTGAGTCTGATAATTCTTTAAGATCCTTTTCGCTATAGCCAATGTCAGCCACTAACTCAGTTAATACCTGATTTTCCTCTAACATTGGAGTTAAAATAAGCAATGCATAATTTTCAATCATTTAAGCCCTCTTTATGGATTTAATTCCATAAAATAGTAGCTCATATTTTTTTTTATAGCAAGTTATTTTAATAGCTTCTTACTATTAATTTGTATATTCTTACTTTTTTTAAATTTGACACTTTCATAACTAATTGCTATTTTTATAATATATTTAAAATTGTGAGGTACATCATGTTTAATGCACTTACACTTAGACAAAAGTTTGATTCTAAAGAATATGAAAAGCTTGAAGAAGAACTTCGTGTAAAGCTTTTTAATTTGCAACGTGAATGTGAAGAAAGAGGGCTTGCTGTTTTATTTACAGTTTCTGGTGTTAGCTGTTCTGGGCGTGGTGAAATTATGAATTTGCTTGCAAAGTGGCTTGATAATAAAAAGCTTCGTAACCACACATTTTGGCGCAAAAGCGATGAAGATAAGGCTCGCCCACAAGCATGGCGTTACTGGATTAAACTTCCTGCAAAAGGTGAGATTGCTTGTTTTTTTGGTGGTTGGTACGGAGAGCCAATTCGTTTAGCCACATGTGGTGAACTTAAAGCCGATGAACTCTATCATATTATGGGGGCGCATGTTGAGCGTGAGCGTACCTTGACCGATAATGACTATGTAATTGCAAAATTGTGGCTGCATCTTGATAAAAAAGAACATTCAAAGCGTCGCAAAGAGCGTGAAAAAGAAGAAGGACAGCATCATTTTACGCCATACGAAAGAGAAAGCGAAGAGCATTATGATGAATTAATTGAAACTGTTGGCAAAGTAATTACCATGACAGATAAGGATTTTAGTCCTTGGTATATTATTGATGCATATGATAAGGAATTTCGTAATGTGACAGTTGCAAAAGCCTTGATTGAGGTCATTGAAATTGCACTTGAGAAAAAGAAAAGTGCTGACTTAGCTAAAAAGAAGTTAGCAGATGAAGATAAGGCCGTTCTTGAAGCGCCAAGTAGTGGTGCTATAACGATTTTAGATAGGGTCGACCTTACGAAAACTATTGAAAAAAATGAATACAAAGAAGAACTTAAGATACTTAAGCATGAGCTTTCACGCTTAGCGTATGAAGCATATAAACAAGGAATTTCCTCGACCCTACTTTTTGAAGGTTGGGACGCAGCAGGCAAGGGCGGAACTATTAGGCGCATTACAAGTGCGGTAGATGCAAGGATTACACAAGTTATTCCTATTAGTGCGCCCACAGATGAAGAACTAAATCACCATTATTTATGGCGTTTTTGGCGACATGTGCCAATGGCTGGGTATATTACAATTTATGATAGAACGTGGTATGGTAGGGTTTTAGTTGAAAGGGTAGAAGGTTTTAGCTCACTAAGCATGTGGAAAAGAGCTTATGCCGAGATAAATAATTTTGAAGAACAATTAGTTGAAAATAAAAATATTCTACTTAAATTTTGGTTGCATATTTCACCAGAAGAGCAATTACGAAGATTTAAAGAGCGTGAAGAAACTTCATGGAAACGTTATAAAATTACTGATGAAGATTGGCGTAATCGTGAAAAAGCAGATGCTTATAAAATTGCGGCTGATGAAATGTTTATGCGTACAAATACAGCCTATGCACCTTGGCATATTATTCCTGCAGAATCAAAGCATTTTGCACGAATTGAAGTTTTAAAAACATATCGTGATGCACTAAATAAAGCGCTTGGAAAAAAAGTTGAAGAAAGCGAGCATGATTTGAACTTGATGACGGCAGAGGAAGTTATAGAAGAACAAGCACATGAGGCGAATCAGAAACATAAAAATAAGAAGAATAAAAAATAAGCTTCTACGCTAGGCGAATTTAAAAACACAGGATTTATATGAGCATAATAGTTAAAGCATATGATAAACAAGATATTGAATCAGCTATTTTGGTTTGGAATGATATTGTTGAAGATGGAATTGCATTTCCGCAACTTGAGCTTTTAGATGAAGAAACAGGACATGAGTTTTTTAGCGAACAATCTTTTACAGGCTTAGCTTTTAAAGATGATGAGCTTGTTGGGCTATATATTTTGCACCCTAATAATATTGGACGTTGCGCTCATCTATCAAACTCAAGCTATGCAGTAAAAAAGAATTTAAGAGGCTTTGGCATTGGTGAAAAATTAGTTAGCCATAGTATGGAAAAAGCAAAGGAATTGGGCTTTAAAGTCTTGCAATTTAATGCAGTTGTTAGGACTAATGAAGCTGCTTTAAAGCTTTATAAAAAGCTTGGTTTTGTCCAACTTGGCACTATCCCAAAAGGATTTTTACTTAAAAATGGAAAATATGAAGATATAATTCCACACTATGTAGAACTCTAGTTTTTACTTTAAAAACTAGAAAGAGTGAATATATAAAACATATATTTAAGAAAAATCCCCATAAAAAAACTATCTTTTTCTTGGGATTTTTCTTGCGCATGGAACCTTAGTTTGGCATTTTCCGCAGCCATACCTTGGTGTTGTTTTTAGTAAAACTGTATCAATAAAAAGTGAGCATGGTAGGTGCTCTTTGCCTTTATCAAGGCTGATTGCTTTAGCAGGGCAGCGGCTAATACATTTGCCACACATGGCGCAATATTCATAGATATCAGTATACTCAATATCAGTTTCTAAAAAACTTGCTTCTGTTATTATACTTGTTAAGCGTCCTGCCATACCTTTTTTAGTAATAATGCCCTTACAAAGCCCAAAAGTTCCAAGCCCACATGCAAAGCCAATATGACGCTCTGACCAGTTACTCGTAAAAGTATTAATATCATTATCTGATATTATTTCTAATTTATCGGAGATACATGGACTGATAGCGCTAAAGCCATTTTGTGAAAAATAACTTTCAAGCTGTGCGCTTGCCTCAGCTATAAAGGCTTGCCCTTCAATCCTACCATGTAGCCATAAATCTGATGGAAAATTATCATTATTTTCATTAGATTTTATAATTTCATCTGTAAAAGGAAAGAAGATTGAAATAACCGTTTTAGCACAACTATTCCACTCTTTTGGTAATTTAAAGTGCTCACCAACAGCCTTTTTTAAATCAATAAATCTTTGTGAATTTGCGTTAGCGTATGCAAAAATTGGCGTATCAAAGAGTTTAACATCAATACATTTTTCACTAAGTGCAAGTTTTGCATTGATAAAATTCAGCTCGTGAGATTCTACAAATTTACAGAAATATTTTTCAAAAGTATTCATGCTAAGTCCTTAAATTATTAAAAGACCATAAAGACTG
>CAYJPK010000028.1:5415-24364 GCA_964372035.1 uncultured Desulfovibrionaceae bacterium | reverse complement strand
AACTAAAATCACTATCAGACTGTTAAATCCTTTAAAATTTTTGACATTATCATCTTACAGCCCCCCCCCAAAGCTTGCTCTTTTAAACTTATCTAGTTTTTTAAAATATTGTTTTTTACATATATAAATACAATAACCATCTGAAAATAAAAGCGTTTATAATAACAATAAAATACACAATGTCATTTTGCAGCAAAACTATAATATTTACTGCAATTTTGTATTGCTTTTCACACCACCCTATGCTATATTTACACTGAGTTGATAACGTTTTGTCATTCACATGACTTTATTTTATTGTACTTTTTTTTTTACATTTTTTGTGTAGATTTTTATTGCTTATGCTTTTTTGACTTTCATTTTTTATTAGCTTGTTTGATACTCTTTTTTAAATGAGAGCCTATAAAAGTATGTTAGATTTATTTGAACAATTGCCTTGATTAATATACTACTTACTAGCAAATATATCTTCTCTTGTTTATATTATTTCGTTTCTGAAGGAGTTTTATTTATGATTAAAACGGATAGAAATATCAAAAGCTTTTTTTTATTAAATTTTATTATTTTATTAGTTCTAGTTCTTAGCACCACAGCATGCACTAACGATAATACAGAAGAGTTCAGAGCTGAGGGGCTTAAACTCATGGAAGAAGGCAACCCTAATGGTGCTATTGTTTTTTTCAAAAGTGCATTAGAGCAAGACTCTACCAACTTTGAGTTGCGTTATGACCTTGTTAAGGCATATATACAAGCTGATAAAAGAGTCCAAGCGGAAGCAGAAATAAAAAAATGCCTTGTCCAAGAACCAACAAACATAGATCTTCTTTTCACTGCTGCAAATTATTATACAGGGATACGTGATGCTGAACAAGCGTTGTCATACTTAGCACAAATTGAAGAATTGCAAAAACCAAACACGGAATCAAGACAACTAGTAGCTTCAAACTTAAGGTCTATTGGAAAGCTAAATGAGGCTGAAGCTGCTTATAAAGAAGCTCTTGAGATGTCAGACAATAGTGCTGTAGCAGCTATAAACTTATCTAGCCTATATCTTTCACAAAAACGTAACCAAGATGCGCTTACGCTATTAAATACTGTTCTTAGTAAAGATCCAAATAATATAAATGCACTACAGTTACGTGCGCTTGCCTTAGATGATATGAAAAACTATACTGAAGCTGAATCAACTTATGAAAAGCTTATAGGCCTACTCCCAAATGAAATAAATCCATCTTACTCCCTTGCAGAATTATTTATTAAACAAGGAAAAATGGAAAAAGCTGAAGAAATTTATGCTAAAATAAATAAAAGTTTTAAATCTGACAACCTTGAATATTTACTTGCTGGCTTAATTGCTTATGAAAAAGGAGAATTTGAGGAAGCTAGTAAATTTTTCCAGCAATCTGTTCAAGCAAGTCCATCTGTAAATGCTTTATATTACTTGGCAAGCTCATTACATAGGACTAATAATTCTGAATTAGCACTTAGTAATTTACGCCGTATTTTAGATGTTCAGCCAGATAATGCTGCTGCGCAATTATTAACTGCACAAATCTTACATGATCAAAAGCGTCATCAAGAAGCAGAGTATGAACTTAATAGATTATTAAAAAAACAACCTGAAAATGCTCGTGCTCACAATCTTCTTGGTGCTGTACTGTACGCTTTAGGTCGTTCTGACGATGCCTTAAACTCTTATCATAATGCGTTAAAATATGATGCAACTATGGCAGAAGCTACTATGATGCGTTCTAATATTTTAATGCAACAAAACCTTGAAGATGATGCTTTAGCAGAATTAGAAAAAGGCATTAAAGCAAATACTGAAAGTACTGCAGTTAGAACAGCTCTTTTTAACTTTCACATGGGCAAAAAGAATTACACTAAAGCAGAAGAAATTGTTAACGAAGGCTTGAAAGAACAACCTAACAATCTTTTGTTGCTTACAATGAAAGCTGGCTTATACATGGCTCTTAAAGATAATGATAAGGCTGTCGAAACTTTGGAAAAAGTGACTTCAATTGACCCAGCATTTACGCCTGCAACAGAATTGCTATTAAATGTTTATATGCTCTATGATAATAATGAGGCGGCTTTAAAGCTTTGTGACGCATATCTTGAAAAAGACCCTGAAAACAGCTCTTTTATTGTAACAAGCTCTATTTTCCTTGATAATTTAGGAAAAAAAGAAGAAGCAACAGCTCGTCTTGAAAAGGCTAATGCTTTAAATTCTGAACGAGCACTTATATCATTAGTTCGCCGTGCGTTAAATGATAAAGATACAGCTAAGGCAGAAAAATACCTAACAGATAAATTAAAGTCTACTCCAATACCACAAGTTCGCTCATTGTTAGCAAATTATTATGTTGAACAAGATAGCTTACAGCAAGCACTTGATATTTATAATACTGAAGCCTTAAAAACTTCACCTGAAGGCTTAATCGGCAAATTTAGACTTTATATGTCAGCAAAGATGTTTGATAAAGCCCTTAGCGAAGCAGAAGCAATTATGGTGAGTTTTCCTAAATCGCCTGATAGCTACGTATTAAAAGCTTTTGCACTCGAAAACAAAGATGATTTTGAGACAGCATTTAAAACCTTGGAAGAGGCTTATAAAGAACTACAAGATCCACAGCTTTTATTACAACTTGCTAATTTATGTTTACGTGCAGAGCAATACGATAAGGCTCTTTCATACTTTAGAACTGCTCTGCTAAAAGATCCGAATGATAAAAATGCATTATCTGGGCAGGCTAATACGTTCTTAAGACAAAAAAAATACTCTGAAGCTATAGAAATTTACGAAAAAATATTGAAAAATCATCCTCAAGATGATGCAATTCGTAACAATTTAGCGTTAGCTTTAGCTGAAGAAGGTGTTAATACTTCTCGAGCAGTTGAACTTGCAACAGAAGTTTATCTTGATATACCTGAAAACGTGAATGTAATTGATACCTTTACACTTGCTTTGCTATCAAACAAGCAAATTAGAGAGGCTTATAATGTAATTAAAAATGGATTAGATGCTAATCCTGACTCTGCTCAACTTAGCTATCGCCATGGTCTTGTACTTTTAGCTGATAATAAGATTAAAGAAGGCTTAAAAGCTTTAGAGCGAGCAATTGAACTAGGTGATTTTTCTGAATTAGAAAATGCAAAAAAACTTATTAATGACAACAAATAGTATTTCTAGTATTGCTTGGAGCTAGTAGGCTTTTACTCACTGCTCCAAGCAAAGCCCAACTTTTTATTTTAAAGTCTTAGAACTTGTAGACAATTTTTACTGTAGTTGTATTTCATGCACACTAATGCAACTAACAATATTATAAGGAAAGTACAAGATTTACAGTTTTTGATTTAAGATTTTAGTCTACCAAAATACTTTTTAAGGGGGAATAGTATGAATGCTAAAGTTAACTCAAGGTTATTTTCAAATATTATAACAAACCTACTTTGTTTAGGAACCACTTTTCTTTGTATGGTTTTAGTACAAGTAACCTTTTCTATTCAAGCTTTACCGGCAGACCACCAAGCGCTTTTAATTCTAGGAATTGTAATATTCGGTAGTGCTGCAATTTCTGATGTTATTTTAGCTCAAGAAACAAAGGTGTCGTTTTTTAGCTTTATTACTTTTTTTCTAATATCAATTTCAATAGTGCTGACCTTTATTTCGCAAACAAAGCTAGCTACAAATTTTCAGCCATCAAGCTTAATGGCACTTTTATTTACATTTATAAGCTTTAGGTGTATTGGCTTACTCTTATTAACACCTTGGGATTACCCTCGTTTTTTATGCACTAATGTCATGATTTTTGGAGATCACACTCATGCCAAAACAATACACGGTCTTATTGATCAATCTAGAGGGCGTTTTGCATTAAAAGATTCTTTTATTTCAGTTGATAATTCTAATGATTACAGTAGTGATCGGTATAGGCAATTAAACGAAGATGAAGAAAACATGCTATATCTTCAAGCCCGAAAAGCCGGTGTCGATATTTTAGTTGCTTCATTTCCTGAGCGACGTGGCTTTATGCCTGTTCAGCAAATGCTAAAGTGTCGTATGCTTGGTATGAAAATAGTTGAAGTTCAGACTTTTTATGAGTTTATCTCACGCAAGCTTTATATTGAAAATTTAAAACCAAGTGATTTAATTTTTTCAAATGGTTTTTCACTATCATTAAGAAAGCGATTTATTAAACGTGTAACTGACATTATATGCTCTATTATCGGCTTAGCCTTATTTGCACCATTTTTCCCTATTATTGCTCTACTACTTTACCTTGATTCACCAGGTCCAATCTTCTTTCGTCAAATTAGAACAGGGCGAGATAATAAGCTTTTTCACATTATTAAATTCCGTACAATGAGAAATGATGCTGAAAAAGCTACAGGCGCAGTTTGGGCAACGAAAGAAGACCCTCGTATAACAAAGTTTGGTTCATTTTTGCGTAAAAGTCGTATTGATGAAATTCCACAATTAATAAATATACTGCAAGGTGAAATGAGCCTTATTGGCCCTAGACCTGAACGTCCTGAATTTATTAGTGACTTAAAAAAATCAATCCCTTTTTACAGCGAAAGACACCATGTAAAACCTGGAGTGACTGGCTGGGCGCAAGTTTGTTATCCTTATGGCGCATCTGTAGAAGATGCCCTTGAGAAATTACGTTATGATTTATACTACATCAAGAATCAATCTTTTTTACTAGACATAGAAATAGTGTTACGCACTATTATTATAGTATTTACAAGAAATGGAGCACGTTAAATGAAAAAGATCATCTTTGTTTTATCTGTATTGTTAGTTTTTATTGTTAGTTCTGGCACTGTTTTCGCTGCTGAAAAAGAATACCTTATTGGAAAAGGTGATTCTCTTACAATTAGAGTTTGGGGAGAGCCTGAATTAAGCTCAGCAGTTATTGTTCGTCCTGATGGAAAAATATCATTGCCTAACATTGGCGAGCTTAAAGTTATTGGCATCACTCCTCGTGCCCTGCGTCATCGCATCGCAAGTGCGCTAACAGAGTACATTTTTAATCCTGTTGTTTCTGTTTCTGTCAACTCATTTCCGTCCAATAGCGTCATTGTTTATGGACCAGGAACTAATTCAGCAACTATACCATTAAATGGCAAAACAAGTTTATTGCAACTACTTAGTAATATTCGCCCTGGCGTAAATGCTGACCTTGAAAATGCATATTTAGAGCGTGATGGTAAAAAAATCGCTGAAAACTTTGATAAACTTTATAAAGAAGGTGATGAAAATTTAGCCAGCATTGAAATTTTAGCTAGCGATAAATTGTACATTCCTAAAAAACCTAATCTCTTAGTGTTTATTGATGGTGCTGTTGGTAGACCAACTTCAATTCCTTTTGTTGAGGATATGACAGTTCTTGAAGCAATTCATAAGGCTGGTGGATTTACAAAATTTGCTGATCCAAATGAAACTGTAATTACTCGCAATTCAGAAAGAATTGTTGTTAGATTAGATGATCTTATTAATGACGGCGACATGTCACAAAATGTGACCTTGCAAGGTGGTGACCTTATCGTTGTTGATACTAGTTGGTTTTAAGGAATTATTGATTAGGCAAATTACTGCATGAGCAGAAGATGCATATGGTTTTCGTATATTTTGGTTAATAGCAAATTAAGATAAGTGTAAAAGATGCTAAACCATCTTAACTAATTACACTTATCTTAGAGCAAAGGGTTATTTATTTTTTATGAAAAAACACAGAACAAGTCAGTTAGAATCTGAAAATACAAGTCTTAACTTAGGACGTTATATTAATATCTTAGCTGACAATATTAAGTTTATCAGTATTATAGTAATCATAATGTCTATAACTGCTTTTGTTGCAAGTTATTTAATTCCAAAAAAATATAATGCATCTTCATCTATTTCAGTAGAAGAAAATATTGTTAGTGACCTTGTTCAAGGCATTGCAATAACAACTTCACTTGAAGCTAAAATTCGTCTACTTGAAGTACAGCTACTTAGCCGTAATGTTATTATGCAAGTTGCATCTTTGCTTGAAATTGATTTAGATGCTAATACTGCACAAGAAAAAGAAATTTTGACAAGAACATTAAGGGATAATATTTCTATACGTCACGATAAAAGACGTGGTGTATTCTATATTAATTTCATTGATAGCAATCCTGTTGTTGCAAGGGATTTTGTAAATACTCTAATTAGGGTCTATATTGAGCAAAACACCTCTGAAAAACGCAAAGAATCTTTTGACGCAACAGATTTTCTAGGTAACCAAATTGATATTTTTCAAGCTCGCATAGATGAAGCTCAAAAAAATATTGATACGTTTAAATCTGAAAAAGGTTTGTTTTTAAGCTTAGATGAAGGTTTTTTACAACAACAAATCAGCACGCTTGATAAACAAATTGAATCTATCGCTATACAAAAAAACAAATTGCTTTCAGAGCGCTATCTTTTATCTGATAGTTCAAAAATAATGGAAGAATTGCGTGAAAAAGAAAGGCAGTTGCATGATGCTCAAGCAATTTATACTAGCAAGCACCCTATCTTGCGTCGCTTAACTGTTGAAGTTGAGAATGCAAAAAAACGCTTAGAACAAGCGCAAACCAGCACTGAAAGCGTAAATCCTCAATATCAATCAATACAAATTGAATTGAAGTCTTTAGAAGAAACAGAAGAATCGCTTACAAAAGAGCGAAATGAGAATTTAAAAAATCTTGAAGCCTTGCCTGCAATAAAAACTCAATTACGAGAGCTAGAGCAAGCAAAACATAATGAAAACATTATTTATCAACAGCTAGTTAGTAGATTTGGGCAATCTGAAGTTTCAAAACAAATGGAGCTGCAAGATAAATCTGTGAGTTTTAAGGTTATTGATTCAGCTGTAACGCCAACAGATTTTATTTTTCCAAAGCGTCACATTGTAATGCTCGGTGGAATTGTGGCTGGTTTTGCCCTTGCCATAAGCATACTTATTGGCCTGTCCTTTTTACAGCCTAAGATTCATTCTGCTGAAGAATTGTCACGCTATTCTGTGCCTGTACTTGTTAAGCTACCTATAATTAGTAAACCGGAAGCTTTAGCAAAAAAACGTTTTGTAAACTTTGTATTTATATTTATTACAACAATGGTTATTGCTTTTGTCTGTGCTGCGGCTGCCTTAGAATTTTTAGGCATTAGGTATATTGAAAGATTTTTAAGTTTCTAACAATTTTGAAAATTATCGGGTAATCATATGAGCATAATTGAAAAAGCAATGGAAAAAGCTACACAGAACAGAACTGATGTATTTTCAAAAGAAGAAAATAAAGCATTAAGTGAAGATAAGAATTTAGATAGTGCAACTGCTTTAGCTAATTCTAGTGTTGAGAATAAGAAAGCAGTTGGTATTTTAAACTCAATTTCTAAGTTAGAAGTTAAAGCGCAAGCTAAACAGCCAGCACTAAGCGAACCATTTAAAGAAATTGAAGAAAATAACAAGCCAGAAGATATAAAAGAGCATGAAGAGCTTGTTTTAGCACAAAGTAACGTACAAGTTAAGCCAGAAGTTAAAATAAACCCTACGCCAGAGCTTATTATGGCAACTGAAAAAGCTTTAATTGAAGGTGGTTCATATCGTATTTTAAAGGAATATATTATTGCACTTCGCAAAAACTCTCCTGACAAATCAATATTTATGATAACAAGCCCAATGAAAGGAGAAGGCAAGACACTTGTATCTTGCAATCTAGCATGCACCTTGGCTAGTGAGTTTGATACAACTGTACTCTTAATTGACGTTGATTTGCGCGCGCCTAGTTGCCATAGAGTTTTTGGGATTGAAAATCCTCCAATGGGTTTATCTGATTGTCTTTTAGGCAAGGCAGCCATAACAGATTGCATCATAAATACCGGAGTTGGCAAGCTATCTCTACTTTGTGCAGGTAGCATTATTCCAAACCCAACAGAGCTTATCACTTCAAAGCTCATGCAAGAGTTTTTACAAGAAGTAAAGCATCGCTACCCTGACAGAATCATCATTCTTGATTCTTTACCGCTTTTACCCTTTGCAGAAAGTCGTGCTCTTAGTCGTATGACAGATGGGGTTATGCTTGTTGTTCGTGAAAATACCACAGATAAAAGGCATTTAGAAAGTGCTCTACAGCAATTATATGACGTTCCATTTTTAGGAATGATTTATAATTCAGCGACAACACTAGGTAAAGATAAAGATATTTATAATCTTTCACGTTATGCTTATTAGTTATAAAATGCTAACTAAGCAAACATATAAATTAATGAGGCCATTATGTATTTATCATTTTTTTCTTTAGAGCAAAAGCCCTTTGAGCTTCTTCCTAACCCTGATTTTTTATTTCTAAGTGATGTGCATAAGAAAGCTCTAACTTACTTAAAGTATGGTCTACTTGAAAATACTGGCTTTATTTTATTTACGGGTGAAGTTGGTACAGGTAAAACCACGATTATACGTAGACTTTTGAAGAAAATGTCTGATAATATAATTGTTGCAACAATATTCAATACGCAGGTCGACACTACGCAATTATTAAAAATGATTAACGATGACTTTGGGCTTAATAGCACTAGTAATGATAAGGCAGAATTACTACGAGAGCTTAATGACTTCTTAATTTCTCAATATGCAAAGGGTAACCGTTGTGTGCTTATAATAGATGAAGCGCAAAATCTTGGCTTAGAGCAGTTAGAAGAAATTCGCCTCTTATCAAACCTTGAAACAGCTCAATCAAAACTATTGCAGATTATACTTGTTGGTCAGCCTGAACTGCGTCAAAAGCTTAGTAGTTCTGAACTTATTCAGTTACGCCAGCGAATTCTTGTGCATTGTCACCTATCACCATTAGGTGCTGAGCATGTTGAAGCATATATTTATCATAGACTAGAGCAAGCTGGTAATCGCAATGCTATCATATGGCAAGACAAGTCAATTGAACTTGTGCATAAGGCAACTCACGGAGTGCCACGCTTAATAAACATATTATGTGACTATATTTTGCTTGATGCCTATACAAAAAATCAAAAATTCACTAATCATTCTAGCATTGAAGCAATACTAGAACAATTAGATTTTGAAACTCAGTTTTGGGGTTCAGTAAGTCAAAAGCAAGAGCCACAAAAAATAGTTGAAATAGAGCACAAAAGCGTAACAGCAGACTGGTCACAACAAGATATTAATAAGTTGTGTGATAAGTTACAAACAAGCATTGACCTTATGCAACAAAGCGTTTCTTTAATTTCCCAATGTGCCGTCCTTTTAACACAGCATATTGTGTCAGCTACAGAACAAAAGCTTAAACCAAATCATCAACGAAGGGCAAATTATGCAAACAATGAAAAATTTACAAAGCAAAATAAATATTATAAACCGCAATAGCTTATGATTGTTTTTACTCTAAGAATTTAAAATAAAAGAATTATAATTATACAGAAAAAAAATACTACTTTTCAGATAATTTTTAGTTTTATAATAGTTTTTATTTTTATAAAGGACGTTTATATGAGAATTAACCGACATTTTATAGTTTTGTTTTTTTTGATTATTTTAACTGTGCCAGCTATTGTTTTTGCCCAAGATAATAATACTAACAGTGAAAATCAAAGCACATCTTTACCTGCTCGGACAAATCAAACTGATACTTTCGCTTTAGATACAAGTGCAAATGAAAATCTAAGCGTAAGCGATACTTCAGGTGTAAGCGATACTTCAGGTGGTAACTTGGCAGATAATGATTTGTCGTTAGATGCCAACCCTGATGATGATTACTCAGCAAGCATCGGTGTTAGCTTTGAATATAGCGACAATATCGAAAATGAAGCTACTAACAAGCAACAGGCCTTTGTAACACATATTAACCCTACTATTAATTATATAAAAGAAGGACATCGCATTCAAGCGAGCTTAAACTATAGTGGTGATTATAAATTTTATTCTCGATATAAAGACCCAGAATATCAGCATAATTTAAATGCATCATTAACTGCGAATATTATTGAAGATGTATTTTTTGTTACTATCTCTGAAGCAATGGAGCAAGTATATGACGATATAACTCTTGGAGAATATAATATAAATGATGATTTTGATGATTTTAGCAATAGAAATACTTTCAGTATTTCGCCTTATCTTTCATTAAATTTTTCAGAGCGAACTCTGCTTACTTTAGGATATAGTTTTACTGACACTCGATATAGCTTATCACAAAATAGTGATTCACCGTCGTTTCTCTCTTTTGATGGTGACCAGTATGATTTCAACTACGATAAAAGCCAAACACACAGCCTTTATTTCAAATTAAATCATGCTCTTAGCGATAGAGCCGCAGTGTATACTGGGGGTCAATATTCAAGGCAAATTTATTCCGACTCAAACGGTATTTCAATATCAGAATATAATTTCTATGTTGGCGGTAGTTATGAATTTAGTGAAAATCTTAGTGCTAGCATTGAACTAGGTCCAAATTATAGCAGACCAGATGTGGGAAAAAGTAATATTTCACCATATGTTCAAGCAAATATATCTTATAGTACTGGGCGAAGTGTTTTTTCGTTAAGCTACAGCACCTCTGTTGAAGATGATATTGAATCAGGTGAAACTGTAAATAAAAGTAGCTATTCCATAAACTGGAATAAAAGCTATGATCGTTTAGATATTGGTCTTGGTCTAGCGTATAATACTTATGATGCGGGTACTTCCTATAAAACGGATAGCACTAGCTCTTCACAAGGCAACACGATTTCTCCATCATTTAGTCTTAATTATGAATTAACAGAAAGAACAAAGTTCTTCTTGAGTTATAATGGTATTCTTTATGAAGACAAGGCGCTTGGTGATGACAGACATAATGGCTACTACGGAATTAGGTATGATCTAACTGAAAATAGTACTGTTAGCTTAAGCCACAGAGTAATTTATACCGTTCCATATCATAGCAAAGAATATTTTTCAAATCAAATTATGCTGAATTTTGTATATAGAATTTAAGCAAGGTAAAAAACATGGTAAAAGATAAAAGAAAAAATATAGCCTTAACAGTTGATGTTGAAGATTATTTTCAAGTAAGTGCATTTGAAGATTCTATCAAGCCTACTACTTGGGATAACTTACCACATAGGGTTGAAGATAATACAAATAAAATACTTGATGTTTTTGATGAATTTTCTTTAAAGGCAACATTTTTCGTTCTTGGTTGGGTTGCACAGCGTTATCCACAACTAGTAAAACGCATTTCAGAGTCTGGACATGAGGTCTGTTGTCACGGATATAATCATCAGCGCATAACGACCCTTAGCCAAGAAAGTTTTAAAGAAGATATTACAAGCTCTCGCAAACTCTTACAAGATATTTCAGGGCAAGAAGTTAATGGCTATAGAGCTCCAAGCTATACAATAACAAAGCAAACTATTTGGGCTTTGGACGAATTAATAGATGCTGGCTTTACTTATGATTCTAGCATATTTCCAATACATCACGATCTTTATGGTATGCCTGACGCTAAACGCTTTCCACACTCTATTGATTGTAAAAATGGCAAAATAAAGGAATTTCCGCCAAGCACCGTTGAATATTCTTTACTTGGTAAACGTGTAACACTTCCATTTTCTGGCGGTGGCTATTTACGCTTGTTGCCTGCACCTTTAATTTCAAATGCTTATAAAAGTCTTGAGAATAAAGGACAGCCTAGCACTCTTTATTTTCACCCTTGGGAAATAGACCCTATGCAACCACGCATGAAAGGTCCATTAAAATCACGTTTTAGACATTATGTAAACTTATCTAAGACTGAAAATAAATTGCGCTACCTCTTTAAGCGTCATTCTTTTGCTCCAATGGGAAAGGTATTGAACGAGGTATTGCCAAATGCCTAATATTGAAGTTAAGTGTATCTGCTTTAATGAAAGCGACTCTTATCATAAGCCAACAACTCAAAATATTGATAATTTGTGGGAAGAATATGTTAAGGCAAAAGATGCTTCGCTAGGCTATTATTTACCTGTGTGGTTCAATATTTTTGAAAAATCTTTCGGGCATAAAACTTATGCACTTATTGCTTTTGAAGAAAATAATAATAGCAAAGTGAATGAACAAAAAATTATTGGTGTTCTGCCTATAACACACGTTAAATCAAAGCTTTTTGGCTCTTTGCTCTGCTCAATTCCCTTTGTTAATTATGGTGGCATGCTCTGTGATACAAAAGAAGCGGCACTTGCCCTAACAAAGGCTGCCCAAAAACTGCGTAAAGACTTACAAGCAGACGCAATTGAATTAAGGCATATGCAAAAATGTGGCATTGATTTACCAGCTAAGGCTGATCACAAGGTTTCAATGGTATTAGACTTGCCAGAAACTACTGAACTCTTGTGGAAAAGTTTTAAGGATAAAGTTAGAAATCAAGTTCGCAAAGCAGAAAAAAATGGCTTAAGCGTTAAACGTGGTGGGAAAGAGCTAGTTGAAGATTTTTATTCTGTTTTTTGTGTAAATATGCGTGACTTGGGAACTCCTGTCTATGCAAAATCTTTTTTCAGCACTATTTTAAACCATCTTGAAGAAGAAACAGAAATAATTTGTGTTTACCACAAGGATATTTGTATTGCTTCTGGGATACTATATCGCTACGGCGATACAATGCAAATGCCTTGGGCTTCTTCGCTACTTAAATATCGTTCTTATTGCCCTAATCATAGCTTATACTGGGAGGCTTTGCGTATTTCAACTGAAGAGGGCTTTAAATATTTTGACTTTGGACGCTCAACTCCACAAAGTGGACCTTGGTCTTTTAAAAAACAATGGGGTGTGCGTGAAGTTCCTTTATGTTGGGAATACCTCCTTGAAGAAGGGGCTAGCTTACCAGCTCTTTCAAATAGCAATCCAAAATTTGATTTAGCGATCAAGGCTTGGAAAAAATTACCACTTTTTATAGCAAATACTGTTGGTCCAAAGATTGTTCGAGGTATTCCATAATGATAAATTCATCTTCTTTACTTTTTGGACGAACACTACCACCAGCAGGTCCACCCTTGCCTTTAGAAAGTATTTTGAAAAGTCTATTAGCAACTGATAAAAATGATATATATCAATGTTTACATAGTGAAATAACACAATACTTTAAGGTAAAAAACGCAGTTTTCACAGATTCTGGTAGGTCAGGCTTAGCTCTTAGTCTTCTTGCTTTGCAAAATTGCTTAGACGATGAAGAAAAAAAGAAGAAAGTAGAAGTGCTTATTCCTGCTTATGTGTCATATTCAGTGCCGTCTGCTGTTGTTCATGCTGGCTTTAAAATTAGACTCTATGACATTGATCAAAATACTTTAGAACCTGATTATGCTTCAATGCAAAGCGCCTGTTCAGAAAAAACTCTTGCAATTGTTATATGCCATCAATTCGGTTTAGTTTTTGATGCGACACTAGCTAAAAAAATTGCAGATGAAAATAACACTTTTTTAATTGACGATGCAGCGCAAGCCATGGGTGGCATGTTTGATGGGAACTTTGCAGGCACCATGGGTGATGTTGGGCTTTTTAGTTTAAGCCGTGGCAAACCTCTTACAGCTGTTGAAGGCGGTATAGTCCTTACCAACTCACCTGAAATTAATGAATCTTTACAAGTAGTTAGTAAGGAACTTTATGCAAGCTCTACTCCTAGCAAAAAGCAGTTAATTGTTCAAGATTTAAAAAACATTATAAAATCTTTTGCTTTATATTTTTTACGTCGCCCTACTCTTTATAGTATACCAGCGTCAATGCCTTTTCTAAATATAGGGGCTTCCATTTTTGAACCAAACTTCTTTGATGGAGCTATGTCACCATACAGAATGCGACTTTGCTCCCAAAATTTACCCTTATTGGAAAATGCTAATAGCTTACGTAGAAAATGGGGCGAGCGTTATACATATATTTTTGAGAAACAAGATAATTTAAGAACGATTGCACAAGCAAAAAATTCTAAAAATATATTTTTGCGTTACCCTCTACTCCCAAAACTAGGAAGTGAAAAAAAGTTTCAAAGCATATTAACGCATAACAATGGTCTTTCTGCTAAAAAACTAGGAATTAGCCGTGGTTTTCCATTGGCTCTTTACGCCGTTAAAGAATTACAGGATTATTTAATACAGACAAAAAACTCTGATATTAGTTTTGCTGGGGCAAAATACTTGGCTGAAAATTTAATTACACTCCCAACTCATGACCAGGTAAGTGAAAGTGACTTTGAAAGCATCACTCATTTACTAGGCGCTTTATAAAAATAAGGTTAGATTATGAATATTTTATTTTATATAGTAGCATTTTTATTAATTTATCCTCTTTTCATTTATCCTCTTTGCCTAATGTTGTTGAAGAAGTTTAAAAATCGCAAAGTATTAAATTATGATAAGGCTGATGAGCTGCCGAGTGTTAGTATTTTACTTTCTGCTTTTAATGAAGAAAGTGTCATTGCTCAAAAAATAGAAAATTTTCTTGCCTTAGATTACCCAAAAGAAAAACTAGAATTTTTGATTATTTCTGATGAAAGTATGGACAGTACTGATTCTATTGTAAATAGCTATATCAAAAAAGAAAATATAGAACATGAAAGGATAAGACTTTTACGTCAAGAGCCGCGCCAAGGAAAAACAAAAGCCTTAAATAGAGCAGCTCTTGAGGCCAAGGGTGATATTTTCTTTTTTACTGATGCTGATAGTATGTTGCACACAAACGCAATGAAAAAGCTTATAGCACCTTTTAAAGACCAAGCAATAGGACTTGTTAGCGGAAGAAGTGTTTATAAAGATGAAAGTGGTAGTGAAACAACTGGAAGTATCTATAGGCAATACGAGGAATGGATTAAGGAATACGAGGGTATTTTATACGGCATTGCTGGAGCTGACGGTGGTATTTATGCTATGCGCAAAGAATTATATAAAGAATTGCCACAAAAAATTATTAATGACCTTGCACACCCAATTCATGTTGTGCTTGAAAATAAAAAAGCTCTTGCAGTACCTACGGCTCTTGTTAGCGAACCACCAGAAGATGATAGTAATGCTTTTGCACGACAAACAAGAATAATGACGCAATCATGGTATGTTTTTTTCACACATTTCATGCCCTTACTACAAAAAAGACGCTTTGGCTTTTTATGGCAATTTTTTAGCCATAAAATTTTACGTTGGCTCACCTTGCCATTAATTGCACTATTTATAATTTGCGCTATCTTTGCAAGTGGAATACTGCCTAAACTAGGGCTTATTTGTGCACTTATTATGCTTATTTTTGCCTTTTTAGGTGAAAAAGCAAAGATAATTGGTAGAATATGCAGATTATTTATTTTACAAGCTGCGGCTGCGATTTATGGACTTTTTAAACTTTGCCAAGGTGAGGTTTTCATAACATGGAATCCAAAAGGATAAGTTGCAAATGACTGTTAAGCCACAAAGAATATATACTATTGATATGCTAAAGGGTATCTGCATGTTTTTTATGATAATTGACCACTGGCGAGATAATTTAGCCAGAATGGGGCAAACTATCTTAGGGTCTATAAACCCAATACCGATATATGCTGGCTTACTCGAACATTTTGAGACTGCCTCCTTTTGGCTACGCTGCACAGTGGGTTATTTTATAGCACCACCATTTTTAATTTTGGCTGGTGCTAGTTGTTATTTATGGCAAATTCGCCGTGGTGAAAAGGCTTCGCTATTTAATTATTTGCTATACCGTGGACTTATGATAGCAGGCTTAAATTTTTTAATATTTTTTAACTTCTCTTTTTTTAGTGGAGGTTCTATAACCCTACATGTTTTATGGCCGCTTGGTATTGGTATGATTTTACTAGGGTGCATATATAAATGGAATAAGTATCTTTTATTCACACTTGCACTCACAGCCATTGTTGGACAAAATTTATTTGAAACAATTTCATTTTCTTCACCAATACTAAATAGTTTATGGACATTAGCCTTTATTGAAAGTCCAGTAAAATTACCTTGGGGTGCACAGCTTTATAATCTATGGCCAATTATGCCATGGTTTTCAATGATGCTCATGGGCTATCTCTTAGCACCCTTGTTCTTACTTGGTGACAAAAGCATTAGGGTTTGGGCAAAATTAGGTGTTTTATGTCTTGTTTTATTTTTATTTTTGCGCTTAACAGGTGTTTATGGAGATCCAAATATTTGGCAAGTGCATGATAGTTTATTAAAAACATTAGCTGATATTATTGTTTTAAATAAATATCCACCATCGCTACAATTTACACTTTATGGCTTTGGTATTAGCTTTTTAGCTATAGCTCTATTTGAAAAATATCAAATTACTAACAGAATGTTCCTAGTATTTGGAAGCACTCCACTTTTCTTTTATATTGTTCATCTAACGCTTATACGTGTAGCAAAATTTATTATTTTACGCCTTCCAGCAAATATTATGGACTCTATAAAAGACAGTTTGTTTTCTTTTACTGGCTTAGCACTTGGAATAATGATTTTGACCCTTGCAATGTGGTTTTTATGTGAATTATATAAAATTATTATGAAAAAAAAATTAATGACAAATCTAAAATTGCGAATTACACCTAGCTTAAACAAAAAAGGACAAAACCATGGCTAAAGTACTAATCACCTCTGCTAATACTCGAGTTGCTTATTCAATCTGTTGTAGTCTTGCTCAAAGTGGCTATGAAGTATATGCTGGCGATCGTACAAAATTCACGATGACTGGTGTATCACGTTATTGCAAAGGGACGATGGTTTATCCTTCACCTTTCACAGAGCAAGAAAAATTCATTGATACTATTTCAAATTTTATGCAAGAAAATGAAATTGATATTTTAATACCTGTCCTTGAGGAAACTTTTACCTGTTTAAAATTTAAAGTTTTTTTAGAGCGTAGTGGGGTATCTTTTCTTTTGCCAGAATATGAAAAAGCTTTAAAGCTTCACTCAAAAGATAGCTTGACTGCACTTGCAAATGAATTAAATCTTGATACACCTCAGAGCTTTGAACTAGAAGAAATACTACGTTCAAGTGAAAACATAGAAAAACTACCATTTCCTGTAATTATAAAGCCAAAACAAGGTGGTGGTGGTTGGGGAATGACTAGAATTTATAGTTGTGAAGAATTTAAAAATCAAATTGAAAATCATGACTATCTAGCATCAAATTATATTGTTCAAGAGCTTGTAGAGGGTCAACTCATTGGTGCTTGTGCTATTTATCATAAGGGCAAGTACATTATCGCTGACTCCTATAAATCCACAACTGTTTATCCTTTACTAGTTGGCCAGCCAACGACAAGGCTAAGTCACGACTACCCTCAAGCGCTTGAAGCTGTAAAAAAAATGCTTGATTACCTTGAGTGGAATGGAGTATGTGAAATAGATTTTATAGTAGATGAGAATAAAAACAAAAGTTATTTGATTGATGCTAATCCACGCTTTTGGGGTTCTATAAAACAAAATATTGCTGCAGGCGTGGATTATCCTTTATATTATGCTTTGCTTGCAAAAAACTGCGAGGATTTTTTAGCAAATGATGCAACAATTGGAACAAGAACACGCTGGCTAGGCGGTGACATTTTACGCATTATTTCACAAGTAAAAGAGGCAACAAACCCTTTAAGAGAGCTATATAGTTTGTTTTCTTCTAAGATAAATTATGACGCATACGATGACTTTAGCATTAAAGACCCACTACCCCTTATGGCGTGGGGAATTAATCTAACCCTAAACAAAATCTTGAAAAGAAAAAAAGATGCTTTGCCCGATATTTGGAGATAATAGATGCAAGTAGTATCTAATATTGCTCTTTGGCTCCTTGTGTTTGTAACTCTAGGGCGCTTTCAAGAACTTTTCCCTTTCCTTACACCACTACAACTAGGGAAAGTGAGTATTGCCCTTGGCTTAATCGTTGTATTTGCAACAAATTCACAGGGTATTGCATTATTTTTGAGCAAAAGCAATATAAAAAAATATTTGCTTATTATTTTAGTAATTGCTTTTTTTGGTATTCCTTTTAGCGTATACCCTGGAGATGCTATTAGTAAATATCTTGGATATTTACGTCTATTGCTTGGTTCGTCAATTATAGTTGCACTAGGAAGAAGAAACATTGAAAACTTTCAACTATGCCTAATATCAGTGCTTTTTTTAATATCAATGCAAATGCTTGCTCAAACTGTTGATGGCAGAATTAGTGTTAGCAGTACTTATGACCCAAATGACATTGCCTTGCTTTGCGTTGTCTACCTACCTTTTGCAGTTCATGGTATCACCAAAAAGGGTATCTTTATAAAAGCTTTTTCAATAGCAACGACTGCATGTGCCGTTGGAAGTATTGCGCTTACTGGCTCAAGAGGTGGCTTATTAGCCTTGGTGGGCATGACTATTTATGCCATTATTTTAGCCAAAAAGCGTCGTATCTTGCTTATTTGTATAAGCCTTATTGGAGCAAGTATATTTGCAAGTTTTGCTGGCGATGCGCTTTGGGAGAGAATTCAAAGTGTAATTGACGGAACAGATTATAATCTTGTTAAATCTGGCGACAGTCGCTTAGGTATATGGGGAAGTTGCGTTGAGCTTATAATTCGTAGACCAATTTTTGGGGTAGGCATAGGGCAAATTGTTACAGGTCTTGGAACTCTTTCAGACAGCCCTTGGAAAACAGCGCATAATAGTTTTTTACAAATTGGTGTAGAGCTAGGTATTTTAGGCTTATTTGCTTTTTGTGCAATGCTTTATACCATGCACAAATTTTCAATCCAGGCTAGCAAAGCAAAATTTTTATCAGCAAATCAACAAGCTTTGTATACTTTTTTTCGCATGAGTATTATTGGCTTTTGTATTGGTGGATTTTTTGTTTCTCATGCATATTCACCAATCACCTATGTCATGTTTTGTATGGGCACGATAATGTTTTTAGATTATCAAAAAAAGGAAGCTTTTGCTCTACAAA
>CAYJPK010000028.1:0-5315 GCA_964372035.1 uncultured Desulfovibrionaceae bacterium | reverse complement strand
GAAGGTGCAATAAGTAAAGATGCGTTTCAAGCTCCTGCAATCACAAAAGAAAAAAATGGCATACACACAAGTGCAGAAGAGAAAAGAAAACTAAAAAAAGCTCAACTAGAAGCTGGAGATGCTTTATGGCAAAACAAAAAAAAAGCTGAAAATGTATTGCTTTAAAATTAAAGTATTTACACCTTTAATAGTTGATATTAAAACAAGTATATATTAATAGTTTATATGAAAACAATTTTATAATAAATTAGGTAGAAGATATGAAAGACAAAACAATTATTGACATTAACAACACCAAAGTTGCTGTAGTTGGTTTAGGCTATGTTGGGCTTCCTCTTGCAGTATCGCTAGCAAAAAAATTCGATGTAATTGGATTTGATATTAACAAAAGCAGAGTAAGTATGCTAAATGAGGGATATGATAATACCTTAGAAGTAGAACACGAAGAACTTGCAATAACAACAGCAAATTTTACTCATGATCCTAAGCTATTAGCGCAAGCTCAAGTAATTATTGTTGCTGTGCCAACACCAGTAGATGAGCACTGCACCCCTGATTTAAACCAAGTACTTAGTGCGAGCAAAACTGTTGGTCAAAACATGCCAAAAAATTGTATTGTTTGCTATGAGTCTACGGTTTATCCAGGCGTAACAGAGGAAGAATGTGTGCCTGTATTAGAAAAAGAATCAGGCATGATTTTTGGCAAAGATTTTAGTGTTGGATATTCCCCGGAACGAATTAATCCAGGCGATAAGGTTAATCGCCTAGAGACTATTTGTAAAGTTGTTGCTGGCTCTGACGAACTAACACTAGAAACCCTTAGCGAGCTTTATGGAGCGATTATCACTGCAGGTATTCACAAGGCATCTAGCATAAAAGTTGCTGAAGCATGTAAGGTTATTGAAAATACTCAACGTGATATTAATATCGCACTGATAAACGAGCTAGCTCTTATTTTTGATAAACTAGGAATTGATACTCTTGATGTTTTAGAAGCATCAGGAACAAAATGGAACTTCTTACCTTTTCGCCCAGGTCTTGTAGGCGGACACTGTATTGGCGTTGATCCATATTATCTTACATATAAAGCACAAGAAGTTGGATATCACCCAGAAGTAATCTTAGCTGGGCGGCGCATAAATACTAGCATGGGAAAACACATTGCAAGCACCTGTATAAAAAAGCTTATAGATTCAGGAAATAATGTTAAAAATGCG
This sequence comes from uncultured Desulfovibrionaceae bacterium, assembly GCA_964372035.1. Taxonomy (GTDB): domain Bacteria; phylum Desulfobacterota; class Desulfovibrionia; order Desulfovibrionales; family Desulfovibrionaceae; genus CAYJPK01. The sequence continues at coordinate 4,098 of CAYJPK010000028.1, read as the reverse complement.
AAAGTTGGTATTTTAGGTTTTACTTTTAAGGAAAATGTACCTGACACACGCAACACACGCATCATTGATATTATTGAAGAATTAAAAGACTTTAACATTATTCCTTTAGTGCATGATCCTGTTGCTGATAGTGCACAAGTATTAGAAGAATATGGTTTTGAGTTAAAAAATTTAGAGGATTTTCAAGATCTTGATGCAATTATATTTGCTGTTGCACACGAGCTATTTAAAAACATCACACCGCAAAACATACAAAAAATGTTTGGTGATAAACAAGTTACAATCCTTGATATAAAAAGCAACTTAGATAGAAAAAGCATGGAAGATTTTGGATTTAGCCTGTGGCGTTTATAAACAATAAATGTTTGTTAATGAGGATATTATGAAAGATTATACTAAGACTTTAGAACAACTTCAAAAAAAACCAGCAACTTGGCTGGTGACAGGTGTTGCAGGATTTATCGGCTCAAACCTACTGGAAACTTTACTCTTAAACAATCAAAAAGTTATTGGCTTAGATAATTTCATCAGAGGTTATCAGAAGAATTTAGATATAGTTAAAGAAATTGTTGGTGAAAAGCTATGGGAAAATTTAACTTTTATTGAGGGTGACATACGAAACCTTGAAACTTGCCATAAAGCATGTGAAGGGGTTGATTATGTATTGCACCAAGCAGCCCTTGGCTCTGTACCATTTTCTATTGATGACCCAATAACTGCTAATGCGTGTAATATTGATGGATTTTTAAATATGCTCGTTGCAAGCCGTGATGCCAAGGTTAAAAACTTTGTATATGCTGCCTCTTCATCGACTTATGGGACTGAACCAACATTACCTAAACAAGAAGACCGTATAGGCTCACCGCTCTCGCCATATGCTGTAACAAAATACGTGAATGAACTTTATGCTGACGTTTTTTCAACTGCTTACGACTTTAAAGCAATTGGCTTACGTTATTTTAATGTATTTGGTAAAAGACAAGATCCAAATGGTGCTTATGCAGCTGTTATCCCCTTATGGTATGCTGCTTTGTTTGAGGATAAGGCAGTATATATCAATGGTGATGGTGAAACCTCACGTGATTTTTGCTACATAGATAATGTGGTGCAAGCCAATATTCTGGCTGCTCTTGCTGATGAAAATGGCGTAAATAAAGTTTATAATGTTGCGTTTGGACAAAGAACAACGCTAAATGAGTTATATGAAATAATTCGCCAAGAAGTTTTAAAATATAACAAAAATATAACACAAACAGCCCCTGTGTATAGAGAATTTAGGCAGGGTGATGTTCGCCATTCACTAGCTGACATAACTCGTGCAAAAACACTCTTAGGCTATGAACCACAATACGATGTTAAGCAAGGTCTAGAACTTGCTGCTGCATGGTATGCAAGCTTAGTTTAATGATGAAAAAGATATTATAGCAAGAAATTTAATAGCTAAAAAATAAAAAGGCAAGAAATAAGGAATCAAAGATTACTTTTATTGCATGATGTAACTATAAGGAGCTTGAAATGTTACCAAAGAACAAGACTAGAAATCTAAAAAATAGCTGTAGAGCTATGCTGAAAAAGCGAAAATTTTTAAAAGGCTTTGGCTCTCTTATGGCGCTAAGCGTGCTTGTAAATTTTTCATTGGTAGATAGTGCTTTTGCGGCAACTAACCCAAAAGGAACAACTATTAACGGCGGTATGCAAGCTAGCAGCCAAGACCTAATTCTAAATAACTATGGCTCAATTCTTAATGGTCTTAAAATCGAGCATGTTAATTCCCAAGGCTCGCAAAGAATTGTTACATACACAGGAATGCTTGGTAGTAGTAACGCCTCTGCAAGCTATAACTTTAGTAACTTTGGCGATATAACAATTCATAATGCTAGTGCTGACGCTGTTGTTGGAATGCTTGCTGATGCTGCAGTTTCAGGTTCTCATGTGCTTAATAATAGCGGAACTATTAATGTTAGTGGTGGCGACAATGTTTTTGGCATGAGTGCGACTGTTGCGGGTACAGGTAGTCAAAGTCTTGTTAATAGCGGAACTATCAATGCTAGCGGTAAAAATAATGTTCAGGGTATGTTTGTCACAGCTAGTGGTGGCAATAATAGCCTAATCAATAGTAATAATATTACTGTTCGTGGTGTGGGGACGCTTTCTGGTATATATGCTATTGGTGATGCTAACCATAATTTAGAGAATAGCGGTATTATTTCTGTTAATGGTAGTGGTGCTGAACTTTATGGCATGAGCACCAAAGGTAGCGGTAATCACACACTAAACAATAGCAACATTATTACTGCTACTGGTGGTACTGGCGATAATGTTTATGGTATGAGTGCCGAAGGTACCGGTATCCACAAGCTAAATAATAGCAGTACCATTACGGTTAAAAGTCAGGCTAACAAGGTTCATGGCATACATGCTCAAAGTAGCTTAGATTTTGCGCAAGGTTCACATGAAGTTAACAACAGTGGAACTATTAATGTTAGCGGTGTTGATAGTATTTACGGAATTTATGGCGAGGTCAAATCAGGCAACTTGAATGTGCATAACAGTGGAACTATTAATGCTAGCGGAACTAATTTGGTTTACGGTATCTATATTGCTCAAGTTCAAGGTGGCAATGCAAGCCATAATGTCACTAATACAGGGTATGTTAGCGCAAAAGCAAGTAATGGTATTGCTTATGAAGTTTATGGGACTACCAACTATAGTGTTAACACTTTTGCAACTAACTTGAGAAATTGGTCTGTAAATGATGCTGTTTTTGGAGTTATTGACACTCAAGCTATCACTTTCAACAACTCTAAACTCATTTTGCGTCCAGGCACAGCGGAACAAGGTTTTGCATATGGCAAGGAATTTAAAGTAGCTGATATGATTAGTCTTATTAATCAATCTAGCATGGCTATTCCTTCAACTGCCACCTTTATAAATGGTACAATAGCAGAAGTTACTACAGAAGTACCATTTTTGACTGCAAAGCTTAGTAATGGGAACGACCCATATAACGCAAGCGTTCGCATTGATACCAATGTAAATGAAGAAACAGTTCCTGGCGCAATTTCTATGCAACAAGCTGTGACAATTGCGCAAACTCAATTCAATTATATTTCTAGTGCCCTGCGTAGTGGAATTATTAAAGGATATACAGGTCTAACCTTAGCCTCACAAAACAATGCTCAAGGTATTAATGCTGGTTCTGATATCATAACTCCTAAAAAATTAGAAATATTCTTGACTCCTTATATTAGTCACGTGAATAATAGCAAGCTTGATTATAATGGAAATAGCTATGGTGTCTTTGGCGGCATTAATTATAGATTAAGTGAAAAATTCTCTTTTGGTGGACATTTGAATTATAGTGCTTCTGATTTATCTGCTGATATTATGAGTATGGATACTGATAGTTCTTCATTTGCACTTGGCTTGCATGCGGCGTATAATTTTACGCCTGAGTGGTATCTTCGTGGGCAAGTTACAGGCTCTATACAAGAAAGCGAAAGTGATTACAAATCAAGTGAACTTGCAAGCAACAGCGATTTTACAGGTCATGCTTTTTATGCTGCTCTTGCAACAGGTTATGTTTGGGAAATTGCCGATAATCACAGCCTTAGCCCAGAAATTGGAATCAGCTATCTTAACACAAAAACAAATTCTTACGATATTAAATTCGCAAACTCTGCTTACAACATGAGCTATGATGATAATTCTTATAATGCCATCTATGCTACTTTTAATCTTGATTGGCGTAGCGAATGGGCGCTTGAAAAGGGAAATCTTGCTTTAACTGCAGGTCTTGGTCTTAATCAAAAATTAAGCAGTAATGATATTGAAACAGGCGTGCGTATGCTTGGGACTAGCTTTACAACAAGCTATACAAAAGATTCTACAGCTTTTCTTGCAAACACAGGAATTGAATATCAAAAAGGTAATTTCGCTATAAGCGTAAACTATAACGGAGAATACGGCTCTGTTCAGCAAGTACATACAGGAAGTCTAAATTTAAAACTTATGTTCTAACAGCTGGAATTTGCGTAAAAAAACTCTAGATTTAAACAAAACCCCTTTTCTGAAAGTGAACCGCCTTTTTGTGCAAAA
>CAYJPK010000027.1:0-26165 GCA_964372035.1 uncultured Desulfovibrionaceae bacterium | reverse complement strand
CTTTAGCAAAACAAAGGTGAACTTGTTCACCTTTGTTTTGGCTTTGTGTATGCGAAGCATCGCCAAAGCTAATCTATTTAGTAAGGTTTTTTGACATTTCATCATGGCGTTTCATGACTTCACCATAATTATGTTCTTTCAAGATTTTCTCTCTAGCATTATTTCTAAGTTGCATAAAATCAGGTTTATTATTTAAAACCGTTGCAACCTTAGATCCAAGTTCTTCATAGTCAAAAAAGTCAACTAACATTCCAGTATCATTTTCTTTAATAAATTCCATCGCAGGAGCTGTTTTGGAACCAAAAACAGTACATGAAGTGCTCATTGCTTCTAAAATTCCATTTGAAAGGTTGTAAGGCGGTGATAAAAACACATGTGCATCACTAGCTCTTAAAATGGCCTTATATTCTTCATATGAACAGAATTTCATAAAGTGCACGCGTTTAGTATCAAGCTTAACAGAGCTAATTAGTTTTGCAACATCACCCTCTGCATCAACATGCCCAACAATAAGTGCAACAGCATTTTTATTTTTCTCAAATAAAATTGGCAATGAACGATAAAAAGTTTCAAATCCGTTTCTAATTGAAATCGTACGTGAAATGTAGGTAACAAAATCAGTCTCTTGTGAGGTGTAGTTTGTCTGAACTCTACTTTCACAAGGAGAAAAGAAGTCAGTATCAATCGCTTGAGGCAAGATGTTAATCTTGTCTCTTAAATATTCAGGAAAAGTATCACGCTGCCAATTCGTGTTCGTAATTGCAATATCACAATTATTAAATGCTTCAAATTGCAACATATTACGAACACGCATTGAATCAGCAGTAAACCTATTATCAAGGCTATACTTTTTGAATACTTCAAGGTCAGAGTTTTGAAAAACCCAATCGAAAACGCCTACTATTTTAGCAGATGGAAAAATTTCACGAGCTCTCATGGCATAGTTTTCCATGGCATTTACATAAATGTACTCAGGAGTAAAACCTGAATTTTTAAGTTTTTCCATGGCAGTAGAAAAGACCCCTGCTCTTCTTAAAGAAAGAGTAAAAGCATCTTCCGCCGATTTAGCCTTATTATTTGAGCGAGGAATCCTTACTTGGATATACTTTACATTTCCAAGGTCATAATCCTTTCTCAAGTATTCAGATATAAATACAAGCTCATAGTCCGGTTTTTTACTTAACCATGCAAAAAAAGCACTAAAATAACCAGGACAAAATTTATCCATAAATAGTATTCGCATTGCTTACACCTTGTTCAATCTTAATACACTTGAACCTTCTACAGTAGATAATACATTATTCAAAGCATTAATAACATTTTTGTCAAAGCTTGTGCCTGAACTTAAAATCTCAATCGCTTTATCTACAGATAAACCTTCACGGTATGAGCGAGGACTTGTAAGCGCACAGAAAGCATTAACAACAGCTAAAATACGAGCATGAATATTTATTTCATCACCTTGGAGATGACGAGGGTAACCCCTACCGTCCATACTTTCATTCATTTCATAAACAGCACTTGCGATAGGATATTCAAAGTTAATATCTTTTAAGATATTGTAAGAATATTCAGGTACACGTTTAATTTCTTTAAGCTCTTCGTCTGTAAGTTTACCTGTTTTTGTTAAAATATCATGTGATAAGAACAACTTACCAATCTGTGATAATTCAGCAGCTAAAGAAATTGTTTGCAGGTCAGCGTCAGTTAATTTCATATTTTCAGCAATTAAAAGACCAAGGTTTTTCATTTTATGCGAGTGACCAGCAAGATATGGATCAACGCCCTCTACAGCACGTGTAAGAGCTGTAATTGTTTGAATTTGTTGACGTTTATCTTGAATAGAACGCTTTCTAAACTCAGTAATATCTTGCATTGTACCAACTGCACCATTAATTAAACCTTCATCATTATCAATGAACGGGAATAAAGTCACACGGTAAAGGTATGTTTCATTTTGATGATGATATTCAACCTCAAAAGAATTAGTTTTACCATCACGCAAAATTTTACCTACAGCTTCAAGAATTTTTTCACTGCTTTCATCTCTAAAGAGCATGAATAAGCTTTTACCTGTGAGTTTTTCTTCACTGTCTTTTAATACTTCAGCAAAGGCACGGTTACAAAGGTCAATAATACCATCACGATCAACCATGAACAAACCGATATCAAGTGAAATATTGATACTATCTAAGAAGTGCTTTTGTTTAGAAATTGTTTTATAAAGTTCTTCAAAGTGTGCTGCGGCTGCTTGCTGACTGCGTCCAACTAAGAACCACCATAAAGCTGGTAATACTAAGATAAATCCAAGACATGCAAGAGTAGCAACAACTATGATGCTTGTTAGCTCACCATCTAAACTATCAGTGATAATTTTAGCTGGAAGCTCGATAATCACAAAGAAATTAGTATGTTCAATTTCAAGACCAGTGCTATAAACTTCACTCTTTCCATCTAAAGCAATACGCTTTTCAAAAGGAATGGCATTTTCATCATCAAAACTAAGTGCCTCAGCAGCTACTTTTGAGATAGCTGAAATACTTTGAACCTTAACTTCTTCAAAATTAGCACCATTTTTTTGAATAATATGAATTGTTGCCCCGTCTACACTAATATTATCATTAGATACAAACTTACCCCATTGACCAGCAATTGGTAATGTAAGTAAAATTGCAGCAACTGGTTTTTTAACCTCTTCGTCATTCATAACGGCTTGAAGAGGGTCAACAATATCAGCTGTAATACCCAAATTAGTTTGTCTAATAGGAGCAATGCGCATTTTAGAAGTATTAATGGAATCTTGAACAGCCTTTACTTGAGCTGGTTGATTCGCACTTGGTTGAGTATGCACTGTAAGTAAATTCTGCCCATTAGCATTAATAATACGTGCATCTGTAAAACCATTAAAGTTGATAAAATCCAATAACACATTACGCATAAGCGGAATTTGCTCTGCTAGTGAAGCAATATCACTATTAAGTGCAGCAGTGTCTTCAATTTCATTAACAATACTAATTGTTGTTGAGTCTAATTCATTGAGTTCGCTTACAAAAAGACGATAAAGTTCAGATGAACTTATACGTTTTGCTTGAGCTTCAACAGTATCACGCCAAAGCACAATCGCATTAGCTGCATCACGTGCATCTTTTGAAAGTGTTGCTTCATAATCTAAAACAATTTCTTGTTCAGCACTCTTGTATGCTTGCATTGAAGAAAACACACTTATGCCAACTGCACAAAGAAGCAAAAACAAAAACGCTAATAAGATATATTTCTTTTGTGTAACATAACTCGTATTCTTGCGTACAGTTTCTTGCATCATTACTCTCCATTTATAAAATTACTTTGGTCTAACATGTACCCACCTACTTTCATGATTAATCGAGTATTGAGGTACATAGTTTTTATATCTTGTATGTTCTAAGACGTTCGGGCTTAAATTATCAAGAATATAAATTTTGTTATCTAAATATACAGCCAAAATGGCATGCGCAATTCGGCGAATTGTTTCCATTACAACTACAATTCTTAATTGCTTCATATCCCAACCAAGTTCAAGCAACGTATAAAATTTTGCTATACTATAATCCTCGCAGTCACCAGAATTTTTACGAAATTCCTTCGGAATAGCCCAATAATCTGGTTTGCGATAGACTTCGTTATCAGTCTTGTATGGCCACTGATTCCAAAATCTATTTACGGCTTTTAGCTGTTCAAACTTAGAAAGCTTTAGGGTTTTATCCCTAAATTCTTGCCAAGTAATTTTCGAATTTAGCTTTGAGCCAGGATCAAAAATAAAATTTTTTTTGTTTCTTTCTATTACACTAACCCAAGAAGGTAAGCTTTTGATTTTACTTCTAAATTCCACAGTTCCAAACAAATTTTTGCTAGGATCCATTTTTTTCTTAGGTCTTTTAGCTTGTGCTGCATCTGCAACACTTAAAAACAAAGTTAAAATTATTTGTATGCATAATAAAACAAGGGTAAATCTTATACTGCTAGATAAAATACATCTATACTTTTTATGCATTATCGTTTCTTTTTTTTAAATTACCTACACTTTAGAAATATCTTCACATTCCTAGCTTTAAGTTAAATATTCCTTAGCCAAATTAAATTTTAAGCCGAAGGATTACCCTGTCTCAAAATTGGTTTAAGTATAAAGTTTAAAACAGTGCGCTTACCTGTTAATACATCAACTGATGCAACCATACCAGGAGTAATTGCAAGTTCTTTACCATTGTAAGTTATAGAGTTTTTTGTTGTTCTTACTTTAATTAAGTAATAGCTTTCGCCCTTTTCATCTGTAAGTGTATCTGCACCAATTTGCTCAACAATACCCTCAAAACTGCCATAAATAGCGTAGTCATAAGCTGTAATTTTAACAACAGCCTTTTGTTCTGGTCTAATAAATGCAATGTCAGACGGCTTAATCCTTGCTTCAATAACTAAGCTATCATCAAATGGAATGATTTCCATAATTTCTTCACCAGGTTTAACAATACCACCAATAGTGTTAATCAAAATCCGATTAACTACACCATCAACAGGTGACCTTAATTCTGTACGCATTACACGGTCTTTACCTGCAGTAAAAGTTTCTCTTAAAGATGCAAGCTCTGAGCGGCGCTCGGCAGCTTCTTTAATTTTTTCAGTATGAAGAGTTGATTCCGCTAATTCTTTACGTTGCACAGCCTCATCAAGTGAAGACTCTAACTGCCCAATTGAGCTGTCAATTGCTCGTAAATCACCTCGTAATCTAACAACTTCCTGTTTCAAATTCAAAAAGTCAATTTCAGAATAAAGCTTTCTTGCTACTAATGGAGCTGTCTTTCTTTCTCTCTCTTCTGCCAAAACTAATGCATCAGCAAAGGTTGCCTTACGACTTATGCTTTCATTAAGCTCTTGCTCTTTTTGTCTTATTTGCAAGTCCAAAAGCATTTCTTCTTCAACAACTTTACGCTTATTTACTTCAAATACACCTTTTTCTTGTTCTACAATATGTCCTGCTTTTTCAATTAATTCAGGAGTAAATACGATCTCTTTAGAATTATTGAGCTCAGCTTCTAAACGTAAAATAGCTGCTTCATTTTCCCAGATTTTTGTTTGAGCATCACGCACAACACTTGATGCATTAACACTATCAACTCTAGCTAAGTTTTGGCTTGTGCTAACTTTGTCACCTTCTTTTACCATCACATCAACTAAAATTCCACCCTCAAGATGCTGAATTAATTGCAAACGCTGAGAAGGGACAACCTTACCAGTGCCCTTAGTAACTTCATCAATTTCTGCAAAATAAGACCATGTTAAAAAAACTATAATAAAAATTACAATTGAATATGACATCAGGTAGCGTAAAAAACCACCTTGGTTATACCAAGCTGCATCACTTGCACCCATAAACTGGGCGTCAACTTGATCAAGTTTTTTATTGTCTTCTACAAATACTGGCATTTTATACCTCGTTAATTATTTCTTGTTGAGGGCAGCAATCACTTTGTTTTTTTCGCCGTAGATGCTTAATTTACCCTCTTTAATAATTAATAAGTTGTCTACGAGAGAAAGCAAGCTTGTACGGTGCATATTAATGATTAGAGTTTTCTTTTCTAATACAGGAAGCAAGCGTCTCTTAATGATTTCTTCTGTGAAATTATCCATATTACTTGTCGGTTCATCAAGAATAATAATATCTGGATCATGCAAAAGAGCTCGCGCAAGCGAAATTGCTTGACGCTGACCACCAGATAAATTATTACCGCGTTCACCAACTTGCATACCAAATCCAGCTGGGTGTAATTTAATAAAGTCAGTAACACCAGCTAAATACGCTGCACGCAAGATAAGCTGATCACGAATATACGGAGTACCAAGTGCAATATTATCACGCACTGAACCATGGAAAAGAACTGGTTCTTGAGGCATGTAGCCAATTCGGGTTCTAAGTTCAACAATATCAAGCTGACGTAAATCAACTCCACCAAAGCGAACCGTGCCTTCTTGTGGCTCATAAAGTCCAGCAACTAACTTACTAAAAGTGCTTTTGCCTGAACCCATATGCCCCATAACGCCTAGCTTTGTGCCGGCAGGAATATTTAAGTTTAAATCGCTAATAGCAGGAAGTGGTGAATCGCCATATGAAAATGATACTTTTGTGAAGGCAACATCATGTTTTAAATGACCAAACTCAACATTCAAGCTCTCATTAACATCTTCTTGCTTAAGCGCCATAAATTGATTTAAAGTTTTCATAGCAACAATTGCATGCTGAATTCTTGTTGTAAGTCCTGCTAATTGCACAACAATAGACATACAACGACCAACCAAGATATTACTTGCAATCAATCCACCAACACTAAGTTGCTTTTGGCTGATTAAGTAAACACCCCAAATAATAAGAGTGACACTAACTAATTGTGTAGCAAACAAGAATGTTGTTGTGACTGAAGTTGTCATCATCTTATGCTTTTCAGTATTTTCTGCGCAATGCCCTGAAATTTTTTCCCAAATTTGCAACATACGATTTTGAGCTGATGCCATTTTAATTGCTTCAACACCAGTTACAATTTCGACTAAGTGAGCATTTTTCTCAACTGTCCCTTGCACATCTGCTGTTGCTGCACGTCTTGCTGAATATTGCAAAAATAGTACAACAACTAACAAGAATACAATTGCAAGTAGAGGTAAGATTACTAAGATTCCGCCAATAAAATAAACTACCCATAAGAACATGAATAAAAACGGAACATCAACCAAGGCTAAGAGCGTGCTAGCACTACAAAAATCACGCAAACTTTCAAATTCACGCATATGGCTTATAAGCGCACCACTCGTCGCTGGTCTATCTTGCAAACGCATACCAATGATGTGTCGCATTATTCTCGTGGCAACAATAACATCAATATTATGACTAGCTTTTTCAGTAAAATAAGTTCTTAGCATACGTAGCCCAAATTCGAAAACATAAGCTAGTAATGCACCAATTGCAAGCACCCATAAGGTATCAAAGGCTAAGTTTGGAACTACCCTATCATATACGTTCATTACAAAGAGTGGACCAACTAACACCAAAAGGTTAGTCAATACACTTATCATTGCAACTTGGCGATATAGAGGACCAAAGTGATGAATTACGTCCCAAAACCAACTACGCTCTTGAGTTGCTTCAATTGGACGAAGCTGTCTATCTGCTCGAGCAGCCAGACTAACAAACATAGCATAACCAGAATACTGTTCTTGAAGCTTCTCTACTTCAATTTCCATTTCATCATTGCCATGTTCAGGCATAATTACTTTTATTTTACCTTCTTCAGAAAAAGATTGTAAAACACAAGTTCCTTGGTTATTCAAAATTAGCAAACAAGGCAAAACTAAAGAAGAAATATCAGCAATATTTTCACGGAATAATAGATTTGACTCAAGACCAAGCTCATGTGCTGCACGCCGGCATGAAGTCACAGAAGGAACACTATTTCCGAGAGTAGTTAAAAAGTGCGTTCCTGAAATTTGTTTACCATACAGCCTAAAGAGTGTAACAAAACTTTGTACGACAGGTGGAATAAAATCAACATCTGAAGGAGTTAATGATTCTGCTTTTGGCGCTTCATTTATATTTTGACCAGTACGCCCAAGAAGAATTTTTTGCTCTTCACTTTTTTCTACTTTATTCTTGCCACTATTGGACAATGTGATTTTTTCCTCAACATCTTTAGCAACCCCAGAAACAGCATCATGAAACTGAGCCTTATTATCAGTACTGTCAGTCAGTTTGTCTATTGGCTTGTCAGCCTCTTCCATGATTTTAGCAACAGCAACTGCTTGTTGAACTGAAGGCGGCAAACTTCCAAGCATATCATGACCACCGACAGATATACTATCATTAACAGCTTTAGATTTGTTTTCGCTCTCAGAACTTGAAGCATTTTCGCCAAATCCAAGTAAGCCAAAAGTAATATCTAAATTATTATATTCAATTGGAGTATCATTGTCTTCACTAGAGTTAGCTAAATCATTTTTACTAGCTGTTTTGTCATCAGTTTTTACTGATTCAACTTTTTTATCTTCATTTTTTTTGTTTACAATTGTATTTTCAGTTTTATTTGCAGTTGTAATAGGATTAATAGGGTTTTCAGCTTTACTTGTAGTTGTATTAGGACTATTAAGAGCAGCCTTAGGATCTTGTCCAGTTATTTTTGCCTCACTTGATTTTTTAAGATCTTGATATTTTTGATAAAAACTAGCACCTGCATCTTCTTTTTTCTCTTGCTCATTTTTCTTAGCAGCATTAGCCTTTTTCATTTCTTCATAAAGCTTATAATACTCAGCCCGAGTTTTATCATCAACTTCAGATTTTTTATCTGCACTTGCAGATTTTTTTTCTAAACTAGTAGATGCAAAACCACCGCTCGATGAATTTACAATATTGGAATTTTTTGATGCAACACTAGACCCTGTAGCGATTTTTTCTTTATTCGCAACAGTATTTAGACCACCTGAACTATCGTTGGCGTTAAGATTTTTCTCTTTGTTTGCCATTTTATCATTATTTTTTAGCATATCTTCCCTTAATTCACAGTGTTTCTAGTTTTAGAAATAACACCTAAAAAAAGAGTTGTCAATAAAACTAGAAAACTAGAATAATAAACAACTCTTAAAATAGCCTAAAACAAAAGATATAATATTTAAAAATTAATTAGCCTGTCTGCGAATAAATGCTGGAATGTCAAAATCACTATCATCTAAAATAAATTCTTCTTTACCAGGATTATGAGCGTTTATGCTACTTTCCTTTTTAGGAACACGTGCAAAAGTTGGACGCTCAAACATTTCTTCATTTGAAACCTGAGCTGTTCTTGCTCTCATATTTGCATTTTCTTCAACAGTAGAAGTAACAGCCGCTGGAGTAACAATCTTGCCATTAATTTGTGAATTTAATTGCATAGTGTTAGGGTTTTGCGCTGCAAAAGAACTTACTTTTGCGCTTTGAGCTTGACCATGAGTATTTGCAGTATTTAAAGTTGGTGCTGCTCCAAAACTTACAGGATTTGTTGCTTGACCTTGCTGCTCAACTCCAGTTGCAATAACTGTTACGATCACTTCCTCACCTAAGCTTTCATCAAATGACATACCAATAAAGATATGGGCATCACCACCAATTCCAGCAGAAGATTCTTTAATGTATTCAGCTGCTTCTTGGAATTCTGAAATAGTCATATCATCGCTAGCAGAAATATTAACGATTACAGACTTAGCACCAGAAATTGAAATATCATCTAAAAGAGGACTTGTTATTGCCATTCTAGCAGCATCAATAGCTCTTGTTTCACCTGTTGCATGACCAGTTCCCATCATTGCTAAGCCAGAGTCACGCATTGCTGTTGTAACATCTGCAAAGTCAAGGTTGATATAGCCAGGATTTGTGATTAAATCTGAAATACCACGAACAGCTGCATTTAAAACATTATCAGCCTGTAAGAACATTTCTTTTAATTTTGCGTTCTTAGGTGCAATAGTTAAAAGGCGTTCGTTAGGAATCACAATCAAGCTATCAACATATTGTCTAAGTTCAGCTATACCTTGTTCAGCTGCCTTTTTGCGCTTATCACCTTCAAAGCCAAAAGGACGAGTAACAATACCTACTGTTAAGATACCAAGCTCTTTTGCCGCTTGAGCTACAACAGGAGCAGCACCAGTACCAGTTCCGCCGCCCATACCAGCTGTAACGAATAACATGTTAGAGCCAATAATAGCTTCTTTAATAGCTGCTAAGCTTTCTTGAGCTGCTTCTTTACCAACTTGTGGATTTGCACCAGCTCCAAGCCCTTGTGTCAATTTATCACCAATTTGAATGCAAGTGACATCAGAGTCAAAACCTTTAATAGCTTGAGCATCAGTATTTGCACACACAAAATGCACACCCTTAAGCTCTGATGAAATCATATTTTTAACAGCATTACCGCCGCCACCGCCTACACCAATTACTTTAATTAACGCTAATTCAGACATACTACACCCCTAGCAATTCTATATATTCATGTTATTAAGAAATTTCATTAAACCACTTCCTCATGCGACCAAAAACTGAATTGACGATACTTTCGTCACTTGCATTTCGGTCAAACCTTTGCTCCACATTTTCGCTTTCTTCTCCAAAACATAAAAGACCTACAGCTGTTGCATATTTTGGATCATTTACCATGTCTTTTAAGCCATCAATGCAACGTGGATAACCAATTCTTGTTGGTAAATCAAAGATTTGCTCTGCAAGGTCTTGGCAACCTTGAATAAGCGAAGTGCCACCAGTTAAAACAACACCAGCACCAATTTGATTTTTATAGCCAGAACGTATAAGCTCTTGATCAATTAAGGTTAAAAGCTCTTCCATTCTTGGTTCGCAAATCTCTGCTAAAACTTGACGTGACACCCTTCTTGCATCACGACCCCCAACACTTGGAACTTCAATATATTCATCTGGACGAACCATTTCAGCTATTGCACAACCAAAATCTTTTTTGATGCGCTCTGCTGAAGCCATTGGTGTTCTAAGTCCAAATGCAATATCATTGGTCAAGTTTTGACCGCCAAGTGCTACAACTCCTGTGTACTGAATTGAATCTTTCACAAAAATTGCAATATCACTAGTTCCACCGCCAAGGTCAACTAATGCGACGCCAATTTCTCGTTCCTCGTCCGATAAAACGGCTTTTGCTGAGGCAAGTGACTCAAGAACGATATCAGCAACTTCAAGCCCGCTTCGACGACAAGAATTTACAATGTTAGATGCTGAAGTAACTGCACCAGTCACGATATGCACGTTCACCTCAAGGCGAACTCCTGCCATACCAAGTGGATCAGCTATTCCTGTTTGTGCATCAACAATATACTCTTGCGGCAAAACGTGAATAATTTGACGATCAAGTGGCATTGCTATTGCTTTTGCAGCATCAAGCGCTCTTTCAATATCTCTTGCTGTGACTTCGCCGCCTTTAACTGCTATCACACCGTGGCTATTAAAGCCTGTGATGTGACTACCTGCAATTCCTGCATACACAGTTCCGATATCACAACCAGCCATAAGCTTTGCATCTTCCAAAGCCTTGTTTATTGACTGCACTGTTTGCTCAATGTTTACTACAACGCCCTTGCGCAAACCATTTGATGGGCTAGAACCGATACCAATAATATCAATTCCCCCATTCTCATTAGGCTCTCCGACAACGGCACATATTTTAGTTGTGCCTATGTCTAAGCCGACAAGTAGCTCTGAACGCGCCATCTTTACCCCATCGTTTTTAGTATTGTTGTATGTCTAGACTATTTTAGGCATAAAATCTACAAAAAGTCTAGACTTACAAGATAAAAAATTTAAAAAAAATTAAGAAATTTATTATTTTTCTTTTAAAACCCAAACTGAACCATCGCTTGCAATGATTTCTGATGCTTCTTTAATCTCGCCTCTAATGGCTAAGTCCTTTAAAACCAAGCCTAAATTCTCTAAATTCTCGTTCCATGAATCTTTTGCAATGCTTAGAATTAAATCATGCTTTTCAAGGTAGATTTCAAATCCCTTTGCCACCGATAATTTAACCCATGAAGCATTGCCAATTTCTATTGGCATGTCAGTCTTAGATAAAATTTCTATAAAACTACCTAATTGTGGTAAAACTAAATCCCCACCAACTCCAAGCTCAAGTGTTGGAAGCGATAAGAAATTTTTTGCCTCGAGTGGAGCAATTAAATTACCCTCAATATCGGCATAGTATAATGCATTATCTTTATTTACCCAAAACACCGGTAATTTTTCATTAATCACAATATCAAATCTATCTGGCAAATAGCGCTTGACTGAAACACTTTCTACCCAAGGCGTTGAGGCTAAGCTTTCTTCAATGTCAGAAATATTTATCGCAAAACTATTATCTCCAGCCTTAATGCCAATTGTTTTTAAAATGGATTCACTACTAAAATGTGAATTGCCTATAATTTTAATATCTTTAATTGCAAAATAATCACTTGTCGTCACATATTTATAAGCAAAAAATAATCCAAAAACCATAGTACCCAGCACGCATAAACTTACAATTATGCTCAAGGTTAAGTTAATAAAAATCTTGAAATTAACTAAGCCTTGTGAATTAAAATTATAATTTCTTGGCTGTCTTTCTTTTTTAACTTCTCGCCTTGTGTTGCCTGTATTTTTGCGCAAAGGTTTAACTTTTATATCTTTGCGTGGCTCATACCTATTCTTATTTCTTGTGGAGCTTTTTAGTCCTCTGACCATATTATTAGCTCCTCATGCAAATCTATATTAAATTTCATTGCCACTTTTTCTTTTGCAATTTCTATCAATTCAAAGGCTTGCGCGCTCGTTCCATTGCCTGTATTTACTAAAAAATTTGCATGCATACTTGATAATGCCATGCCGCCAAGCTCAAAACCTTTTAAACCTGATAAATCAAGAAGTTTACCAGCTGAGTTGTTTGGTGGATTTTTAAATAAACAGCCACCACTTTTTGCAGTTATTGGTTGAGTTGCCTTCTTTTTTTGCAAATTCTCTTTCAAAACTGTATATAGTTCATCACTATCTGCCTTTTGAAACTCTAAATTTGCGCCTAAAATAAATAAAAATTCATCTTTTAAAGCCTTAATTTTAAAGCTACGATAATCAAGCTCTAATTCACTTAAGCTGTAATCAGCTATGCCATATTTAAAACTAAAAACCTTAACATTCTTAATTAATGAACCTATTTCACAACCGTAAGAGCCCGCATTCATAGCAAGTGCTCCGCCAATTTGCCCTGGAACTCCTCCAAGACCCTCAAGACCCTTTAAGCCTTTTTTAACGCTGTAGCTCACTAAGCGTGCCAAGTTTAAACCTGCATCTATTTGAATTATGACACTATTGTCATTTTCAGCTATGATTCTAATATCATCGCTATATTTTGGCTTTAGCAACACATAATTCAAATCATTATCACTAGCTAAGATATTAGTACCATTACCTAAATTTTTTAGCACTGCACCATTTTTCTTTAAATCTTCAAGCCTTGCAAAATCGCTATTAATATCTAATTCAATTAAATCAAGAACTTTTCCACCAAGACCAATTGAAGTTAAGTTTTTTAAATATAAATCTTGCATCATTTTAGTACCTTAAGCCAAAAAGCGAGGACCTAAGTTTGTAATTGAACCAGCTCCAAGTGTTAAGAAAATATCACCTTCTTGCAAAATTGAATTTAAGTTAGACGCCAGTTCTTCCATGTCTTGATAAAAATCTACTTCAATTTTAGATACTTGCTTGATGCCTTGTGCTAGATTTAAGCCATTAACACCAGCAATCGGACTTTCAGATGCTCCGTAAATTTCAGTTAATAATAATTTATCAATTCCAGCAAAGCAGGTGCAAAAATCACCAAACAAAGCTTGAGTTCTGCTAAATCTATGCGGTTGAAATGCTACAACTAATCTTCTATCAGGATAGGCCGCAAGCATTGTTTCTACTGTCGCCTTGATTTCAACTGGGTGATGCCCATAATCATCTATTACGATTACGCCATCTTTTTCGCCTTTAAGCTCAAAACGTCTACCAACTCCACCAAAATTACTTAATCCACGAGCTGCAACTTCAAATTCAATACCAACATCAAGAGCAACGCCAATAGCTGCTAAGGCATTTAAAACATTATGTTTTCCTGGCTGTGACAAAGTCACTTCACCTAGTAATTCATTGTCTAAGAATACTTTGAAGCAACTTGTTCTTGCACATTCAATAACTTCAGCTCTTATTCTATTGTTCTCTTCAAAGCCATAAGTCATAACAGGGCGTTTTACTTGACTAATTAAACGCTGAATTCCCGCATCATCACCACATACAACATTTAATCCATAAAATGGAATCGAGTTCATAAATTGTATAAAGGCTTTATCAATTGCTTCTTGGTCACCATAAAAATCAATATGATCTTTATCAATATTAGTCACAATATTAATTAATGAAAATAAGCATAAAAATGAACCATCAGACTCATCTGCTTCTGCAATTAAATAATCGCCACTACCAAGGTGGGCATTTGAGCCATAAGCATTTAACAAGCCACCAATAACAACTGTTGGATCAAGAGCTGCTTCATCAAAAATTGCTGACACAAATGAAGTTGTTGTTGTTTTGCCATGAGTTCCAGCAACAGCTATGCCACGGCGAAGACGCATTAGCTCAGCCAACATTTCTGCCCTTGCAATAACTGGAATTCCAAGGCTTTTCGCTTGCACAATTTCAGGGTTATCATCTGAAATTGCTGTTGATTTTACCACAACATCAACTTGTTGAACATTTTTCGCATCGTGTCCAATATAGATATTAGCTCCCAGAGCCTGCAAATTAGCAACAGTTTTGGAGCTAGACATATCAGAGCCATAAACTTCATAACCAAGGTTTAACAAAATCTCTGCTATGCCGCTCATTCCTGAACCGCCAATTCCTATCATGTATATCGAACCAACTCTATTTCTCATTTTTTTGCCTTATTGTATCAATAATAACTTTTGCTACATCTTGTGCGGCATTAAGCTTCGCCATTTTTTTAGCTTTTTGTCCCATTTCATTCAATTTTTCTTTATCATTTAGCAAGTCTAGAATACTTTGAATTACATCATTTTTACTAAAATCTTTCTCGCTAAACATTATACTTGCGCCATTTTTACATACTTCATTTGCATTAAAAGTCTGATGATCATGAGTTGCATAAGGAAAAGGGATATAAACTGCACACTTACCAAAAGCACAAACTTCTGCAACTGTGCTTGCCCCAGCTCTTGCAATGACTATGTCAGCAAAATCATATGCGCTTACCATATCATCTACAAAGGGTTGAACCCTGTGTTTTTCTGCTAAACCAAAGGCATGATATGCACTTTTCACCCTTTCATAATCATTCTTACCACATTGATGTAAGATATTAACACCTTGTTCATTTAAACGAGTAAGTGACGATAATATCAAAGAATTTATTGCTTTTGCACCCTGACTGCCACCAAGCACTAGCAAATTTTTGCTAGCTAGAGCACGCTCACTTTTTTGCGCATTTACAATATCTTCACGAACAGGATTACCAGTTAAAACCGTTTTATCTTTAGAAAAATTACCAGCGCCATCTTCCATTGATAAGCAAACTTTATGCGCCAATTTTCCTAGTATTCTGTTTGTTAATCCAGCATAAGCATTTTGTTCATGAATAATTATTGGAACTCTGCATAAACTTGCTGCTGCTAAGCTTGCAAATGATGCATATGATCCAAAACCAACTACAACATCTGGTTTAAATTGTCTTATAATTTTAATAGCTTCAATGCTTGCGCGGCTTAAGTCAAAAATAGCCCTTATAGCCTTAAAACCTCTACCAAGAACTCCTGAAACATCAAGCCCTTGGAAATTTAATCCTGCATTTTTAGCCCATATTTTTTCTTGCCCTTTATTCGTACCAACGAATAAACATTCAACCCCCTGACTTTGCAATACTTTTGCAACTGCGATACAAGGAAAAACATGACCTCCAGTGCCACCTGTTGTTAACAATACTTTCATTTGTTCTGCACTGTTCTAGAGTAATTTAATAATAAACCGACGCAAATTAGACATACAACTAAGTTACTTCCACCATAACTAATGAACGGCATCGGCACGCCCTTTGGTGGAGCCATTCCCATTACAACAGCTAAATTTAAAAGTGCACCAAGAGCAATGATTAATCCAAGCCCAAAGGCGGTGAGCCTGTCACGCAAATCTTTTTGTCCACTAATAATTTTATAGATTCTTACAAAGAACAGCAAAAATATTAACATCACAATACTTACACCAAAAAATCCCCATTCCTCGCCAAGTATCGCCATAATAAAGTCGTTATGTGCTTCTGGTAAGTATTGCATTTTTTGAGTGCTAGCTCCAAGTCCTACGCCAGTAAAACCACCAGAACCAAAGGCGTATAATGATTGAACTAATTGATAGCCAGCATCTCTTGCATTTTCAAACGGATCTAAAAATGCTGTTAAGCGTCTAGCACGGTACGGCGAATGTATAACTAAAGCAATAGCAATACCTATTGCTCCAACTAATGATGTAAATAAATAAATAAACCTCGTTCCACCCATAAGGCACATGCAAAAAAGAATTGCTGAAAGCAAAACTGCACCACCAAAATCTGGCTGTAACAACAATAAACCACACATCGCAAAAGTTATTAAAAATGGCGGAATTACACCCTTACTAAAGGTCTTAATTAATGTTTGCTTTGCACTCATAAAATAAGCCAAATAAAGCACTAAAGCAATCTTTGCAACTTCAAGTGGTTGAATTGAAAAGATTTTTAACGATAGCCAACGACTAGCACCATTAACCTTTGTCCCTAGCGGTGTTAAGGTCAAAATAAGCATGAGTCCTGCAATGAATAATGCCGGATAATGCCACTTATTCATTATTTCTCGTGGTAAATTCGCACCAATAATTAATAACAATCCGCCAATTCCAGCAAAAAGTACTTGCCTTCTAAAAAAGTAATATTTATCGCCAGTTGTTGTTTCTGCCATGATGCCACTAGCTGATAATACCATAACAAGCCCAACGCCTAAAAGCATTAATACAAGCGCAACTAACCACCAGTCATAAGCCCCTAAATCCTGCTTATAAGCACTAAGTATTTTTTTCGCTGGTTGCGGTTTAATTAATCTTGTATTTTGCATCTAAACTAGCTCCATAACAACTCTTTTAAAATCTTCTCCACGCTCAAGATAATTTTTGTATTGATCAAAGCTTGCAGTAGCTGGTGAAAGTAAAATTATATCTCTACTTTTAGCCAATATTTTTAAGCGTTTAACTGCATCTTCTAGCTTTTCATCATAGTAAATTTCTGTTAAGCCCTTAAATGCTTCTTCAAAAATTTCACGACTCGCACCATATAAAGCAAGAGCCTTAACTTTATTTTTTATAAGTCCGTGCAATGATTCTAAATCTCCACCTTTAAACTTTCCACCCATAAGTAGCAAAACTGGATTTTCAAAAGCCTCTAAGGCAACCTTAAGTGAAGCAACTGTTGTACCCTTAGAATCATTAACATACACAACTTCATTCACAGTTTTCACGTGCTCTAGGCGATGTGGTGGCGACTTAAATTCTTTTACAGCTTTTTGAGCTTCACTTAAACTAACACCAAACTTTTCGCATGCACTGTAAGCACATGAAATATTGAATTTATTATGTTTGCCAAACAAATTCATTTCAGTAAATTCATTATTTAGCTCAATGATTTCTTTTTTTGCTTTAATATCGTAATTTTTTGCAAGTTCACACAATTCTTGAGTTATTAAAAAATAATCATTTTCATCTTGATTCAAGCCAATATTAAATTTTGCATCAATATATTCTTGCATGTCTTTATGATGGTCGAGATGATTCTCGCTAACATTTAAAATCATGCTTACATGCGGACAAAATTTCTTACAGGTCTGAAGCTGAAAGCTTGATAATTCAAGCACGATTACATCAGCTTTCTTGCGATTATTCATTCTTTCAAGCACATACTCTGATAGCGGAGTTCCTATATTTCCACCTAAGAAAACCTCATAGCCATGAGCCTTTAGCATTGCTTCACAAAGGCTGACTGTTGTTGTTTTACCACTTGTGCCTGTTACTGCTAAAATTTTATCACCCTCTTGCAATTTTTCTTTTAAAATTTCCCACGCAAATTCAGTTTCAGATAAAATTTCTTTATCAACAGTAAAGCTTTTGATTGCATTTAAAGGAACACCTGGGCTTAAAATAATTAAATCGCAATTTTCAAAGTCACTTGTATGATGTTCACCGCATTTAATTTCTATTTTACCGCTTGTTTCAAGCTCTTTAATAGCTGCATTAATATTATTTGGGTTTTTCTCAAGCAATAATACATTATGCCCAAGTGCGCAAATTAATTTACAAACTGCACTACCTGAACTGCCTGCTCCAACCACTATATAGTTACGCTTTGTCATACTATCTCAACTTTAATGAAGATAAGGCAATCAAGCCAAATAATATCGAAATAATCCAGAATCTTATAATAATTTTTGATTCTGGCACACCCTTTAATTCATAATGATGATGTAGCGGTGCCATTCTAAATATACGCTTGCCACCAGTCCATCTAAAATAGCCAATTTGCAAAATAACTGACAAGGTTTCAAGCACGAATAATCCGCCAATAATAACCAAAATCAATTCTTGTTTGCATAGAACAGCTAAAAAACCAAAAGCACCACCAATGCTTAGCGATCCAACATCACCCATAAAAACTTGCGCAGGGTAAGCATTAAACCACAAAAACCCTAAACTCGCACCGACTAAGGCAGTACAGAAAATCGTTACTTCACCAAGACCAGTTACAAAATTTACTTGTAAGTACTGAGCAATAAAGGCATTACCACTAATATAAATAAATAAAGCAAGCACTGTCCCTGCAACTATACTTGAACCAATTGCCAAGCCGTCTAAGCCATCTGTCAAATTAACAGCATTTGAAGTTCCAACCATCACTAAAATAGCAAATGGGATATAAAAAAATCCTAAATCTGGTTTAAAGTTTTTAAAAAATGGAAAAATTAATTCAGTTGAAAACGCCGGCATATTGTATAAGTATAACATGGCAATAGATGCAATCAATACTTGCCCTGTAAATTTTGTTCTTGCGCTAATGCCCTTATTGTTTTTCTTTGTAATTTTCAAATAATCATCAAAAAAACCTACAAGACCGAAACCTACAAAAACAAGCAATATCAGCCATATATATGGATTTTGAAGATTGCTCCATAATAACACACTAACAACAACACTAAAAATAATTAAAATTCCACCCATAGTCGGTGTGCCAGATTTTGCTTGATGCGCTTTTACATCTTCATGAATACTCTGACCAAATTTAAGCCTTTGTAAAAATCTAATAAAATATGGACCAACTATAATACTCAAAATCAAGGCAGTACAAAGCGCTCCTGCTGAACGAAATGTAATATACCGAAATACATTTAAAAATGTTAGTTCTGAGGTAAGTGGATAAAGTAAGTTAAATAACATTTTCAGCCCATACTTTAAATTTTTCTAATATAATTTCTAAGTGATTAGAGCGTGACCCCTTACAAAGAACTACACCGCCCTTAAAATCTGCCATATTATTTTTAACAAGTTCAAAATCTTCGTTTAAAGCAAATAATTTAATATCAGTTGCCTTTAAGGCTTCTTGAATTTCATTAAAATATTTACCCTTCCAAAAAATTATTTTAAAAGGATTTTCAGCTATTTTTTGCCCTAGTTTTTCGTGTTCAATTGAACTAAGCTCGCCAAGTTCAGCCATTTCGCCAAAAATACCTATCAAGTTTTCACCATTTGCAAGCTCACTAGCACTTTCTATCATTTTTGCAAAAGATAAAGAATTTGCGTTATAACTATCATCAATTATCGTAAAATTATTGATTTTTTTTATCACAAATCTTTGGCTTGGCAACTTAGCTGTACTAATTCCTGTGCAAAGCTCGCCACATTCCAAGCGACAAAGGTTGCAAACAGCTGCAATTGCAGAAATATTTTCTGCTCCAACACTCGATACAAAGGGTGCAGTAAGTTCATATTGTTCGCCTAAAACATTTAAATAATACAAGCCCTTGTTTTTAATTTTACGTAAGTATTTTGAGCTGTATCCTGCAATTGGATTTTCATTTGCACTAAAGTATAATTTAGTAACTGGAATCTGCATTGCCTCGTGAACTAAATTTTCATTATCAGCATTTATTATTCCAACTGAAAATCTATCTTTTAAATGTTTTAATAATGATGCTTTATGCTTGGCAACATTTTGACCAAGCCCTTCAACATGACCTGCTCCAGCATTTAAGATAACTGCAATATCAGGTCGCAAAATTTGACCTAATTCGTCCATATCATGAGCTTCGCTAATCCCAAGCTCCATAACCCAAAAATCTTCATCACCATCAGTATTTAATATCGAAATTGGAAGACCAATTTGGTTATTAAAATTCATCTCATTTTTAGCTGTTTTACCTTTTAAAGCCAAGCAGTGACTTAAGATTTCTTTAACAGTTGTCTTTCCAGCTGTGCCAGTTACACCTATGACTTTAGCTCTAGTGCGCTCACGCCATAATTTTGCGATTTCTCCAAGAGCCTTGATTGAATTTTCGACAACAACAATACTAATATCATCAAGTTCAAGTTTTTTCTCACTAATTATGAGTTTAGCACCATTTTTAACCGCTAAAGCTGCAAAATCATGACCGTCTACATTTTCACCCTTGATACAGATAAAGGCGCAACCTGGCACAACTTTTCTGCTGTCAGTGACCACGCTAGTGATGCAAAAATCTTCTAAAGCGCTTTGTCCAAATAGCTTAGTAATTTCACTTAGCATCATTTGCATAACAGTTCCTTTGCAACTATTTGGTCACTGAAAGCATACTTTATATCGCCTACTTGTTGGGTTTGTTCATGCCCTTTACCTGCAATTAGTAAAGCGGCTTTCTCACTATTATATTCTTTTAATACATTAAAAGCTTTTTCAATCGCAATTTTACGATTCTCTTCTATTATTACATGCTTAGCTTCAGTCAAACCTGCTTTTACGTCCTCAATAATATCAAGAGGATTTTCATGACGTGGATTATCAGAGGTTAAAACTGCAACATCTGAATATTTTGCAACAGCCTCGCCCATCAAAGGACGCTTTGCCCTATCACGATTACCCCCACAGCCAAAAACAGTTATGATTTTTGTAAAGCCAGCATCTCTCAAGGTACTTAAAACATTAACTAAAGCATCACCCGTGTGTGCATAGTCAACAAATATATTTAATTTTGGATCATTTCCAATGCGCTCGAGTCGACCATCAACACCATTAAAAGTGCTAAAGCATTGCAAGTCTTCAACATTAAATCCGTGCCCTAAGCCTATAGCGCAAGCGGCTAAGATATTTCTTGCATTATATTCACCTACAAGCGGTGTTTTTATTTCAAAAACGTCACCATTATAATCAAGCTTTAAATGCAAACCTTGTGGTGTATTTTCAATAATTTCAGCCCATAAATATTTTTTATATTCATCAGTACGATTTATACCATAAGCAATTGATTCTTTGTGCTTTACAAGTAATTTTTTACCAAAATCATCATCAGCACAAATTGCAGAAACTCCTGTAGGAGCTAAGTTATTAAACAATTTAGCCTTAGATTTAAAGTAATTTTCCATTGTTTTATGGTAATCAAGATGGTCTTGAGTCAAGTTCGCAAAAACAGCACCATTAAAGCTTATTCCAGCAACTCTATTTTGTTCAAGAGCATGAGATGAAACTTCCATAAATACATCTTGAACTTTTGCTTTTTTCATAGCACCAAGCATAGCGTGTAGGGATAAAGTATCTGGAGTTGTAAGCGGTGCGTCCTCACTATAATTTTGCCAACGATACTTAATTGTACCTAAAACACCAACACTACGCCCCTTTGATTTAAACAAATGTTCAAGCAAATATGTCGTTGTTGTTTTGCCGTTAGTTCCTGTAATTCCCACTATATTCAGACCGAAATCCATTGTATCGTATTTTAACTTGGCAAGCTCAACCATAGTTTTAAAACTATTCTCACAAGAATGAACATAAATATCTTTCTCATCGCTTGTAAAATCTTTTGCCAAGATATATTTTACACCCTTTTTAATAGCGTCATTTATATATTTTTCGCCATCATTTGTAGTTCCACTTAATGCAATAAAAATATCATTCGCCTCAACTTTGCGTGAATCTGCGCATAAGCCAAGGTTTTGAGCCTTCATATGTTTGACTAACTCTTCAAAAGATATATTCATAATTTTCTCACTAAGTTTAAATTACAAGGGTTATTCGCTTAACCACAATGTATATTCATTATTTGCAAGTAATTTCTCACCTGCCTTTGGACTTTGTTTAACAACAACTGTACCCTCACCTTTGATGCTCGGCACAATTCCCTCAACTGCAAACATTTCAACTGCTCGGCGAATTGATTTGCCAACTACGCTTGGAACTTTGCTTTCATTTTTTTTCGGCACAATAGAAACTATTTTACTTCTAAATTCAGGAATTTCAATATTTTCTTCATTTTTACTTAAAGCTTTATTATCTGCTTGCAATTTGTCTTTTTCAGTTTTGCTAAGCTCTTCTTGTTTTTTATTATTTTCAACTTTTAAATTTTCTTTAAGCTCTTTTTCAATCGGTACACCATGATAGGAAAGAGTTTTTAGTACAATATTTTTAAATACTGGAGCACCAATAACACCGCCATAACTTGTTTTTTGTGGCTCATCAATTACCAACACTACCAAGTATTTAGGATTATCTGCTGGAACAAAACCTGCAAATGATGCTGTTCTTTCCTCTCCGTAACCACCATCTTTATGTGCCTTTTGAGCTGTTCCAGTCTTACCAGCAACTAATAAACCATCAATGCTAGCACGTTTTCCAGTTCCTTCTTCAACAACATCTTGCATCATAGCAATTACTTCTTTCGATACTTTTGAAGAAAATACTCGACCAGCATTTTCGGCTTCTTCTGATACTACATTCTTAACTAATTTAAGCGGTTTATATTCACCACCGCTACCGAGAGTTAAGTAGGCTTGCGCTAATTGGAGAGCTGTTACTGAAATACCTTGTCCAAAACTAATTGACATAGTATCAACTTCTTTCCATCGTCTAGCAGGGTGTAAAATTCCCTTGCTTTCATAAACATGCAAACCTGTTGATTGACCAAAACCAAGTTTTGTTAAATACTTATGGTAAGACTCAGCACCTAAAGTTAGACCTATTTTAGCAGTGCCAATATTACTAGAATTACTTAAAATCTTTTCAACAGTTAAATTGCCATAACTTCTCTTGTCATCTCGAATAGTAACTGATTTGTGACGCCAAGTTCCATTTTCACAGAAAAATTGTGTTTGCGTTCCAACAATTCCCTCTTCAAGCGCAGAAGCTATAACAAAAGGCTTTAAGGTCGAACCAGGCTCAAGCGCATCTAATGCTATGCGGTTGCGATATTGATATGCCTTATAATTACTATACGCATTTGGATTAAAAAACGGATACTGTGCCCAGGCTAAAATATCACCATTTTCAACATCAACAACTAAAGCACCGCCCCATTTCGCATCTTCTGCTTGAACGGCATTTGCCAAAGCTTCTTCTGCCAAAAATTGAATTTGCACATCAATCGTTAAATGTAAATCCTCACCACTTAACATATCACTATCATTAACGTGGAATCTACGACCGCTTGCATCACGCTTAACTGTGCGCTTAGCTGAAATACCTGCTAAATCATCATTAAATGCCTTCTCAAGACCCTCTAAACCCTTAGAATCAATATTAGTAAATCCTAAAAGCTGTCCTGCAACTTGCTTAAACGGATAAGTTCTTTCATATTCTTTAACAAGTGCAATACCTGTTAAATCTGCATCTCTTACTTCTTTTGCTGTCGCATCATCAAGTTTGCGTGAAAGCCAAACAAAAGCAGAATTGCGATTAATTGATTTTAAAATATCAGCAGGGCTTTTACCCAAAATACGTGCTAGGACTTGAGCTGTTTTTTGCTTATCAACAATACGCCTTGGATTTGCATAGAGTGAATTTGTTTCAACATTTCTAGCTAATACCAAGCCATTACGGTCAAGAATAAGCCCACGCTGTCCAGTCACTGTTTCAATAGCTGTATGCTGTCTTTTAGCTCTTTCAGCTAAATAACTTCCCTCAAATAACTGCAAATATCCTGCTCTTGCCCAGAGCACAAACCAAAAAAGCAAAAAACCAAAAGCCATGAAATTTAATCTAAATTTAGACCAATCCATAGTTTCATACCAAGCTTTTTTCTTGGCTTTAGCGTTTATTTTTGTATTGCTTTTATTTTTTAGCAAGTTTTTAGTTGGCATTATTTAACCTATTTTATAATTTTTCTTATTTGACCGGCTTTCGCATCACTCATCTTAAGCTTAATTGCTTCTCTTCCAAGCTCATAAGGTGATAACAAAATATCTCGCTCAACTTCTAATTTATTTTTAAGTGCAAGATTATTTTCTAATTGAATACGCATTTTTCTAATTGAATATGCCAAGTCAGTTCGCTCAATACTTAACCACACTAAAACCAATCCTAAAACTAAACTCATTAAGACCGACATAACAACAAATAAAAACCAGCCTTTAGAACTTTGTGCTATCATTAGACTTTCTCTGCTACTCTTAGTTTAGCACTACTAGAACGAGAATTACGCAAAATCTCAAGCTCTGTCGGCACTATTGGTTTTGTACTTAAAAGTTTAACCTTTGGCTTATTTTCGCAAATACAACGCGGAATGTGGCGAGGACAAGTACATGACTGCGCCCAAGCACGCATGGTATGCTTAACAATTCTATCTTCCAAGGAGTGGAAAGTAATTACGGCTATACGCCCGCCTACCTTAGTATATTTTAATATATTTTCTAAAAAGCTCTTCAACTCTCCAAGTTCATCATTTACATACATTCTAAGCGCCTGAAATGTACGAGTTGCAGGATGGTTTCTTGCCTTGCTGCGCCATGACGCTGGATATGCATATTCTACTATTGATGCAAGCTGAGCTGTTGTTTCAATTGTTTTACGTGTTCTTGCATCGACGATGGCTCTTGCAATACGTCCTGCTTGTGGATCTTCACCAAGAGATGCAATTATTCTCTTTAATTCATCAAACGGATATCGATTAACAACTTCTTTTGCAGTTTTTTCAGTACTCGTTGAGTTCATTCGCATGTCAAGAGGACCATCAGCATTAAAGCTAAAGCCTCGCTCCGCAACATCAATTTGCATTGATGAAACGCCAATATCAATATATGCACCATCAAGCTCACTCCAGCCAAGCTCATCAAGGGCACTTTCAAAATCACTATATTTTGTGTGGAATAAATGAACTTTATCCTTATACATACTTAAGCGATTTCTAGCAATTTCAATGGCTTGCTCATCTCTATCAAGACAACACATCTCTGCTTGCCCACCGCTTCTATGCATTAATGCTAAACAGTGACCACCAAGTCCAAGTGTACCATCTAAATACTTAGCACCAGCCTTTGGATTAATGGCTTCCATAAGCTCAGCCAAAAGCACCGGTATATGCTCTGCCTTAGAGTCTTGATTTCTTAAATCTGAAATATTCATAATCATACCTTAGCTAAGCCTTTAGAATAAAATGTCAATTCCCATTTCTGATAAGTCAGCGGAAACATCATCATATGACTCACTGCATAACGCTTTATACTTGTCAACGTCCCAAATTTCAAAATGGTCTAATATTCCTAAAATAACTACTTCTTTTGTAATTCCTGCATATTCCATATGAGCACGAGATAAACGAACTCTATTTTGAGCATCTAATATCATCTCTTCAGCTCCGCCTATAGTCATACGACGAAAATCACGGACCTTTTTTGAGGGATTAACAAGCTTTTTAAATTTTGATTCAAACTCAACCCACTGCGCCCAAGGAAACGCTCTGATACACCCATCAACCATAGTAAACATGCATCTGCCATCGTCACCACAAAGATTTAAAATATCTCTGTGCTCAGGCGGCAAGACAAGCCTACCCTTGGCATCAAGGGTTCTATATGTGTGACCACTAAAATTCATGGATTGACCTTCCCTCAGACTGATGATTGATTAAATATCAACCAAGAAGCATTTACCACTAAATACCACTTTTTTCCACTTTTACCCAAAAACATAGCATAAGTCAACCCTGCAAAATTATTTCCATACTTACTGACACAGTGTATCATACAGGAATTATTAGTTAAAAATTTTTGAACAAAATTATCAACTTATTTTTATATTTTTTCATATTTTTATTTTTATATCATTTTAAATACTTGTACGCACTTAATTAAATTTTATTGCAAAATTTAACTTTTTGCTTGCTAATTTTTTTTTGTAATTATAAATTATTATATTAAGTTTATTTTTTTAACATCATAGCCTAATCGGTAAGCAAGGGTTTTAAAGTTTTCTTTTACCCATGTTGGTGGGTTCTCCCGCATTGGATAGGCACTTTTTATTTTAACTTAATGCAGAACTCAAGTTCTA
>CAYJPK010000026.1:0-26684 GCA_964372035.1 uncultured Desulfovibrionaceae bacterium | reverse complement strand
TCGCCAAACGGCTTACGCTCTCTATCGCCAAAAGGTTTGCGTTCACGATCGCCAAACGGCTTTCTATCGCCACGGTCACCAAACGGCTTACGTTCACGATCACCAAAAGATTTGCGCTCACCAAAAGGTCTGCGCTCTCTATCGCCAAAAGGCTTACGTTCTCTACGGTTTCCGTCAGAAGATTCACGGTTATTAAATGACT
Source organism: uncultured Desulfovibrionaceae bacterium (assembly GCA_964372035.1). Taxonomy (GTDB): domain Bacteria; phylum Desulfobacterota; class Desulfovibrionia; order Desulfovibrionales; family Desulfovibrionaceae; genus CAYJPK01. The sequence continues at coordinate 26,482 of CAYJPK010000026.1, read as the reverse complement.
TGTGTTCACCAAACGGTTTACGTTCTCTACTATCTCTTTTGTTGTCGTCTTCGTTGTAATTATTCATATTTAATTTTTTGAGTAAGATTGTGAACAGTCGGTGTAAGTTATATTAAACACCGACTGTAATGATATTTTAGTTTTACTTTTCAGCAAGAACTAATTGAATTTTAGAGGTGTTAGGGCTCATCGCCTCTTTGATAGCTTCTTCGCATTGTGCTGCAGGGTAAGAAGCTGAAATTAGTGGTGTTGGGTCAATATAGCCGCGTTCAAGAGCGTTAACTGCTTGGTCAAACTCATCATAGAAGCGGAAAACACCTAACCATTTTAAGCCTTTAACAATCATTGCTGAAATGTCGCTAGGCTCTTTACCTGCTGGGAACATACCAACTTGTGAAATGGTACCTTCTGGTTTTACCATACCCATTGCATCAACTAAAGCAAAAGCGTTGCCTGATGCTTCGATAGCACAGTCAAAGTGACCCTTGTTTGCTTTCCACTCTTTGATTTGCTCTGGATTGTCTTTTGAGTTAACAACAGCATCAATGCCCATTTCTAAGCAAATATCAAGTGGTAATTGGCGTACGTCAACAACAGTTACTTTTTTAGCACCTTGAACTTGAGCAGCAGCTGCACAAAGAGCGCCGATAGGTCCGCCGCCCATAACTAATACGTCTTTACCAACAATATCACCAAGAACACGAACACCGTTAAATGCAACAGCCATTGGCTCAGCAAAAGCAGCAATTTCAGGGCTGATGTTTTTAACTACTCTAATTTGCTCATCTTTTACACGTACTTTATCAGCAAACAAACCAGGTGTGTGTGGCATTGTTGAAGCTGAACCAAGGTGTGTTGAGTTTAAGCAGTAAGAATATAAACCTTCACTACAGTATCTGCAGTTATGGCAAGCGCAAGCAGGGCGAATAACAACCATATCGCCAACTTTAGCGTTATGAACATTGTCACCAGCGCTCTCAACAATACCAACGCCTTCGTGACCTAAAATAAAGTCATGTTTCACAATAATAGTTGTACCAACTTTACCTTCTTCATAGTAGTGCATATCTGAACCACAGATACCGCCACGTAACATACGAACGATAACTTGGTCTTGTTGTTCAAGTTTTGGTTCATCACGCTCTTCCCAACGAACGTCATGAATTTTATGTAAAACTACAGCTTTCATCATTTTCTCCTTATATAGAAATTAAATCTTTTTTTATTATAATGCGGCTAAAATGCCACCATCAACTGCAATAATTTGCCCAGTAATGTAATCAGAACCTGAAGATGCTAAGAAAACAGCTGTTGATGCGATGTCTTTAGGATCTCCCCATCTTTTAGCTGGTGTACGATTAATGATAAACTCATTAAAATCTTTATTTTCAATTAATGGTTTATTCATTTCTGTAGCAATGTATCCTGGGGTAATGCCATTTGCTTGAATATTAAACTCAGCACCTTCAATTGCCATTGCTTTAGTTAATTGGCGAACACCACCTTTTGATGCACAGTATGGTGAAATGTTTGGACGAGCAATTTCAGACATAAGTGAAGCAATATTCACTATTTTTCCACCCTCTTTTTTAAGCATAGGATAAACAGCTTGAGTAAGGAAAAATATACTTTTTAAGTTTACATTTAGAACGGTATCAAAAGTTTCTTCGCTAATTTCTTCAATTGTACCACGTAAATTAACGCCAGCATTGTTAACTAAAACATTAATGCTGTCGCCATTAGCTTCGATTTGTTTCACAGCATCTTTAATAGCATTAAGGTTTGCTACGTCAAAAGCTATTGGAATTACGCGATTTTCATTTTTAACATCAATTTGAGCAGCAGATTTTTTTAATTCTTCTGCATTACGAGCAACAATATAAACTTTTGCTCCTTCGTTATACATTGCCTCTGCAATAGCATAACCAATGCCACGGCTAGCACCAGTAATAAGCGCTGTTTTGCCTTGTAACATGTTCATCTTAAACTCCTTAAAAAGCACTTGGTTGAAAGTTAAATAAAGATTTTTCCTTAGGTCTAATATTGTAAGCCCAAGCTTGGACTATACGTGCTAAATCTGTTGTAGCGCCAACAATACAGGCACTAGCTGGATCGCTAGGTAGGCGGTGCTTTACTGCAAATAGTAAATAATCATTTACAGTTGAGTGTTGCATTATACCACTTTGACCCATTGACCACATTAAATTACCTGTTTTTACATCATAAATATCTATGGTAACTGAGGCTGAAGAATCTCCAACTGTTCCACCATCAACAAAATAATTTATTGTTCCGCCAATTGCAAGGTCAGCATTTCTAGCTCTAGCGTAGGCAATAGCTAAGTCTGGTCTGTAGGCATGTGCATTGTCAGCAAACTCTATTGTAGGCAGAGCACCTTCTTTTAAAAATGTTTGCCAAATTATGCGAGAAATATTATAACCAATTGATCTGGCATTTTCCATTTGCTGTGTCATACGAAATGGCATAAACACTGCAGTTGGAGGAGAAACGGCTGGTCCTGTAGGAGAAATGAAAACTTGCACACCTGATAATCTAACCCATTCATCAATGTAAACAGTTGTTTGCTGTGTTAGGCTAAAGTCAACATCTTGACGTACTTCACGAACAGGCTTACTACTACAAGCAGCTAGTAGCATGGCCAAAGTAAGCAGTAAAAATATTTTTTTCATTTTAATTCCATTGCATTAAGGATTCACAATTTTCTATTTTCTTTAGTTCAGTAACTACTATGCTAAGATGTTTTGAAATTTCACTAGCAGCATCTTCAGCGTTTCTTTCTTGTAAATGATGAAGAATTCTTTCATGTGAGGCTATGACTCGAGTTGAAAATTCAGCATTTGTTTTAATTGCATTTTTCACTTCAAGCAAAACAGATTGAACAAAATCATGCACTAAAGTAAAAATATTACAGCTAGCAGCATTAACCAAGTGATGGTGATACTCTATTTCTAGTTCTCTTAATTTTGCAAAATCTTTTAGCTCAAGGCTTTTTTTACACTCTGCAATATTATCAGCAAGAATTTTTGTTAGCATTTCATCTTTTTCAGCTAACTTTTCACATGCAAGGCGTACAGCATAAGGCTCAATTGCTTGGCGCACGTGGAAAATTTGTTGAAGTGAAATTTTACCGAAAAAGAAATTGCTAAGAGCTATCTGAGCAGTTTTGCTGTCAACTTCAGAAACAAATGCTCCGCCACAACTTCCCACCTTTATTGTTAATAAACCAAAAGCCTCAAGAGCACGCAATGCTTCACGCATTGTTTGGCGACTAACTCCAAAATGTGACATTAAATCATGTTCTGATGGTAATTTTTCACCTGGTTTTAGTTCACCAGTTAATATACCACGTCGAATAGTATTTATAATTTGTTGAGGTGCTTTTTGGGTCTTTAAAGGTTTTGGACTACCATCAAACATTTTTGCCGCCTTCTATTTATTTAAATTTTCTATAGTGTTTAAGTATGCCTGGTTTCTGCCATTTTGTTTTGCTTTATATAATGCATCATCAGCCAAGTTCAAGAAGTCTTTTTCTTCAACAAGATCGTTTGGTTTTAATGACGCAACACCAATACTAATAGTAACAATTTTTTCAACTGTTGAGTGCGGGTGTGGCAACTGTAAGTCTAAGATATGAGTGCGAATACGATCTGCTAAGCGCACAGAGGTTTCTTTTGAAACACCAGGTAAGATAACTGCAAATTCCTCACCTCCATATCTGAAAACTTTATCTGTACTACGATATAAACTACTTTGGATAGCTTGAGCAACCTTTGTAATACAATCATCGCCAGCACTGTGACCCATAGTATCATTATATACTTTAAATAAGTCAATATCAATCATCATCATTGTATAATGTCTTGGATTTATAGAGATTTCTTCAAGTAATTTTTTGTACTCAATATCGAAATAACGTCTATTGTAAATACCTGTTAAACCGTCTTTAATTACCATGTTAGTAAGTAGCTCTTTTTCTTGCTCTAAGTTGCGAGATAAAGCATAAATCGAGGATAATTGAGTATTAAATTCTGTAATTAAATCAGAAATTGTTTTTAATTCTGTAATTTTTATATTAGTTGAACCACTAATTGGTTTTGCAGCCTTGATATTTTCAAGGTCAGCTGAAATAATCTTAATCGGATTACGCAAATACTTATTAATTACATAGTAAATAGTAACAAGAACAATAAGTAAGGCTGCAATTAGAGCTGCAAGATAATGCTTAGTAAACTCTACAGTCGCTTCAACATTTTTTATGCTATGATAGGCATTTTTTGTTGAATCTGCATTTAAATCTAGCAATATTTCATTTAAGAGTTTATTAATTTTAGCAAATTCAATTTTAATTTGCTCATTATCATTAATGCTTTTGTTTTTTATGTCTAAAAGCTCATTTATGAGATAATACATCTTAGATATTAGTTCAACAGGTGCAACTTCTTCATAAATATTAACTTTATACATACTAGCAAGAAGAGGTTTTAGCGTTGCTTCAAATTCTGCAAAGCTTTCTTTGGTGTGGGTTTTCAATATATTATACTGAAGACCAACAGCAGAAATTTCTTTAATTAAGTCTTTAAGTTTTTGTGGGATTTTATCATTAAAAATAGTAGAGTTACGTAAATCTATAATTTCTTGTAAATTTGTATCGGTTACATTTGATTGTTGGATATGTTTGTTTTTTAGCTCGTACATTCGATGCAAATAACCAATAGCAATATTAATTTTTTCCTGTAATTTTGGGCTATTTTTAAAGGCTTCTTCAGCTGCAATAGCTTGAGCAACTATTAGGGCTTTGCGTCTTTCCATATTTCCAACACTGGCATAAACCATAGCTACATTGCGCTTAATGTTTTCTATACCCATAGATGCTTTATAGTTATTTAGAACTGTGGGAAGTTCGTGATTGCTGTACGCATCAGTAGCTGCAGTTATTTTACTAAATGAGTTAAATAATAAAAATAAAATAGCTACAATGGTAACTAGCATTGGAATAAATGTAATTGCAATAAAGTTTTTTAAATGCATAATAACTCTCAATAGGTACTAAATGGAAAAAATTTACGGTATATCTTGTCTAAATCGCCAGTATTTTTTAATTTTTCTAAAGCAATATTAACCTTAGCTAAAAGTTCAGGTCTTTTTTTAGTTATGGCTATTTTAGCTGGCAAATCAATACTCAAATCAATATTTTCTTCATGAACAGAACTTATACCAACTCCGTCCTTAGATAATAAATAAGTATATGCTGCAAGTCCGTCAATATGTAAGTAGTCAACTTTACCTTCTTTCAACAAAGAAGCACCTTCAATAAAAGTTCTTACTGGAACTATTTTTGTATTATCTTTTAATTCTTTTTGTAAATGCATTTGGTGCAAGGTCTTTTCCACAACAGCAATTTTTTTATCCTTAAAATCATTTATTGAGTTTACGACTTTTTTATCATTTACAGTTAAAAAAACACTTTTTGAATAATAGTAAGATTTTGAAAAATTTGCAATAGCTTTGCGTTCTGGAGTTTCACTAGTGCTAGCAATTAGCATTTCAAGCTCCCCTTTTTCAAGCTCCTCAAATGTTTTTCCAAACAATATAGGTCTAATTGAACATATTTGCTTTAACTCATTACAAATAGCATTAGCAACTTCGACATCAAAACCTGTCAAAAGCCCTGCTTCATTATGATAAGAAAAGGGAGGATATTCAACTCCAACACCAATCCTTAACTTTTCGTTTGCACTCGCAATGTTAGTAAAAACAAAGCTAAGCATAATTAAACAAATAATGAGTTTTTTCATATTAAACCGTACAATAAAATTAATATAAAGCTATCTAAGCAAAGCAATAGCAAGACGCAAAAAGTCCGCTTCTGTAATAATTCCAGTTAATTTGCCATTATCATCAAGAACTGGCAAGCAGCCATATTTATTGCGATATAAAATTTCAGCCGCCTCTACTAATAAGGTTTGTGCGTTAACAGAGGCTATCTCTGTTTGCATTATGCTGCCTATAAAAAGAACTGATTCCATTTCAATGCGTTCTTGTGTCTCTATTTCAGCAAACCTAGAAATAGCAAAAGATAATAAATCTCTGTGCGTTATAAGCCCAATAAACTTGTGATCCTCATCAACAACAGGTAAATGACGTATCTTAGCTAGCTGCATAAGCTCTCTAGCATCACTAAGAGTATCTGTTCTTTTTAAAGTAAAAACGTCTTCAGTCATTAAATCTGATACATATATCATACTTACCCCCTTGTTGTTTGGGTGATTACATTTGAAACATTATTACCTTTTTTGCATAATTTTTCAATATCTAAACCTTAATTTTTATAAGAAATCAGGATCAACAGCAGCCTTGCCATTTGCAAGCATAATTTTTATATATTGCAAAGATTTACCATCTATTGGAACAATAGGGAAAAATAATCCACATGCTCCACACTGTGCAAGTGCTGGTTGTGCAGTTGCAAGCATAGTGTTATCAGCTTGGCAATGAGGACACTTATATTTGAAAACAATATCCATGCCATCAGGGTAAACAGGCTGCGTCGGTTTTTTTGTTTTTATCACTATATATCCTTAATTAAGCTTTGTAATTTAAGTAACTTTGCTTAAGCCTTTTTTAGGAGGCTATTTCCACCCATAAGTGTTGGTTTATTAATATTCCATAAATCAAGTAAGCTTGGAGCTATATCAGCTAATTTACCTTCTGCCTGCAGTTCTAGGGCTTTGTTATTTTCATAAATACCAAAGCGTACAGGATTATGAGAATGAGCTGTATTTACCTTGCCATCAGGGCTTAGCATTTCGTCTGCATTACCATGATCTGCGGTTAAGGCTAAAATTCCACCACTTTCAAAAACTGCCTTTGCTACCCTAGCAACACATTCATCAACATCTTTTAATGCCGCTAGTGTTGCGTCCATTTTGCCTGTATGCCCTACCATATCAGGATTAGCAAAATTGCAAACTACAAAGTCATAATTACCACTATTCCATCTTTCAAGCAATTTTTCAGTTACTTCATAGATGCTCATGCTCGGTTTTAAATCGTATGTGGCAACATCTTTTGGTGAGTTTACTAAAACTCTATCCTCATTTTCAAAGCATTCCTCACGTCCACCATTAAAGAAATAAGTGACATGAGCATATTTTTCTGTTTCTGCAATGCGAAGTTGTTTTAATTTGTTTTGTGATACAATTTCGCCTAGGGTTTCAGCTAAGTTTTCTTTTTCAAATAAAACATTTACAGCTAAATCCTCATCATATGAAACCATTGTTGCAAAGCCAGCATAATTAGGTAAGGCTTTGCGCTCAAAGGCGTCAAAGTCTTTATCTATTAAGGTTCTAACTATTTCACGACCTCTATCTGCCCTGAAATTAATAAACAATACACCATCACCATCATTAATAGTTACATCATTTATATTTTCAGAATCAGTAAGGAGTATTGGTTTAATAAATTCATCTGTTTCACCACGATCGTAAGAATCCTGAACTGCCTTTACAGCATCTTTTTCAAAATTTGCAATGCCGTTTACTAGCATATTAAAGGCAAGCTCTACACGCTCCCAACGCTTATCACGATCCATAGCATAAAAACGACCGCACAAACTTGCTAATTTACCACTTTTGCTTTTTTCTAAATACGCAGTGATTTGTTTTACAAAATCAATGCCAGAGTTAGGTGAAGTATCTCTTCCGTCCATAAAAGCATGAATCCTAACTTCAACATTATGCATTTTTGCAAGTTCGCTAATATATTCAAGGTGAGCAATGTGGCTATGAACACCAGCATCTGACAACAGTCCAAGTAAATGAAGCTTACCACCTCTTTTTTTAGTTTCATCAAAAAGAGCTAATAAATTTTCATTTCTATCAATTTCCTTTGTTTCAATAGCAACGTCAATACGAGCCATATCTTGGTAAACAATTCGCCCAGATCCAATATTTAAATGCCCTACCTCTGAATTGCCCATATAACCAGCTGGAAGTCCAACAGCAGTGCCGCACGCTTTTAGGGTTGAAACTCCTTCTTGATTAAATAAAGCATTTATTGTCGGAGTATTAGCAATGCTAACAGCATTTCCTTCGCTTTTTTCTGCGTAGCCATAGCCGTCTAATATTAACAATAAAGTTTTTTTATGCATTGTTTTCCTCTTTGCGTGAGTCAAAAAATATTTTTGTTTGTGGCCAAAGACCTTCTAAATCATATAATCCGCGTACTTCTTTTTGGAAAATGTGAATAACAACATCATTTAAGTCAACTAAAATCCATTGACCTGTTGTTTGACCTTCCATACGCATAAATTCTAAATTTTCAGCCTTGCAAAAACTAGCAATATTCTCAGCTAAGCTTTGCGCATGGCGCACGGAGTTTGCTGAGCTAATAATTACAGCATCTGTAACACTGCTTAATTCTTTAATATCAAAGGCATATGTATCAATAGCCTTGCTTTCTTCAAGCCAGTTACATAATTTTAAAACTTTTTCTTCAGTTGGGATAAGTGAAAATTTCTTTTTTTTTGCTAACATCTTTTTCTCATTGCTTAGGTTCATGTATGTCTGTTATAATAGGTGATTGTTCGCCATGTAGCGTTTCCAATTTGTCTTCAAGCCAGGTATATAGCCCTTTTGCAGTTTGGGCATTTATTAAAATTTTTGAATGAATATTTCGTACGATTGTTCTAGGTTCAGCATTGCCTTGCAACACTTCACTTGCAATATTGCCATCTGGTGCAATAATGTATTCAGCCGATGGGGGTAGTTTATCGCTTTCAGTATAAAAATTAATCTCTATTTCACCTTGCGGATTGATACCGCCCCAAACACCATGAGCATACTCTAGCTTAAGCTCGCTATTTTTAGTGTATTCATAGCGTACACGGTTTAATTCGTTGTCTTGGCTCATTTTATGCCCCGCATGTTTTTTATGTACTATAAAATATATATGTTATGAAGTAAAGAAAGATTTATTGACCTAAAAATATGTTTTTAACACACTATTTATATGCAAATACCTTGATTGCATGAACAATCAAGGTATTTAAAAGTTTTGATATAAATAAATTTAATAATGCTATAAATAATTTTTATTGTACGCGTAAGCATGGTTCTGGCATAATAGCTGCAAACTTACTTTCAAGCGCCATAAATGAATTTAAAGCATTTAACATTGATTTTTTATAGTAAATTTGAGATGTTAAGCTAGGTGCGTCTTGCCCTGCTGCTGAATCAAGATTTGATAAAATTTCTCTTTCCTCAGAAGACAACATATTAAAAATAGGGAATTTCTTATCCATAATTAACCTCGCACATACAATAAAAATTTCGTTAGTTTTTTGACATAAAATGTCGTTTAGTAGCTTTTATGCAATATTTATGCCTAGTGTATTTTTTGTTCTAGTTGTAAAAAAATTATGCAATTGGCGTATATTTTTTATACAAAATACTTGTTTTTAATGAGTTGACTTATGCTCAAATCTCTTTACTATATGGGCAGTTTCAGCTTATGGAACAGTTTTAGCAAGTAGGCTTGCTTTAAAATTGTTAAAAATATATTTTTATGATTTTGATAGGTAGTTTTTACCTGTTCAAAATGGAGTAGGAAAATTAGGACGTATTGATGTTAAAATTATATGCAACATTATTACTTACACTTAGCCTTGGTGCTTGCGCACCCTTTGCACCCGATAAAATGAATTCAGATTTTTTGAACTTGCCTGATAATTATGTAAGTCAAGGTTCTGAAATTGTGGCGAATGAAAAATGGTGGAGCGCTTTTAATAGTAATACTTTAGATGGTCTAATTGATACTGCACTGAGCAGTAATTTTGATTTACAAATGGCATACTCAAGCCTTAGGCAGGCTGAAGCTAGTGCGAGAAAGGCTGGAGCAAGCTATCTTCCTGGTCTTGAGGGAAGTGCATCAGCTGTTTCAACTCGTCAAGATAATAGCAGAAGTATAATTGCTTCTGATAGCTTAAGCTTAAACCTTGCGGCAACATATGAGCTTGATTTATGGGGAAGAGTCAGAAGTTTACAAGAAAGCGAGCTTGCTAATGTTTCTGCAAGACAAGAAGATATTCAGACTTCTCGTATGACAATTGCAGCTGAAGTAGCTACTAATTGGATTGATTTAGTTGCAACTCAAGCAGAGATTGAAATAGTTAAACGACAAATTCAAACCAATAAAGTTTTACTTGAAGCGATTGCTTTTCGCTTTGGTAACTCCTTAAGCACAGGTTTAGATGTATTGCAACAGCAAGGCTCATACACAGCATCGCAAGCAGACTTACCATTACTTTATGCTCAACAGCAAAGATTGCAAAATAGCTTAGCTGTTCTGCTTGGTCAAATGCCTGGCAATGAGCAAAAAATAATAGATAATGTTTTGCCAACTTATAATGCTACAAATAATTTTAATTTTAATTTACCTATCAACATAATGTTGCAGCGACCAGATGTAAGAGCTGCTTGGCATGATTTAAGCTCTAGCCAGTGGGATATTAGTGCTGCAAAGGCTGATCAATTCCCACGTTTACACTTAAGTGCTGATATTGCAACTAGTGGTCCATCTTCTATTTTATTTACGCAGTGGGTTGCGAATTTAATAGCAAATATTACAGCTCAAATTTTTGACGGTGGCTATCGTAGTGCTGAGCTTGATAGGGTTCAAGCTGTTGCAGAGGAAAAGGTACAAGTTTATGCAAAAACAGTTGCAAATGCTATTAGTGATATTCAAAATGCCATGATTAATGTTCAAAAGCAGGCGGAATATGTAAAACTACTAGAAACACGTTTAAATTTAGCCCAAATAGCTGAAAAAGAAGCTGTTAAGAGTTATTTAAATGGTCGAGATAGTTTCTTATTATTTGCAACTCAACATAAAGAAGCTGAGTCTCTAGAAATTACTGTACTGCGTCAAAAAAGTACTCTCTTAAATTATCAAATCGCTCTTCATCGTGCACTCGGTGGAGATATTTAATTATAAAGGAATTGTCACGTGAAAAAGATTTTGATACCTTTAGTTATTTTAATAATAAGCATTGTTGTTGCATGGTTTATGATATTTAGCAAACCTGAACCACAAAAGCGTGAGTCTGTTGCTATTGTGCCAATGGTGCGTGCTATAACTGTTGAAAAAACTTCTCTTGAAATGAAAACACGAGCCTTAGGAACTGTTCAAGCCTCTCAAGATTTAGATTTACGCCCACGAGTTAGTGGAACTGTTTTAAAAATTAGTGATAATTTACAACCAGGTGCTTTAGTAAAAAAAGATGATATATTGGTAGAGCTTGATCCTAGCGATTATCAGCTTGATGTTAGGCGTAAGCAAAGCGCATATGAAACTGCAAAAGCGAACTTAGAAATTGAAATGGGTCAACAACGTGTTGCAAAGGCTGAGCTTGAACAATTGCAAAGAACTTTACCTGATATTGATATTAAATCTGACATGAATTTAGCTCTTCGTGAGCCACATTTAGACCAAGCTAAGGCTGCAATCGAAAGTGCAAAAGCTGATTTAGATGAAGCAAAGCTAAACTTAGAGCGTACAAAAATCAGAGCTCCTTTTGATGCAATAGTTACTTCACGTGAAATAAGTGTTGGTAGTCAAGTAACAACAAGTGAAATTCTTGCAAACTTAAGTGGCACTGATGAATATTGGGTTGAAGCAACTCTTGCGCTTGATCGTATACACGAATTAAATTTAGTTTCAGGTGCAAAGGTCGACATTTTTACAAGCTCTGGCACAAACCGTATTGGTACTTTAAAAAATATTTCAGGTTCGCTTGATACAGAATCACGCATGGGTGAAGTTATTATTTCAGTAGAAAACCCGCTTGCACAAGGTGAAGCAGAAGCTCCTTTATACTTAGGTGATCAAGTTACAGTTCAAATCAATTCTGGCGAAATAGATAATTTAATTGCAATACCACGTGAGGCTTTTCGTTCTGGTGATAAGGCGTGGATTATAAAAAATAATAAGCTTAATATTGTTCCTGTGAAAGTTTTTTGGCGTGATGCTGATAATATTTATATTAGTAGTGGTTTAAATAGCGGCGATGTTGTTGTTAGCTCTGATTTAACTACTGCTGTTGAGGGAATGGAGCTTAAAGTTGTTGGTGCAAATGCTAATAGCAATGCAAAACAAAAAGTGCAACAAAATGAGGGTAAACAATGATTCCTTCACGCAAGTTAAGTCGTGGTGCAATTGCTTGGATGACCAATAATTCTGTTGCGGCTAATTTATTAATGATGGTAATGCTGATTGGCGGTTTAATTTTGGGATTGCAATTACGCCAAGAGGTTTTTCCAGAGTTTGAACTTGGTGTTATTGAGATTACAATAACAATACCAGGTGCAACACCTGAAGAAGTTGAAAAAGGAGCTGTCTTATCTATTGAGCAATCGGTGCAAAGTGTAGACGGGATTAAAGAGGTTACCTCAACTTCAACTGAGGGTGTTGGTTCTGTGATGATTGAGCTTGAAGATGGTGTTGACAACAACGTAGTCTTGCAAGATGTAAAGGCAGAAGTTGATAGGATTACAACCTTTCCTGTTGAAGCAGAGCCTGTTCAAGTTTCACTTCGCAGTACAAAGCGCCAGATTCTTAGGCTCATGTTAAATGGTAATGTTGATCCATTAGCTCTTAGAGAATGGGCAGAGCAAACAAGAGATGAGTTATTGCTTTCACCCGATATTACACAAGTTGAACTTGATAACGTACTTGATCATGAGATAATTATTGAAATATCACAAGAAAATCTTAGACGTTATAATTTGACTATAACTGATGTATCAAATGCTATTAAACAAAATGCCATTGAACTTGGTGGTGGTTCAATCAATGCACTTAGTGGCGATATTTTAGTTCGCTTAAATGAGCGTAAAGATTATGCCAATGAGTTTAATACTATTGCAATCAGGACAGATGAAAAAGGTGGTCGCTTATTGCTTGAGGACATTGCTACTGTAACAGATGGTTTTGAAGATACATCAAGACATGTAAGTTTTAATGGAAAGCCTGCAATCGCAATAGAAGTTTATAGTATTGGCGATCAAACTCCTAGCTCTGTTGCAAATGCAACTAAAAAAGTTGTTGAGCGTTTAAATCAAATTATGCCAGAGGGCTTGCATATTGATATTACCTATAACTCAGCTGATGTATTTGAAGATAGAGCTGACTTGCTTATTGGTAATGCGGGGCTTGGGATTGTACTTGTTTTTATTGCACTGTCATTATTTTTACAGCCAAGCCTTGCTTTTTGGGTTAGTTTAGGTATTCCTGTATCAATTATGGGCTCATTTTTGTTCTTGCCATTTTTTGATATTACCATCAATATGATGTCTATGTTTGCCTTTCTTTTAACGCTTGGTATTGTTGTTGATGATGCTATTGTTGTTGGTGAAAATATTGGTGCGGAGAGAGAGCGTGGCAAAGGGCGTCTTGAGGCAGCTGTTGTTGGTACACGTGAAGTTGGTATACCAGTTGTATTTAGTGTTCTTACAAATATAGTTGCTTTTTTACCTTTATTATTTATTCCCGGAACAATGGGTAAAATTTGGGCATCTATTCCAGTTGTTGTTGTAGCAGTTTTCTTTTGTTCTCTTATTGAGAGTTTATTTATTTTACCTGCTCACTTAGCGCACCAATCTACTAAACCATCTAAAACAAGTTGGCTTAGTGGAATTAATCGCTTGCAAGCAAAATTTAGCTCAAGTTTTTTAGTTTTTGTTGAAAATCGCTATGGAGCAATTTTAGATTTTGCAATAAAACGCAGATATACTGTACTTTCTATTGGTATTGGATTTTTAGTTATAAGTGTTGCATATGTTTATTCTGGGCGTCTTGGCTTTGACTTAATGCCAAGAGCGGAATCAGATTATGCTTATGTTGAAGCAGTGCTTCCTACTGGAACTGCTGAATCAAGAGTTTTAAGAGTTAGAGATAGATTGCTTGCTTCAGCAGAAAAAGTTGTTGCTGAAAATGGTGGAGATGAGCTTTCAATTGGTATTTATAGTTCTGTTCGTGGAAGCAGTGTTTATACTCTTGTTTATTTGACACCGACAGATGTTAGGCCTTTGGATACGGGGACTGTGACGAACTTATGGCGTAAAGAAACAGGTGAAATTCAAGGCTTGGAAAGTATTTCTTTTGAATCAGATCGTGGAGGACCTGGTTCTGGTAAGGGCTTAACTATAGTCCTTTCGCATCGTGATGCGGCAACTTTAGACTTAGCTGCTGTTACACTTGGTGAAATGCTCGAAAACTATGGTAATTTAAGTGATATTGATACTGGCGTTGGTAATACGAAACGTCAATTTGAAATGACCCTTAAACCATTGGCAGAACAACTTGGCTTAACTTCTGATGATATTGCAAGGCAGGTTCGTGCTGTTTTTGAGGGTTCAATTGCACTTCGCCAACAACGTGGAAGAGATGAAGTAACCGTTAGAGTCCGAATGCCAGAAGAAGATCGCGAAAGCTTAGCTGTTTTTGAAAACTTAATTTTACGCACTTCAACAGGCATGGAAATTCTTCTCCGTGACGTTGTTGAGATTGATGATGGTAGAGCCTACAGTTCTATTAAGCATACTGATGGTAAGCGCACAGTTAATGTTGCAGCTGCTGTTAATCCATCTTCTGCAACTGGTTTAATGATGGAAACGGTGACAAATGAGGTTTTGCCAGAGCTCATGTCTAACTATCCTGGACTTAGTTGGGATTTTGGTGGTAGGCAAAGTGATATTCGTGAAAGCTTAGATTCTTTATATGTTGGGCTGGTAATGGCTTTACTTGCTATTTATGCTTTACTAGCTATTCCATTTAAGAGTTATAAGCAGCCATTAATTATTATGGTGGCTATTCCTTTTGGTGCTGTTGGTGCTATTGGTGGTCACATTTTAATGGGTTATAGCTTAAGTGTTATCAGCTTAATTGGTATGTTAGCATTATCTGGAGTTGTTGTTAATGATTCACTTGTGTTGATTGATTTTGCAAATAACAGAAGAAAAGATGGTTTTGAACTTACAAAGGCTGTTAGATTGGCTGGTATTGCAAGGTTTAGAGCTATCACTTTAACAACTATTACTACCTTTATTGGTCTTGCACCGATGATTTTTGAAACTTCAAGACAAGCAGTAATGCTTATACCTGTAGCTATTTCTCTTGGCTTTGGTATTTTATTTGCTTCTTTTATCTGTCTTGTACTTGTTCCTGCCTTGTATTTAATACTTGAGGACTTATTTCCAGCTAAAACTATTGAGCATGAATAAATAAATTAGTTGATACTAAAAAACCTCGCGAGGCTTAATGTTTAGCGAGGTTTTTTTTGTGCTTTATTTGCTATATTGTTTTCGCCACTCGTCTAAGAATAATAAAGAACTTTCTAGTGGCTTTAATATGCCTGATTTTTTGCGAAGCGCAATAATCAAATCATCAAAACTTGTTGAGGACGGTAACTCAAGCTCTTCAAGCAATGCTTTTACGTCATCTTTCATATCACCAAGCATTTCATAACCAGAGTTTGCCTTTTGTTCAAAAATATCAGGTCGAGTTTCTTTTATAATATTAAGCATTTCTTGCATACGAACTTGATAAGTATGCTTTTCAATCACTTTTTTATGGGCTTTTTCTGCCATTTCAAAGCGTTTGTCTTCATTGTTTAAATAATAGTGAATTTTATCACGCATTTCATCAATAGTATTGAAAGTTGCAAGTTCATCACTTTCGAAAAGCTCTGGTAATAATGAGCGATTGTCTATTAATTGAAAAGCCTTGCAAGCGGCAAGTTCAAAAGTTCGTGGATTAACAAAATCTCCGTGACTTACTAAGTTTTTTGCTTGCACACTCGAGTGTAGATTCAAATTGACTTTAGTGGCATTAAATATTTTAACGGCATCTTGTGCTTCGACTCTTTCACCAGCATTTTGAATGTTTTTTGCAAGAACAGTTTCGCCGTCCCAATCAGAACCCCAAATTTTAAAGTTAAGAGCTGTAAAGGCTCTAAAAGCTAAGCGACGATTTGGGTAGCCAGCTCCTAAAAAGCTTATGTCAGAGCCAAATTTTCTTTTCTCTTCAGGGCTTAAATCAAGTTTCTTATGAAAAGATGGAAGAGCTGCAAGTGGCAGGTAAAAACCATTTGCGCCGATTTCTTTAAGGCGTTCTTCAAACTCGCCTTTTTGAATAATAAAGAAATAATCATATTCAGGAGCAAAGGAGCGCCAATATTTGAAAATATTATAGTCTTCTACAAAATACATTGCTGTAGCAACATTATCACGCTTAAACTTACGTAGAGCCAAGCGGCTAAGAGGAGCTTGGGCTAAACTTAAAACAAGGTTTGGTTCAAATACTTCAGCTTTTGCCAAGATGGCTTGAGACGTTAAGTTGATAAAGTTTATTTCAAGCTGATCCTTTTTTGCTTTTGCTAAACCTAAACCGTCTAAGGCTGAGAAAGCAGGAAAAAAACTAGGAGCTTCAAAAACTGAAACTATATGTCCTAAATCTTCAAGGGCTTTTGCAACATAGCGAGCAATTGGCAGTGAGCCGCCATAAAATGGTAAAACCACTAAAATCTTCATGATACAATCCTTGGTAACATCCAGTCTACCTCACAATAGAAACTGTTTAATATTTCTTGATAATTATCAGTATTTTCCATTTTTAAATCTTGGTTAAGACAGTATTCTAATAGCATTTTGCGAACGATAGTTCTTCTGTGCGCTAAATCATTCGCTTTTTCACCTTTATAGATTAGTCCCAGTTCATCAAAATCACTTTCTAAGCGTGATATTGCAAGTTTTTCTGGCAATGCTTTATTTTTTGACAAAGCTAGTAAATAATCTGGTTCACTAAAAGCATTTAAACATGAACAATGGTTGCAATTTGTTGTTTCAGCACAAGGAACACAATCCTTATCAGCCTGCCAAACTGTATGCCCAAGTCCATATGCTCCTGTTTCAAAAGCAAGAGCAGATGCCAAAAATTGACCATAAACGGGAACACCAAGATGCGCAGCAAGATGCATTGTTCCTGTATCTGGGCTAAGTAATAAGTCGAGTCCTTGCACTAATACAAATAAATCTTGCCATGAGGTACGTCCAGATAAATCTTGTGTTTTCTGAATAATTTTTGCTGGTAATTTACGAATTAAATTACGAGCAATAGGACTTTCAGCCTTTGTACCTAGTAAATATATATTTGGAGCTTGCATTTTTTCAAAAAGAGCTTGAATATTTAAAGCCAGTGCTTCGACCGATAAGCTTCTTTTTGAGTTTCGTCCGGCTAAAACAACTCCTAAACCTTCACCTTTTGGGCTTGCAATAGGGTTGACTTCACTTGGGCTAATCGGACAGTTATGCAAGTGAGCCCAAATATCACTAATGTTTAAATTTGAAATTTGCCTGTTTTTCACCAATCGAAAGACAGTATCAAACCATTTTGATCTAGTATTTTGACCATTTTTAGCAAAATAACCACTGACAGTTTTTTCCTCAAAAAGTGTTGATAGTGCGAAATTTAAGCCAGAAAAGTTAAGATTGTAAACTTTATTAAAACTAAGTTTTTGAATCTCATCAAAGACCCTTTTATTATGTTTTAATACTTCAAAAGTATTATCATAACCATGGGCATAAATTGGGTGTAAAATAATATTTGGATATAAAAGCTTTGCCACTTCACATAAACTGCTATCAAGGCAAAGATGAACCGGCCCACTAAGACTTTTAATTAATCTTTTAGTTTGGATTAAGTCGCCAAAGCGAGCCAGTTGTATAATTAAGGTTTTCATTTTACTGCAAACATGCGCTCAAGTGTGGATTTAGCATTTTCTGCAACCTCCTTATCAATAACAATTGGAGTTGCTGTCCCTTTATGGATTTCCTCAAGGCTTGTAAGTAATTTTGGAGCTGTTACTGCTGCCATATGAGAGCAGGAGCTAACCTTTAGAGGAATAATATTTATTTTACCACGATACTCTTTTGCTAGGCGGCGAACTAGGTTAATTTCAGTTCCGATAATAATTGTTTTGCCTTCTTGTGCGTTTTTAACATAATCTATAATATAGGCAGTAGAACCGCTTTCATCACTAGCAGCGACAACTTCTGGACTACATTCAGGGTGTACAATCACAGAACAATTTGGAAACTCACCACGAGCATCTTGAATTAAATCAACATTAAATTTTGCGTGAATAGCGCAAAGACCAGGCCATAAGATTAAATTTGCCTTGTTTGCTGCCTCTAAGTCTATGTTTTCACATTTTTGCTTAATATTTAAGAGGTGAATTTCATCTTGTTTTAAGCCGAGCATATTTGCAGTATTTTGCGCAAGGTTTTTATCTGGAGCAAAAATAACACCGTCACCTTCTTTTAATGCCCAATCAAGCATTTTAGGTGCATTTGAGGAGGTGCAAACTGCACCACCATATTTACCAACAATATTTTTAAGTGCAAGCGTACTATTAACGTAAGCAAGTGGTATTAACTTACGACCATTTGCAGTTAATTTTTGCATTGTTTTTTCAAATAAATCGGCAGGTGTCATTTGTGCCATAACACAATTTGCATCAAGTTCAGGCAGATATACTTTTTGACCTTCTCTTGCTAAAAGAGCAGCAGACTCGCCCATAAAATACACACCACAAAAAACAATATGTTCAGAATCAACAGATGCTACTTTACGTGAAAGTTCAAGAGAATCTCCACTAATATCACAATGTTGCATTATGGCATCATTTTGATAGTGGTGTCCCATTACAGTAAGATTTTTGCCAAGGCTTGTTTTAAAGCCTTCAATTTGTAGTGCCGTTGTAGTCATAAGTCCTCGTAACAGTATATTTTGTAATTTTACAAATAATAAACTTCTATTTTAGAAAAGCTAAAAAGCTAGCTTTCAATTTTCATACTAATATCAGCAACTCTAGCGGAGTGAGTAATTTTGCCAACAGAAATAAATTGTGGCTGTCTTTTAGAAACATATGCTAATTCTTTTATATTTTCAAGGCTTACATTTCCGCTAATTTCCGCTTCAATTTCTTGTGGAATTAATAATAAGGCTTCATTTAGGGTTTTATTATCCATATTGTCTAGCATTATACGGTCGGCTTTTGCTTCAATAGCTAAGAGTACTTCTTCGATTTTGCGACACTCTACTTCAATTGGTGGACAATTTTCATTTGCAGTCCTAACAGCTTTAACAGCTTCAATAATTCCGCCAGAAGCATCAATATGATTATCTTTTAACATTACCATATCTTCTAAATTAAAACGATGGTTAAATCCACCACCCATACGGACAGAATATTTATCAAGATAGCGAAGCCCAGGCATTGTTTTTCTTGTGTCTAAAAGCTTAACACCACTACCCTCAAGCTCTTTAGCATATTTATTTGTTAGACTTGCAACTCCACAGCAATGTGAAATTAAATTTAATATTATTCGTTCAGAGCGTAACAAGTGGCGGGTTGAGGCTGAAATTTTAGCTATGACATCACCTTGCTTAGCCTTGGTACCATCTGTCAAAAAAACGTCGAAGCTGTAGTCTGGTGCATTGTTTGCCGTCAATTTTAATACTATTTCGATTAGTGGTGTACCTGCAATAACCATATCTTCTTTACACACAAGAATAGCATTTGCCATATCATCATTGCTAAAAACAGAATTAGAGCTAATATCAATACCATCTTCTGCAATGCAAATACTTATAAGATTTTCAAGGAGTTGTATTCTTTTTTTGTCAAAATACTCTAGGAATATATTCTTCATAATCAACCTTAGTTTGTTATTTAATTATATCATTGGCATTATTTTTGCTCTTTAATAAATATCTGTACAAAATTTTGAACCCATTTGAACTTATGGAGTGTACCATGACAAACTTTATTAAAATTGCAATACTCAGTTTTGGCTTTTTATTGCTAACTGTAAGCAAAGGCTTGCCTCTGTAATTTTTTATAAATCATATATCTAACAAAAGAACAAGTAAAGCATTTGAGCTATATAAAATAAAAATTGCCAAAAAACCATATAACTTTTTTGGCAATTTAAATATAGCTAAAAGCTAGTATTGTTAAATAGCTGATTATCTCATTGCTAAGGTAACTTCACCAACAGCAGCTTTTTCGCCATTATTAAATACTTCACAAGCACAAGTTACAATTCTTTTTTCAGCTTTTTCTGTTAAAACTTTAGTGTGAATATTAATTGTATCGCCTGGTTTAATTTTGCTTAAGAATTTTACGTTGTTAATTCCTAAAAATAAAGGAATTGTTCCTTTGTATCTTTCGCAAGATAAAAGTAAAACACCTGAAGATTGTGCCATGCTTTCTACAGTATAAACACCTGGAAAAATAGGCTCTTCAGGGAAGTGACCTTTAAAAATTTCTAAGTTAGGGTCAACAGTATAGCTAGCAACTAAGCTTTCTTCACCATTTAACTCTAAAACACTATCAACTAAAAGAATTGGTTCTCTGTGTGGGATAATTGATTTAACTTGATCTTTGTTTAACACCATGACAATCTCCTTACGGTAAATATTTATTTAAAAATTGTTAATATGAATACTTAATTTTGTCAAATATAGAATGATTTTATAAGCTCAGTATTTAAGTTAAATAAAGTCACAAAAATGCCACAATCATTCTCTTTACTCGTAACAAAAGTAATGATATATATTTTTCGTCTTATGAACTACTTAATTGGCTACGCTTAATAATATTTCTTTATAAGTTAACTACAATGTATGGCTAAGACCTAAAAATAAAGCCTTGTATAGGCTTTTTTTATTCTATTTTTATTTTGCAATTTCAGTATGTTTGGGAGTTAGGTATGAATGATTTTAACCAGAAAAATAACGATTTGGAACAAGAGAATGATAGAATCGTAAATTCTTCTGATACTACATTTGAAGATACTGATTTTACTCATGCTGTTGATGTTGCAGAGCACCTAGAAGGCTTGAGCTTAGAAGAGCAAGTTTCAGTCGTGCGTAATCTTTCAGCTGAAGAAGCTGCAGGTGCTATTGCTGAACTTGATGAAGAGCTTGCCGGTGACCTTTTAGAGAATCTTGAATTAGATGAAGCTAGTGCAATTTTAGCTGAAATGGAGCCAGATGATGCGGCTGACGTTTTGGACGAAGTTGACGAAGTGCATCGTGATAAAATCTTAGATAATCTTGATGTTGAAGATGCTGCTGATATTCGCCTCTTAATGACTTTTGATCCTGACACAGCGGGCGGTATCATGAATACCGAAACTATTACCTTACGTGATACTTTGACTGCCGATGAAGCAATTAGCCAAATTCGCCAAGAGATGGAAGATAAAGAAACACCTTATTATGGTTATGTTGTTGATGATACAGGTGTTATTTTAGGTGTTTTAAGTTTACGTGAACTAATGCTAAGCCCTCCGGGAAAAATTTTACATAGTTGCTTGCACGAACAAGAATTTATCACTGTTCCTTTTGATATGCCAAATCAAGAAGTCGCAAGATTATTTTCTAGATATGATTTTATGGCAATGCCAGTTGTAGATGAAAAAAATCATTTACTTGGCATTATCACCTATGATGATATTTTAGATGTTATTGAAGATGAAGCAAGCTCAGATATGCTCGGTATGGTGGGTGCGTCACCAGATGAAACAGTAGATACACCTTGGAAAGAGTCTGTGCGTATGCGTTTACCTTGGCTTTTATTAAACCTTTTAAACTCAACTCTTTCTGCGAGTGTGGTTTATTTGTTTGAAGGCTCTATTGCAACTATGGCAATTTTAGCTGTGCTTATGCCTATTGTTGCTAACCAAGCTGGAAATACGGGTCAACAAGCTCTAGCTGTTATGATTAGACAATTAGCCCTTGAGAAATTTGAAAGCCGTAAAGCATGGCTTGCTGTTTTGCGTGAGGCTAAAATTGGTTTAAGTAGTGGTATTGTAATGGGCGTTTGTGCTTGCCTTGGTGCATGGTTATTTTCTGGAATACCAACTCTAGGCATTGTTATGGGAGCTGCTCTAATGTGTGACATGCTACTTGGTGCACTTGCAGGTGGTTCTATTCCACTTATTTTACGTTGGCTTGGGCGTGATCCTGCTCATGCTTCAAGTATATTTTTAACAGCAATCACCGATGCCATGGGCTTTTTTATCTTTCTTGGTTTGGCGACAACTTTTCTATTTTAAGGCTTATTTATGAAATGGGTTACACATCAAGCCTCTGTTGCCTGTGCTGCTGTTTGGTTTAAAGTTGATCCTGCGATGGGAACAGGACTTTTAGCTGGTGCAATCTTACCTGATATGCTTGAACGTATGGTCAGTGGGCGTGATACTGCTATATTCAACAAAATACATCGTGGTTTTTTGCACTGGTTTGGGCTTTATGTTTTAGGTTTTGCAATTGCTTATTATCTAGATTTAGATGCGTATCAAAAAAATATGGCTCTTGGATTAATGCTTGGTGCACTTGCCCACTTAGCTCTTGATGCACTAAACCCAAGCGGCATACCTCTTTTTCCATTTGCTAAAAAACCACGTATAGGTTACAATCTTCTTTCAACCTCAACCTTTAAAGAATGGTTGTTTTTAGGTTTTATACTTGCAATTACTACACTTGGTGCTTATGATACTGATAAGTCCTATTTTGAGGGCTATTTTAAACAATTAAGAAATTTCAATATATTTAGGTTTTAAAATATGAGCAAGCTTACAGATTTTTTGGCAAATTTGAATTATAAAACGATGAAAGAAGGTCTAATTAGATTTTCTAAATATTGGTATTTACGCCTAGTTAGAATTAAGGCTTCGCCGCATAATATAGCAATTGGTCTTGCAATGGGTGTTTTTGCTGGATTATTACCAATTTTGCCTTTTCAAACTATAGTTGCAGTTGCACTAGCTTTTCCAGTAAAAGGTAGTAAGATTGCTGCAGCTCTTGGAACATGGATTTCTAATCCGCTTAACTGGGTTCCACTTTACTTGCTATTTTACTACATAGGTGCTGCGCTAGCTCCTTTTGATGTGCCACCATTTGACCCTAGTCAGATTGAAATGGAGCAGATGATTGAGCTTGGCTGGAAGTTTTTTGCTGCTATGATGATTGGTGGCTTGGTTATTGCTATTCCGTCAACTATTATTTCTTATTTTTTATGTTATAAGTTAATTGAGATGTATCGACGTAAGAGGTCTGAGCGTTTAGCTATGAAGCAACCTTTCGATTATAAGTAATTTTTTGTTTTTTTTGTTCAGTATTTTTATTTAATATTTTGGCAATTTGCTCAAGCTTTTCAGATTTGCTGTTTTAAAATATTTCACCAACCAATTGCAAAATCTCATATCTATTTTGCAAGATTTTAAAACCGTAAGCAAAGCGTCTAGTCTGTATTATAATAATGAAAGTGGCTAAGCCACATTTGTGTATGCGAAGCATTGCCAAAGCTACTATAAAATAGGCTAAGCTAGCTATAACAATTCAAAAGTGCTATTAAGTGGTGCATTTAAGCTATCTAGCACACGTTCTAATAAAATACCTTCACGCTCAGGCAAGTTATGCCCAAAAGTTGCTCTTATGCCAAGTGTAACAAACTGCACTGCCCTATCAATAGCTATAGGCAAACTATCTCCCTTTAATAAACAGCCACTAAGAACTGAGGTGAAAGTATCTCCAGTTCCAGGGTAATGTGCTGGAATATAAGGGCAATCAGTTTTCCAAAATCTTTTTGTACCATCATTTTCAACTTGAAGTGCTACCACACTCGTGCGCTTATTTTCATTAAAGCTTGATGATGGAACGCTTGTAATAACAATTGTTTTAGGTCCAAGTTCACTTAATTTAACAAGCCATTCTTTTAAAAGTTCTGTTGAAATTTCTGTTCTGCATGGTTCATTTAGTAAGAATGCTGCTTCAGTGAAATTTGGTGTAATTACACTTGCTTTTGTGACTAGTAGGCGCATACGTTCAACCATTTCAACAGTCATTGTCGCATCTAATATTCCATTGTCACCTAAAACAGGATCAACTATTGCTAATCCCCCTACTTCTAAACAGTTTTCAATACATCTTTCAACATAATCCATTTGCTTAGGACATGCCATAAAACCTGAATAAACAGCATCAAATTTCAAGCCTAATTTTTCCCAATGGTTCAAAATTTTTGGCATTTCATCTGTTAAGTCTAATAAGGTGAAGTCTGTATATTCAACAGTATGCGTTGATAAAATTGCAGTTGGAAGCGGGCAAACTTGTATACCCATGCTCGATAAAATTGGAATAGCAACTGTAAGTGAAGTTCTACCAAAGCCTGATAAATCGTGAATGGCCGCAATGCGCATATTAACTTTTTGCATAATTATTCTTCTTTTTGATTTTCAATATCTTTACAAATCCAAGCATAAGCTGTTCTTATAATTTGTTCTGGAGTAGAATATAATGGGGAAAAATTTAATTCTTTTTTAGCAAGGCTAGCATCAGCTATAAGTTGTGCAGGATCACCCTCTCTACGTTGTGCCATCGTATAAGGTACATCTTTTTCAGTAACTTTTCTAATTGTATCAATTATTTCTTGAACTGATATGCCAGTACCTGTACCAAGATTAATAGCCTTTGCGTAAGATTTTTTAGGCAGTGCCACAATTTTTTCTAGTGCCATTGCGTGCGCTCTTGCTAAGTCACACACATGAATATAGTCACGAATACAAGTGCCATCAGGTGTTGGATAATCATTGCCAAAAAGGCTTAAGCTTGGAATTAAACCAATTGTTGCCATGAGCGCTCGAGGTATAAGGTGGGTTTCTGGTTTATGTCGCTCACCAATTTCAAGCTCAGGGTCACAGCCACAAGCATTAAAATAACGTAGTGCAATATAATTAAAACCATGAGCAACATTAAAGCTCTCAAGCATTTTTTCCATAAATAATTTACTATGCCCATATGGATTAATCGGCGCAAGTATAGAGTTTTCCTTAAGCTTTTCATCACTTGCTTGACCATAAACAGCAGCAGTGCTTGAAACTACAATATTATGGACATCTTCATCACGCATTGCTTGCAAAAGGCTAAGTGTTCCAATAACATTATTATTATAGTACTTACCAGGGTCGGTAACAGATTCGCCAACAGCAATAAAGGCTGCAAAATGTATAACACCATCAGGTTTAAAAGTATTAATACAGGCGCGCAAAGCTTGAGTATCACGAATATCACCATATATAAACTTGCCATATTTCGCAAATTCTTTATATCCGCTTGATAAATTGTCATAAACAACAATCTCATGCCCGCAAGCTGCAAGATACTTGCAAGTATGGCTTCCTATGTAGCCTGCTCCGCCTGTAATTAATACTTTCACAATTAATACCTACGTATGAATTGACTAAGCAAATACTTGAGGGTTAATTGCACGAGATGGGCGTCCACCTTTAATATACATTTCTACTTCTTCACACACAATGCGTGCAATATTCATGTATGCTTCAGGAGTTTGACCACCAATATGTGGCACATATAAAAGATTTTCACAATGTAAAAGCGGATTATCAGCTGAAATAGGCTCTTCTTCGCTAACGTCTAAGGCTGCACCAAAAAGATGACCGCTATTTAAAGCATTGATAAGATCATCTTCTTTAACAATGCCACCACGAGCCATGTTCAAGAATAAAACGCCATTTTTCATCATATCAAATTCAGCTTTTTTAAACATATGATGAGTGTTTTTATTATAAGGAACATGAACAGTAATAACATCACATGTTTTTAATAATTCCTCATACCCAATCATTTCAATGCCAGACATTTCAAATTCATTTTCTTTAGCATATAAATCATAGCCAAAAGTTTTCATACCAAAGGCTTGCGCTCTTTTTGCAAGTTCTCTCCCAATATTACCAACACCGATAATACCGAGGCTTTTGCCCATAAGTTCAAAGCCTTTGAAGTCCGCACGCTCAGGTTTACCACGACGTGAAGCGTCAATAGCTTGTGGAACTCTTCTTGCTGCGGCAAGCATAAGACCCATTGTAAATTCAGCCATGGTGACAGCATTACCACCAAGAGCATTTGTTACTAAAATACCTTTTGAAGTCGCAACATCAACATGAACATTATTATAACCTGAACCCCAGCGGGCGATATGTTTTAGTTTTGGTGCGCAATCAAGCATGTCTTGGTCAAGTATAACGTGGTCTGTACAGCTAATATATACAGTCGCATCTTTCATGCGTTCTTTGATTTCTTCACGTGGAGTTGTTGTTTCTGTGACATCAATCTCGCCAAGTTTTTCTAAAAATTCCATTGTTTCTGCATCAACTGGCTCTGATATTAATATTTTAACTTTATCGCTACTCATGATTTTGCTCCTTAAAAGGTTAAATAGTGGCTAAAAACTTAACATATTATAGGTATAAGTCAATATTTAACATATAGTATTTTAAGTTGACATCACTACCATCAAGGTAAGCAAAGTCACACT
>CAYJPK010000025.1:0-26810 GCA_964372035.1 uncultured Desulfovibrionaceae bacterium | reverse complement strand
AAACGCAAAAAAAGGTTTATGACTTTCATCATAAACCTTTTAAAAGTGGTCGGAGCGAAATGATTCGAACATTCGACCCCCTGATCCCAAATCAGGTGCGCTACCAAGCTGCGCCACGCTCCGAAAATATATTATCTGCCAATTATCTGGAAGTCGTCTCGTCTATTCTTAGACCAAACATCTGCACCTGTTCCAAGTACAGCTGGACGTTCTTTCCCGTAGCTTACAGTTTCCATTTGTGCAGGATTTACACCAAGCCTAATTAAGTAATCATAAGCGGCCATGGCTCTTTTCCCACCGAGAGCTAAATTATATTCTTCAGTTCCTCTTGCATCACAGTTTCCTTCGATGCGAATACGGATTGAAGGGTTATTTTTAAGTAGCTCTGCTTTTTGCCTAAGCATTTCATTATACTGTGATTGAATGTCAAACTTGTCAAACTCGAAATAAACAATACCTTGCGAAATATCTTGCGCTGCACGTTCAATTTCTGTGTACTCCATTGAGCCTGATGCACCTTCAATCGGTGAGCTTTCAGAAGTAGCCTGTTTTTGAGCACAACCTGCTCCAAGTGTAACAACCATTGCCAATACTATAAAACTTTTTCTCAAATTAAGCATATGCTCTCCCTGATCTCGTCTGTATTGTCAAAGTTCATGTCAACCAAGCGAGAATATAAATATTATGATTTAAAAAAATTGTCAAGCATTTTTTTTATTTTTTTTAAAATACTTTACAACAACATATTTCTTTTATGCAACACATAAAAAGCATATAAAGATATCTTACTAAAATAACAAATTAAAATCAATTTATTTTAGCAATGATATTTTTAATTTTTAGGCATTCCCCAACGTGGAAATGATGCTTCACCGCCACCAGTTGGAACGAGTTTAGCATCGCCACCATGACGAGTGGTTAAATAAATTTGTCTTTTTCCACCTCTATCAGATGAAAAAGCCAAGAAATAGCTATCTGGTGCAAATGATGGTTGCTCATCACTACCAGGTCCAAAGGTAACTTGGCGCTCAAAGCCTGTAACTGTATCATATACAAAAATTCTATGACCATAATCAGTCAAGCGTGAAAAGGCAATTAAAGTACCATCAGGGCTAATAAAGGGCTCAGTATTATAATTACCTTGTCTGCTAACACGTGTAACAGAACCTGTTCTTAAGTCTTTTAAGAATACTTGTGGACCGCCAAGGCGACTTGAGCAAAAAGCCATTTTTGTCCCACTATCATCAAAAGTTGGCGCAATATTAATTGCTTGGCTTTCCTCTAAAGTTTTTTCTTTTTTGAATGAATGGTCAAGCAAGAAAATATCAGGATATGCACCAGTTGCTAGGCTAACGGCAACTTTATTTTCAGGTGTAAATGCTGGTGCAATAACCATATTTCCAGGAAATCTGATGCGATTAATTTGGCTTGATTGTCTATCCCAAACAGCTAATGAATGGCTTTTATCATCTATATGACTAAATACTATATAGCGACCATCTTTAGACCAGGCAGGAGAGAGAGCTGTCCCTGTTATATTACTAACTTGCTGTAACCTCTTACCTGTTGGGCTAGCTACCCAAATGTCTTTACGGAATTTTTCAGCATTACCAGTTTTAACAAAAGCCAAGGTTGAAAGAAAGAAATCACCCTTACCTGTTAAGGCTTTCATTAAATCAGAACAAAATCTATCTGCAACCTCATGAACTGTACTATCAGTCACGTTTGAATAAGAATTACCAAAAACAAATTGTCCAGAATATGTTTCATACAAGCGAAGTTCAACATTATCGCCAGAATTATCACCATCAGGCCAGCCTGCTGTAATTAATAAATCAGCTCCAGCTATTTGAAAACGCTTAAAATCAACTTGCGGTGGTTTAAAACCATCGAGTACATCACCACCCAAGATTGCCGCTTTTTCAGTTAAGCGCATGAAGGGTAAAAAATTTAAGTTTTCAATGATAGCTGCTTCGAGTTTTACGCCCATATCAGCTGCTTTTGTTTTACCGCTTTTAAGAGGGGCTGCCATTGCTAAATTAACAATATTTTGCCCAGGACCAAAAATATCAATTTGCGTTGCACTATGAGCTACACTCGAAAAGCACAACACAAATAAAGTCATAATTAAAAATAATTTTTTCATACTAATACATTCCATGCAGATTAAATGTTAATATTACTTTTTTAAACCGTTCTGGAGCAGGCAATTTACCTGCTTTTTTTACTGCCGCTATAATTGCATCGTCTACATCTTTTTTGCCAGACGACTTATAAATACTCATTTCACTCACTGTCCCATCAGACTGAATACTTAATAAAGCATCAACAGAAACTTTTTCTTTCAAAGTTCTTGGAATTACAACATGGCGGTTAATTGCGTTAAGCGCTGTTGTTGCATAGTTTGCACCTGCTTTATTTTTCGCTATTGGGTTTGTCTTATACGCTTCTTGCGCCCTTGGGTCAAAAGCTAAAACTGGTTTTGGTGCATCAGCTTTTTCTTCTTTTACACCATTTGCACTTTTTGAATTTTTATCACTAGCCTGTGAATCATCAGTATTTTGCTTGTTCTGGGATTTTGTTTGTTCTGTAGGAAAGGTGTTAGGCTTTGGAGCAATGCTTAGTTCGCTTTCACGTCTGTTATTTTCCTGAGGCATAGCTTGCGCTAGCTGCATAGCCTTTGACATTTCAAAAACATACTCTGTCGGTAAACCATTTACAGGCTTTGCAAAAGGTTGAGCTTTGCTTATTGCTGAGCAAGCCGCTAAATCATCATGTATATTTCCTGAACTTTCTCTTGTATTACAAAATAGAACTTCTCCATTTGAGCCGATTCTTACTGCAACTACAAGGCTTGCATTATCATTAGCCTGCCACAGAGGTATAGCTTTAGCTAAAATATCTTGTTCATTTGCTAAAGCAAAAGTTGGCGAACATAATGCTAGCACAAATAAAAACATAAAAAACTTAATTATACTTACCATTTATTTAACCACCCATAAGTTCTAGGGAATTAAAGTTTAAGAGTAAATCTTGTTGCTCTTTAGTTGGAGGTTCAGGTAAATTCTTCGTACGAATGACAGCATTTACAGCTGACGCATCAAAATCTGCTCTACCAGAACTTTTTTCAATATCACTATCTAAAATCTTACCACTCTTATCAAGCTTAATTCTTACAACAGCGACAAGGTTTTCACGAGAAAAAGTAGGCATACTCCAGTTTGCACGAATTGCCATCATCACAAGCCCCGCATAAACATCATTTATGCCACCGCCGCCTGGCCCATCGCCTTCTCCGCCACCGCCACCGCCAGTGCCTTTACTACTATCTTTTTTAAATTCAGCTAATGCGCCTGCAAGTGCTGACTGACGTGAAAAGTCCTCTTTTTTAGCCTGTTTTTTAGCATCAGCTAAAGCAGCTTTAATTGCATCTTGAGGTGATACTTTTGGCTTTACTTCAGCTTTTTTCTTAGGCTCTTCTTTTTTCTTAACTGTCGGCTTAGCAGTATTTGCTACCGGTTCTTTTTTCTTTGGTTCTGGTTTTGGCGTTGGCTTAGGTTCAGGCTTTTTAGTTTCTGGCTTAGGCTCAGGCTTTTTAGCTTCAACAGGAACACTACTTGGCTTAGGCTTAGCCTCAAGCTTTGGCTCTGGCTTTGTTTCAAGCTGTTTAGCCGGAATATCAACTTTATTTTCAACTAGTGGCTGAGCCTTAGCAGGCAAGCTTTCAAGCTGTTTTACTTCTTTTTTAACACCGCTTTCAACGCCTTGGTGTCCAAGTACTGGAGAGGGCAAAAGCTGTCCGCCTGGTGCTCCTTCTACCAAGCTCACTTGATATACAACTTTATCAAGTTTGATAGGCGGAGCACTCGGAATTAATAGCGCAATTAAAACTACGCTTATATGCATTAAAATCGAAGCTAAATATGTGCCAAATTGCATTATATTTTATTTTTTATCCTAATTTTAATCTGTTTAAAATTCTAATTATTTTACTTGTTCACGAACTGCAACTATGCCAAGATTTTCAACTCCGCCAGCCTTTACACGCCCCATGATATCAACTACAGTACCATAAGGAACTTCTTTATCAGCTTGCAAAAATAATTGCTTTTTCTTGTCAACGACTAATAACTGAACTTTTTCCTGCAATTCCTCAAGAGAAATTTGGTAAGTATCTAGATACATTACACCATCTCTACGTACTGTTAATACCATATTTTCTGCATCAGTTGGCAGTGATTTCACTTCACGAGTTTGCGGTAATTGTACTTCCAGCCCTTCTGTCATCATTGGTGTTGTAACCATGAAAATAATTAATAAAACTAACATAACGTCAACAAATGGCGTTACATTGATTTCAGAAACGAATTTTGAGCCAGAGCCTATATTTGCACCCATAGTTACTCCGCTGCTGCGCTACGCCCAGCTGTATTGTTAGCACGGTTTGAATTTAATTCACGCTGAACTCTATTTAAAAAACTTCCTGCAAAATGCACTAATAAGGTATCAATTTCAGCGAGTTTACCTTGAAAGCTATTGTAACCAACCGTTGCAGGAATAGCCACAAAAAGCCCAACAGCCGTTGCAACTAAAGCTTCTGAAATACCTGGTGCAACTGTTGCAAGCGAGGCTGATTTCATCATTCCAATACTGTGAAATGAATGAATAATACCCCATACAGTACCTAATAATCCGATAAATGGAGCAGTATTAGCCGCTGTTGCCAAATATGAGAGAGAAGAGTGTAAACGACTAATTTCCATGCCAACACCTTGGCGAAGAGCACGCCTTACGTTATCAACAACTACATCGTCACTATTTCGTGCTTCTTTTGAGCGATTAAACTCTTTTACACCCTCTTGCGCAACAGCATAAAGCGGAGAATTTTGATCTAGTCCTAAACGCTGAACAGCTTCACGCAAATCTTTTGCACGCTCAAAATCACCAATTCCAAAAGATGATTTTTTCTTAGCTGTATTAATTTCTATCCACTTACGAAGCATCACAGCCCATGAGCTAACGCTCATAAATATCAAAATACCAAAAATAATTTGGGCAAGCAAAGTTGCTTGTAAAAGTGCTGATATAATATTCATTTCCATAAAAACATAACCCTATACCTTAGATTTGTAAGACAGAAAAATCAGCTAGTTTAATTAGACGCTCATATAAAGAATATAACATTCTCAAGCGATTTTCTCTAATTACTGTATCTTCTGCCATAACCATTACCTTATCAAAGAAATGGTCTATTGCTTTACGGATACCATCTAAAAGATTAAATAATTCCGCATAATTATCCTCTGAACTCATTTTATCATAATCAGCCACAAAAACTTTAATGCTATGCGCAAGTGCTTTTTCTGCATCTTCTTGTAAGAGTTTATCTTCCCACATTACAGTAAGGTCAAGATTTGACTTTTGTTTTGCGATTATGTTTGCAATACGCTTAAAACATTGAACTGATGCCGTAAAATTATTGCTCATACTCATTTCACGAAGTGCATTTAGGCGAAGTGAAGTTTCATAAACATCAAAACTACCAGTTGAGCAAACAGCTTCCACTAATAATGTTTCATAATTTTGGCTTAAGAACAAGTTCTTAACTCGTGTTAGATAGAACTCACTTAGCTTGTTAATAATTTCTTCTTCGCTAAATTTCCACTTACGCTCACCATAAAGCTTAAGGCTAAATCTAAAAATATCTTGAATATTAAAGCGATATTGTTTATCAGCCATAATGCGTGCAATACCTAAGGCACAACGGCGAAGAGCATAAGGATCAGCAGTTCCTGTTGGAATCATACCAAGACCAAAACAACCAACTAAAGTATCAACCTTATCTGCAATTGATAAAATTGCGCCAATTGTTGAATTTGGCAGTTGAGAATCAGGTCCAGCTGGCAGATATTGTTCAGCAATTGCAACGCTTATACTTGGGCTAATCCCCTTTTCGTAAGCGTAAATACTACCCATAATACCTTGTAGGGTATCAAATTCACCAACCATTCCAGAAACGAGATCAGCTTTTGCAATAAGTCCAGCTTGTTTTGCATTTTCTGGTGCACAAGCCTTTGTTGTAGTTGCAAGCTCAGCACAAAGTTCTGAGATACGACGAGCCTTATCTCCCATTGAGCCAAGTGGTGCTAAGAAAGAAACTGTATTTAATTTTTCAAGCCAATGCTCAAAATCTAATTCTAAGTCAGCCTTCCAGAAGAACATTGCATCTTCAAGCCTTGCTCTAAGCACACGCTCCCAACCTTTTTTAACTAAATCCAAATCAGGAGGAGTAATATTTAAAACAGTCACAAAGTGAGGTAATAATTCACCGCTTTCATTTTCTAAGCCAAAGCTTTTTTGATGCTGTTGCATACTTGTAAGGAGTACTTCACGTGGAAGCTCAAGGTACTTAGCATCAATATCACCAATAATTGGCACAGGGTGCTCTACTAAGCCTTGCACCTCATCTAAAAGAGCTTCGTCCCAAATTATTTTTCCACCAAGTTTTTCAGCTTGTTCATTAGCTAAATTGATGATTATTTCACGACGCTCGCTTGCAATCAAAGTGATGCCACCAGTCTTTTTAACTACATCTAAGTATTCATCAGCATTGTTGATTGTAATACTTCCCTTACCATGGACACGATGCCCTAAAATAGTACGGTCACTTTGCAAAGTACCAAGTTTAAACTGAACAATTTCAGCATCTAATAAAGCTAAAATTGAACGAAGAGGTCTAGCAAATAAGAAATCGCCACTACCCCAGTGCATTCTTTTTGGAAATGGTAAAGCTGTAATTAAATCAGGGCAAATATCAGCTAAAACGTCTTGAGTGCGTCTTCCACCGCTAACTTTTTTAACTGCGATATACTGTCCTTTTTCAGTTTCAACAGTATAAATTTGCTCTGGGCTTACGCCAGCACCACGAGCAAAACCTTGACCCGCCTTGGACAATGAGCCATCATCAGCATATGCAATGCGAACAGCAGGACCAACAAGCTCTTCTTCACGCCAAGCTTGCACTTGACCAAGCCCTCTAATAATAACACAAGCACGTCTTGGACTAGCGTGAGTTTCAATTTCTGAAAAAGCTAGGTCATTATCCTCTAAGCTTTTATTAAATTTATCTTTTAAATTACGTTCTAAGTCAGCTAAAAATCTAGCTGGTAATTCTTCAAATCCGAGTTCTAAAGTAAAGGTAGACATATTTATTTTTCCTTTATCTTATTTCTTTAACATTGGGTAGCCAAGTTCTTCACGCTGAGCAGCATATAAAGCGGCTATGCCTTGAGCTTTTGCTCTAACACGTGCAATATATCCAGTACGTTCAGTAATAGATATTGCACCTCTTGCATCTAACAAATTAAAAGTATGTGAACATTTTAAGCATAAATCATATGCCGGCATTACAAGCCCAAGCTCAATTAAGCGCTCACACTCAGCTTCATACATATCAAATAACTTTAGAAGCATTTGCGGGTTGCTATATTCAAAATTATACTTTGATTGTTCAATTTCATTTTGTAAATAAACTTGACCATAGGTTAAGGTGTCATTCCATTTTAAATCATATACAGATTCAACACCCTGTAAATACATACATAAACGCTCAAGACCATAGGTAATTTCTGCGCTAACAGGCTTTAAGTCTATTCCACCTATTTGCTGAAAATAAGTAAATTGTGTAACTTCCATACCGTTTAACCAAACTTCCCAGCCAAGTCCCCAAGCACCAAGAGTTGGAGATTCCCAGTCGTCTTCAACAAAACGAATATCATGCATAGCTGGATCAATTCCAAGCTCACGCAAACTGTCAAGGTATAAATCCTGCACATTATCTGGTGATGGTTTTAAAATTACCTGAAATTGAAAATAGTGTTGAAGGCGGTTAGGATTTTCACCATAACGCCCATCAGTTGGACGTCTTGATGGTTCAACATAAGCAACATCATATGGCTCTGGTCCAATTGTGCGCAAAAATGTTGATGGGTTAAAAGTTCCAGCTCCGCACTCAATATCAATTGGTTGTGCGATTAAACAATTTTGCTTGCCCCAAAAGTTTTGAAGCTTTAATATAAGGTCTTGAAAGTTCATGCTCACCCTCTGTATATTTGTTGATACTGAAAAATCATTAATTCTTAATAAAGTCTATTTATGATTTACAAAATCTTCCATTTTTCCAAACAATACCTAAATGGTACTCAATAAAATCTGCAATAAATATATTACACTGCCTAATTTGTGCAGGGCTTAAGTCCATATTATTCCATGCGTTTGGCTCATTTTTTTGAATTAGTAACAAGCCTTTGCAAATATCTTTATCTATAAATTTTCCACCCTTATTGCAGCTAGGGCAAAAAAGCATGCCGCTTGGCATATCAAAAAAGCCGTGACCGTCAATTTGTCCTCCACAAGAAGAACAAGATGAAAAATCTGGCACATAACCTTGATCTGCGGCTAAGCGAAAGCGATAAAAAATTGGCATCATATCGTGCACTTGCTCATCACTTTCTAACAAATCAAGCATGCCCTTTGTAAGGCTAAAGGCTAGTCCTGCACCATCAGCACTGATATTAATTGCATCTAAAAACTTAATGCAATTAATAAACATTCCAAAACGCCTAGTATCTTTTCTTAAGCGAATTGGACCTTGAATTAGACTACCCTCTTCTAAATTTAAAAACTGCTTCGAGTGTTTTGCCCGGACATGCACTATGTTTAATAGGTCTAAACAGCCACAAAAACGCTTACGGCTCCTACTAGCTCCAAAGGCAAAGGCGGAAATTATGCCTCTTTTTTTAGTAAGCATTCGCACCCACAAATCAGTTTCACGAATTTTGCCGGTGCGCAAAATTAAGGCTGTATCAATCCATTCCATATATTATGAGAGTGGAAAAGTTAAGGTTTTAACTTCACCAACTTTGCCTACAGCACCTAAATCTTTACCATTCAAAGTTAAACGCACACCACCAGCATTGCCTAATTTCAATTCTAGTTTTTTGCGAAAACTTAAGGAAAAAACATCACCAGGTTTAATTGTAAATTCTCTTGTATCAGTATTGTCAGCACCTGAATAAACCCAACATTCTTCAAGACCATGCACAATTAAATTTTGCACATCACCTTTATTTTTATCTGACACACCAGCTGGAAGAATTTTTTGACTGCCTTCTTTAGTTACAGTACCCTCTTTTACTACAAAGCCTTGTGGCTTAATTGGTTTTTTTTCATCTAAAGAGTTTGCTGAAGGGTCCTCATTTTTTGGCATTTCAAGGTTTTCAATACTAGTTTTTAATTCATCAATTTCTTTTTCTGAAAGTTCGCTTGCCTGCCTTGGTGCTTGCCCAAGGGCTTTTTCGCTAGCTTGCTCACCATCACGCTCTGAACTATCCTCACTCAAACTCATTTGAGTGCTAGCATCTGAAACTAGATTAGTACTGTCATCTTGAGCTGTATCATCTTGTTTTTTTTCTGTATCTGCATTAGCAACTTCAAACTCTATGGCATTATTTGCACCAGAACTAACAGAGCTAGTTACCATATTTGCTTTATAATAAGTGTTATAATACCAAAAAGCTAAAAAACACATAGCGCAAATAAGCACTAAGAATAGCATACCAAAATTAATTTTTGATTTTGGTTTTAATATAATTGGAGGATTTGCAAATTCATTAACTTCTTCATGAATATAAACAGCGAGTATTTCTTCCGATAACTCATCGTCAATATTTAATAATTTAATATATGAACGCACCATACCACGCAAATACACTGCGTGCGGAAACATTTCAACATTTCCAGACTCAAGAGCCCCCACAAAACGAGAAGAAATTTTTAATGCCTCTGCAACTTCTTCAAGACTAAGTTTATGGCGTATGCGCCCTTCTTTTAATAATTCACCAGCTTCTTCATATGTCATATTGCACCCTATTAATACCTAATATCAATTCTAGCTTTTTTTCTTAATTCTTCGCCATACTCTTTGTAACGCTCATTCATCTTATTATTTCGCACGATCGCCTCAATTTGAGGATATGCTTCTTCTAAATTTTTTGGTGTAACACCAGGATTATACTTCAATAATTTAATTTGAGCAAAGTATTGGTCTAGCTTAAACAAGGCACTAACTTGTTTTGGTTTTAATTTAATAATTTGATTTCTAATGCGCTCATCAATTTGCTCCCACGGCATTTCTTCTAGCTTGCCACCTTTTTGACGCTCTGGACCAATCGAAACACGCTGTGCAGCTTCTTCAAAGCTAATGCGACCTGCCTTTATAGAATCTGCCCAGTCACGAACTGGCTGATTAGGAGCATATACTAAAATTGAAAACTGTGCAGCTCTACCTGTTGTAAGTGCTCCAAACTCATTATAATAAGCCGCAACTTCTTCTTTTGTCGGAGCAAAAACTGTTCTACTTACCATACTGCCAATTAAACGATTTGAAACAAGACGATTTCTAACTCGATCACGCATAAGCTCTTTACTGATACCTTGTTTTTCCAAATCAGCATAGAATTTCTTTTCATCGACGCCTTGACCCTCGATAATTGTAGCAATTTCAGCATCAACATCAGCCTCTGAGGCTTCAATTTTGAATTTTTTTGCTTCTTGACGAATTAAAATGTCTAAAATCATACCATCAAGAATTTTAAGCATAATATCATCAATTTTTGCTTTATCAGCCTTCTTCTTTGGATTTAATTTAGCACGCATCAATTCAGGCGAAGCCGCACGATCCAAATCAAAATATGTAATCATCTCCCCATTAGCTACCGCAACGATACGGTTCAATGAGTTATCAGCATTAGCTATTGATGTAGAAATATATGGTAAAACAATTAATAAAGCTAGAATAAAAATCTTCTTCACAATATTCTCCTAATTTTAAAGTCTAGACTTTTTTTATACACTTTTTATAAAAACATGCAATTATCATAAAAAGTCAATCATATCAACATATTAATTTTGGGGGTTTTAGGGGGGATTTTTATTTTATTTTTCATCTTTTTAAGCTAATACATTAATATATTTAAACATTTGTTGAAAAACACAAAGAAAAAATATTCTAACTACTTATAAATATAGTAACAAAAAAAATTGAAAAAAGTTAAAAAAAAATTGTAAAAGCCCCTAGACGACTTAAATTCTGTTCTTATAATTATGAGTGTTAAACATTAAAAATTTAAGTGTTGATATATTTTCGATAGCCACTGGCTAAGATTTTGGAGGAAAGTTTATATGGGAAAGATAATTGGAATTGATTTAGGTACTACTAACAGTTGCGTTTACGTAATGGAAGGAAAAGAACCTAAATGTATCACAAACCCAAACGGAGGGCGCACCACACCTTCTGTTGTAGCCTTTACAGATAAGGAAAGATTAGTTGGGGATAATGCTAAAAGACAAGCAGTTACCAACCCAGCACGTACTGTCTTTGCAGTAAAAAGACTTATGGGTCGCAGAGGCGATGCTGCTGAAGTGACAACTTGGAAAGAACATGCTCCATATAATATAGTATCAGCTTCTAACGGCGACGCTGCAGTTGAAATTGATGGTCGTTCATATAGCCCACCTGAAGTATCTGCTATTATTTTAGGAAAATTAAAAGCTGACGCTGAAGCATATCTTGGTGAGCCTGTAACAGAAGCTGTTATTACTGTTCCTGCATATTTTAATGATGCTCAAAGACAAGCAACTAAAGATGCTGGTAAGATTGCTGGACTTGAAGTAAAACGTATTATTAACGAACCAACTGCCGCTTCACTTGCGTATGGCTTTGATAAAAAAGCTAATGAAAAGATTGCTGTATTTGACCTTGGTGGCGGTACTTTTGATATTTCCATTTTAGAAGTTGGTGATAATGTAGTTGAAGTACGTGCTACTAACGGTGACACTTTCTTAGGTGGTGAAGACTTTGACCAAGCTATCATTAACTACTTAGTTGAAGAATTTAAAAAAGAACAAGGCATTGACTTAGCTAAAGACCGCATGGCTCTTCAAAGATTAAAAGATGCTGCTGAATCAGCTAAAAAAGAATTATCAAGCGCAATGGAAACTGAAGCTAATTTACCATTTATCACCGCTGATCAAAATGGTCCTAAGCACTTGTTGATTAAAATCACAAGAGCAAAGCTTGAGCAACTCGTTGAAGACTTAGTTGATAGAACACTTGGACCATGCCGTAAAGTATTAGAAGATGCAGGCTTAAAAGCTTCTGAAATTGATGAAATTTTACTCGTTGGTGGTATGACAAGAATGCCACTCGTTCAAAAGAAAGTTTCTGAATTCTTTGGCAAAGAGCCTAACCGCTCTGTAAACCCTGACGAAGTTGTTTCAATGGGTGCTGCAATTCAAGGTGGTATCTTAGCTGGTGATGTTAAAGACGTTCTATTACTTGATGTTACACCTCTTTCACTTGGTATTGAAACCATGGGTAGCGTGTTCACTAAACTTATTGAGCGTAACACAACAATCCCGACAAGAAAAAGTCAAACATTTACAACTGCGGCTGATAATCAACCGTCTGTTTCAATCCATGTTTTACAAGGTGAAAGACCAATGGCGGCTGATAACATGACCATGGCTCGCTTTGATTTAACAGGTATTCCAGCTGCTCCACGTGGTATTCCACAAATCGAAGTTACCTTTGATATTGATGCTAACGGTATTGTAAATGTATCAGCTAAAGACCTTGGAACTGGCAAAGAGCAATCTATCCAGATTACTGCATCATCAGGCTTATCAGGTGATGATATTGATAAATTGATCCGTGAAGCAGCAGCTCATGCTGATGATGACAAGAAAAAACACGAATTAATTGAAGCACGCAACCAAGCTGATAGTTTAATTTATGCGACTGAAAAATCAATTAAAGACTTGGGTGAAAATATTGATGCTACTTTAAAAGCTGATATTGAAAGTAAAATTGAAGAGCTTAAAAAAGTTAGTGAAGGCGAAGATGTTGATGCAATTAAGCAAGCAATTGACAACTTATCAACTTCTTCACACAAATTAGCTGAAGAGCTTTACAAATCAACTCAAGGTGCTGATGCTACAGCTGGTGCACAAGGTGCTGATAGTGCTAAAGCAGCAGCTGACGATGTTGTTGATGCAGACTACACAGAAGTTAAGTAAATTTAACTAAGCAGTAGTGATACTCTAGTTAGTCTATCATAAAAATATTCAACTAGGAAACATCAGCTCTATTGCTTCAAAATAAAGGGAAAGGCTTTTGCTTTTCCCTTTTCATTTTTATTGGATTTAATGCCTAAGAATTACTCAAAAAAAAACATTCTATACTTTCAATACCTTATAAAAACACACACTTTCTAAGACTTGCCTAAAAACAAATATTGATATAACATGAGTCAACTTACGTAAACACTAACAGAGTGAAGGAACTATGCCAAAACGCACTGACTTAAAAAAAATATTAGTTATTGGTTCAGGTCCGATTATTATTGGACAAGCTTGTGAATTTGACTATTCAGGAACACAAGGAATTAAGGCCTTAAAAGAAGAAGGCTATGAAGTCCTCCTTGTTAATTCCAATCCAGCCACAATCATGACAGATCCTGAACTTGCTGACAGCACCTACATTGAACCTATTGAACACGACATTATTGCTAAAATCATTGAAAAAGAACGCCCTTGTGCTATTTTGCCAACTCTTGGTGGGCAAACTGGTCTTAACGCTGCTTTAGAGCTTGAAAAATCAGGAACTTTGGCAAAATATGGCGTTGAGCTTATTGGTGCAAAGGCTGATGTTATTGAAAAGGCTGAAAGTAGAGATTTATTCCGTCAAGCAATGGATAAAATTGGTGTTGCAATGCCAAAAAGCGGTATTG
Source organism: uncultured Desulfovibrionaceae bacterium (assembly GCA_964372035.1). Taxonomy (GTDB): domain Bacteria; phylum Desulfobacterota; class Desulfovibrionia; order Desulfovibrionales; family Desulfovibrionaceae; genus CAYJPK01. Next base: position 12,960 of record CAYJPK010000025.1, on the reverse strand, counting down.
CTCGCAACATGGAAGATGTTAGAAAAATTGGCTCAGAATTTCCGTTTCCACTTATTATTCGCCCTGCCTTTACTCTAGGTGGTACTGGTGGTGGTATTGCTTATAATATGGAAGAACTTGAGCATATTGCTGCTGATGGCTTAAATGCTAGCCCTACATCAGAAGTTATGATTGAGCAGTCAATTATAGGTTGGAAAGAAATAGAAATGGAAGTAATGCGTGATAAAAAAGATAATTGCGTTATTATTTGTTCTATTGAAAATTTAGATCCAATGGGTGTGCATACTGGTGATTCTATCACAGTTGCTCCTATTCAGACCTTAACTGATGCTGAATATCAAAAATTGCGTGACACTTCTATTGCTATCATGCGTGAAATTGGTGTTGAAACTGGTGGTTCTAACGTACAATTTGGTTTAAATCCTGCTAATGGTGACTTAGTAGTTATTGAAATGAATCCTCGTGTTTCACGTTCATCTGCTCTTGCCTCAAAGGCAACAGGTTATCCAATTGCTAAAATTGCTGCAAAGCTTGCTATTGGTTATACTTTAGACGAGCTTAGAAACGATATTACCCGTGAAACTTCTGCTGCATTTGAACCTGCAATTGACTACTGTGTAATTAAAATTCCTCGCTTTACTTTTGAAAAATTTAACGGGGCAAAAGACGAACTCAACACTGCAATGAAAAGTGTTGGTGAAACCATGTCTATTGGCAGGACCTTTAAGGAATCCTTACAAAAGGCGCTACGCTCACTTGAGGTTGGTGCTTTTGGACTTGGAAGCGAATTCCGTCAAGCTTTGCCTAGCCGTGAAGAAATTATAAAAAAACTCTCAACTCCAAACTCAAAACGAATTTTTGCACTACGCCATGCAATGCTTGCTGGTTTTAGTTTAGATGAAATTCATGAATTATCACATATTGACTATTGGTTCTTACGACAAATTGAAGAACTTGTTTTAACTGAAAAAGAAATTGTTGATTTTGCAATCGCTAACTCTATGACTTCTGACAATCCAAAGTTGATTGAGGTTCTGAAAAAAGCTAAGGCTTATGGGTTTTCTGACCGCCAACTAGCTTTAATGTGGAAACGTCCAGAATCTGACATTAAAGATCTTCGTGAAGAACTTGATTTAAAGCCTACTTATTATTTAGTTGATACTTGTGCTGGTGAGTTTGAAGCTTACACTCCTTATTATTATTCTACTTATGAGGGTGGACAAGAATTAATCGAAAATGATGGAAAAAAAGTTATTATTTTAGGTGGTGGACCTAACAGAATTGGTCAAGGCATCGAATTTGACTATTGCTGCTGTCATGCATCTTTTGCGCTTAAAGACATGGGCGTTCAAGCTATTATGATTAACTCAAATCCAGAAACTGTTTCAACAGACTATGACACTTCTGATAGGCTTTACTTTGAACCATTGACCTTTGAAGATGTTATGCACATTATTGAAACTGAAAAACCTGATGGTGTAATTATTCAATTTGGTGGGCAAACTCCTCTTAACTTAGCTGTTCCGCTTATGCGTGCTAAAGTTAAAGTTTTAGGCACAACACCTGACGCTATTGACAGAACAGAAGACAGAGAAAGATTTCAAGCGCTTATTAATAAGCTTGAACTTGTTCAGCCAAAGAGCGGCTTTGCAATGTCGCTTGAGGAAGCTTTAGACGTTGTTGAGAAAATTGGCTATCCAATTGTTGTGCGTCCAAGCTATGTTTTGGGCGGTCGTGCAATGCAAATTGTTTATGACAAAAGCGAATTAGTTGAATATTTTAAAGAAAACTCAGCTACTCCTGAACATCCAATTTTGATTGATGAATTTTTAGAAAATGCTATTGAAGTTGATGTTGATGCTTTAGCAGACGGTGAAGATGTATATGTTGCTGGAATCATGGAGCATATTGAAGAAGCTGGCATTCACTCTGGTGATAGCTCTTGCGTACTTCCACCGTATTCATTACCAGACTCAATTTGTGAGGAAATTAGCCGTCAAACCATTGCCTTAGCTAAAGAATTAAATGTTATAGGCTTAATGAATATTCAGTTTGCTGTTAAAGAAGGGAATATCTTCATCTTAGAAGTAAATTGCCGTGCTTCACGTACAGCTCCATTTGTTTCTAAAGCAACTAATGTTCCTCTTCCTCGTCTTGCAACACAAATTATGCTTGGTAAAAAATTATCTGAACTTGAGCCTTGGAAAATGCGTAAAAGTGGTTATATATCTATTAAGGAATCAGTATTTCCATTTAAACGTTTTCCTGGTGTTGACGTATTACTTGGACCAGAGATGCGCTCTACTGGTGAAGTTATGGGTATCGCAGATAATTTTGATGAAGCATTTTTAAAAGGTCAAATAGCAGTAGGACAAAAATTACCAACAAAAGGCAATATATTTATTTCTGTTAATGATCGTGACAAGTCACAACTCATTGATATAGCAAAAGAATATGCTGATCTTGGGTTTAAAATACTTGCAACTTCAGGCACTTGTAGCTATTTAAAAGAAAATGGCATTGAGGCAAAACGAGTTGCAAAAGTATATGAGGGACGACCTAATATTGTTGACTTAATTAAGAGTAATCAAGTGGGATTATTAATTAATACTGCTTCAGGAAAGAAAACAGCTCACGACTCAAAGTCGATTCGTCAAGCTGCTCTCGATTATAACGTTCCTTATTCAACAACACTTGCAGGCGCAAAGGCTACTGCAAAAGCAATTCATAAGTTGCAAGTTGGCGGCATTACAGTGAAAAGCATGCAAGAATATTATGCAGGCTAATTTATTTAAGATTATTACAGGAGTTTATTTATAAATGTGTGGATTATTTGGTATTACTAACAACAACCACGCTGCACGCATGAGCTATTTTGGCTTATATGCCCAGCAACACCGTGGACAGGAAAGTGCTGGAATTGCCAGTTATGACAACGGTGTAGTTAAAGCTAAGGTAGATATGGGGCTTGTTCCTGATATTTTTTCAGAACAAGACTTAGATAGCTTAACAGGCGATATGGCTATTGGGCATGTGCGCTACTCTACAACGGGCGTATCTGCTCGGTGTAATGCTCAACCACTTGTTGTGCGAGTCCGTGGAGTTGAAATAGCCTTAGCCCATAATGGTAACTTAACAAATTCTGAAAAACTTCGTGCTGAACTTGAGGAAGAAGGAGCTATCTTCCAAACAACTGCTGACAGTGAAATATTTTTACATTTAATTGCTAAACAGCTTAAAAATCTGACTTTAGCTGAAGCAATATTAGAAGCATGCCGTGTAACAGAAGGTGCATATTGCCTTCTTATCATGTCACAAGGTGTTTTATATGCCGTGCGAGATCCGCATGGAATGCACCCTCTTTCAATTGGAAAGTTAGAAGATGGCTATGTTTTTGCTTCTGAAACTTGTGCTTTTGATTTACTTGAAGCAGAGTATGAGCGTTCTGTAGAACCTGGCGAAATGATTGTTGTTGAAAACAACACATTAACTAGCTATGAACTTCCTATTAAGGGTGAAATTAGACAATGCATTTTTGAACTTGTTTATTTTGCAAGACCAGATTCAATGATGTTTGGCGAAGAAGTTTACGCTTGCCGTAAGAAAATGGGTATGGCTCTTGCTCGTGAAAAAGAAACTGATGCTGACTTTGCCATGCCTTTTCCTGATTCTGGCATTTATGCAACTGTTGGCTATGCTCAAGAAGCTAAAATTCCATATGAACATGCTTTAATTCGTAACCACTATGTTGGAAGAACCTTTATTCAACCTACTCAATCAATGCGTCAATTTGGCGTAAGAGTTAAGCTTAACCCTGTTAAATCTGCAATTAAAGACAAAAAACTTTGTATCGTTGATGACTCTATTGTGCGTGGAACAACTGTCCAAGCTAGAGCTGCGAAACTTCGTGCACTAGGTGCAAAGGAAATCCACTTTAGAGTATCATGTCCACCTGTGGCATATCCTTGCTATTATGGTATTGACTTTGCTGATCCAAGCCAACTTGTTGCTGTTCAGCATAAATTAGAAGATTTACCAGACTTACTTGGACTTGATAGCTTACACTATCTTTCAGAAGAGGGATTAAAAAGTGCTGTTAAAGAACCAGAAAAATATTGCCTCGGTTGCTTTAACGGCGTTTACCCTAAACTTTACAAATAATTAATCTAATAAAAAAGGAGCTTTAAGCTCCTTTTTTATTATAGTTAGTTGATGATGAAAAACATGTTAATATACCGTAATAAATGGATTTACTAGTCAAAATTTACAAATAAAAATGCAAGAAATAAGGACATGGAATGTGCTTTTCTTGCATTTTTATGGTTTTAAAAGATAGTTTTTCAGCATCGGCTTACAAAGTTTTTGCGAAAGCAAAAAATTTGCGCCACGTAAAACAAGCTAGAATTTATTTCTAGCGTCCCGCAAGGGTGTTTGGAGTGAACGTGCTTTTAGAAAAAGACATTGAAAATGACTTTTTCAGCTACGACTAGTTAATATTTCAAAACTAAATTGTTTTGAGTTCTAAATCATCAGCAATTTTGCTTGCAGTTACATGCACAAATTCACTTCCAGCCTTAGCTTTTTCATCTTCTGTGATGATTAATTTTGGCATATTTTTAAATTCTTTCTTAGGCGAAACTTCATATTCTGGTGCAAAATCATCTTCAAAATACATATTTTGGAAGTCAGCAAACTTTAAAATATGAGCGGTTGAATCAAGCACAGAATAGCTACCATCTTCTACAAGACCAAGTTCTTTTGCACGCATAAGACCAGCAAAACATTCTCCACCTTGAGTACAAGCAATATGCCCATGACGATTAGCTAAAATTGTTGCGTCCATGATTTCTTGTTCTGAAACTTGTACAACATTAAATTTACCTTTAGTTTCATATTCTTCAACTAAACGCTTAACACGTGGGAATGATACAGGATTCCCAATCATAGCTGCTTGTGCAACACTTGGCTGAACAGTTACAGGCTTAAATTCACGGCTATCTTTGTCAGCATCATAATATTTAAAAACAGGGTCAGCATGTGCTGATTGAACACCTATTACATTAGGCAAATCTTCAATCACGCCAAGGCGATATAGTTTCAAGAAGCCTGACATAATAGCAGTTATATTTCCGGCATTACCAATAGGGACAAAAACATTAATATTTTTAAGCTCCCAATTAAACCACTGTGCAACTTCAAAAGCATATGATTCTTGCCCTAAAATACGCCAAGCATTTTTTGAGTTCAAAAGTGCTACTCTATACTTATCTGCTAAGTACTCAACAACTTTCATACAATCATCAAAGACACCTGGTATTTCAATAACTTTTGCACCACTTCCAAGCGGCTGTGATAATTGCTGAGGAGTTACCTTGCCTTGCGGTAAAAATACAGCTGTTCTAATTGGGTCGCCAACATAAGCTCCGTAAAGTGCAGCAGCAGCAGAAGTATCACCAGTTGAAGCACAAATTGTTAAGACATCTTCCCAGTTGTTTTTGCGACATAAGGACTTTAATACACTATATGCGCAAGCCATACCTCTGTCTTTAAAGGAAGCGCTTGGATTTTGACCTTCATTCTTGAATGCAAAGTCAAGACCTGTTTTCTCCTTTAAAGCTGGAGCACCATCAATAATCGGTGTATGACCTTCGCCAAGATATAAAATATCATCTTCATTTAAAACTGGAGCCATTAACTCATAAAAACGAAAAATACCACGAAGAGCTGTACTTTTTGTATCTTTACGAGAATCAAATAAATTACGCCAATACGCACCATCACCGGCTTTTTTTAGCTCGTCAAAGTTTTTATCTTCAATTAAGAATACACCGCCACATTTAGGACAGGTATAAAGTAATTCATCTGTAGGGAAAACTGAGTTACAAGACAAGCAATTATAAGCTAAATCTGCACGGTAATTTGGGAAATTGTCTGACATATCTGCCTCATTTTTTAATTTTTAATTCTAAATATTTAATGCGTTCATCAATCGCATTAGGGTTAGGATATATATCCCTAATATTTCTTAATAGCTCTAAAGCCTCAACAAATTTATCTTGTAACTGCAAGGCATTTGCCATAAGAAAATTAGTTAATACTTTTAAACTATCACCAGTTCGTTCATCATCAATAATTTGCTTCGCAAGCATTTCTGATTCAGCCAGCTTATCTTGCAATAAATAAACATACGCTAAATCATAAAGAATTGATATTTTTTCAAGCTCATCTTCATAAGTGCTAGCAGAAATGCTTAAAGAATTAAGCAAGTTATTCTCTGCTTCACTAAGATTATACATCAAAATTTGCATATGAGCCATGCGCCTGTGAGCTTTTAAGTTTTCAGTATCAGATAAGTTAGGAACATTAACTAATTGCTGTAAAACCTCAACAGCTAGCCCATAATTTTTCATTTCTTCATTAATTTTAGCAAGCTTTTGCAATATTAACTGAAGTCTTGCAGAATTACTACCAAATTCACTGAGCATTTCTTCCAAATACTCGGCTGCCAGCCTTGAATTTGCCCTTTTTTCATGAAGCAAAGCAACCATGAGCAGATATGCATCAAAGCGCATTTCATGCTCTAGATTATCTTGTAAAAAATTATCTAGTAGTTTTTCTGCCAAAATAAAATTACTATTATTAATTGCATTTTTTGCTGCAGTAAAGTCATCTTCTAGCACCGTTTCACATGAGGCAAGAAGAGTTATGCTAAGCATAAGCAATAAAGCTACAAAATATTTTTTTAACATTTTAGCGTCCTTACAAAGCAAAGTTTTTTGCTTATGTACCAAGATAGGCTTCTTGCACACTCTTATTAGCTAAAAGTGCCTGTGCACTATCTTCCATCACAATACGCCCAAGTTCAAGCACATAGCCTCTATTTGCTAACTTTAAAGCAGCTCTGGCATTTTGTTCTACAATTAAAACCGTAACTCCACGTTTATTAATTTCACGAACTGTTTCAAAAATTGATTTTACAAATAAAGGAGCAAGCCCAAGTGATGGTTCGTCCAAAAGTAGAAGCCTTGGTTGCGCCATAAGCGCACGACCGATTGCAAGCATTTGTTGCTCACCACCAGATAAAGTTCCTGCTAATTGCTCTTTTCTTTCAAAAAGTCTAGGGAAAAGCTCAAATATATATTCTAATGTTTTTTTAGTTAAATTTTCATCTTTAACAGTAAAAGCACCAAGTTTTAAATTCTCTAAAACAGTCAAAACACCAAAGACACGTCGCCCCTCAGGTGATTGAGAAAGCCCCATTTTAACGATTTCATGGCTAGGGCTATTATGAATATCTTGTCCACAAAATTTAATAGTTCCACCACTCGGGCGTACAAGACCACTAATAGTTTGAAGAGTGGTTGTTTTACCAGCACCATTAGCACCTAAAATACTAACTATTTCACCCTCTTCAACTCTTAAGCTAATGCCATGCAAAACCCTTACTCTGCCATATCCCGCCTGAAGATTATCAAGTTCTAAAAAAGCCATTTTTAATCCTCCTGTCCAAGATATGCTTCAATAACTTTTGGATCATTGCGAACCTCTTCTGGCGCACCATCAGCTATAACAGAACCATATTCAAGCACCACAAGCTTTTCACAAATTTGCATAACTAAGTTCATATCATGTTCAATAAGCAGTACCGTTATACCACGTTCTTGAATTTTTCTTATGATTTTAGTTAAGACCTCAGTTTCAGGTTCATTCATGCTACCTGCAGGCTCGTCCAAAATTATTAAATCAGGGTTTGTAGCAAGCGCTCTAGCAATCTCTAATAAGCGCTGATTGCCATAAGATAAACTACCTGCTTCAGTATCAAAATTATCTGCAAGCCCAACAAATTCTAGCTCTTCCATAGCCCGCTTTAAAGCAGCTCTTTCTTCTTTACGCTGATTTGGTAAATGCAAAAGTGAAGATAAAAAACCTGCTTTCATACGACAATGATGCCCTGCAAGGACATTCTCAACTGCCGGTAAATTTTGAAATAAGCGAATAGATTGGAAAGTTCTAGCAATGCCAATTTCAACTAATTTGCTCGGCTTAAAGCCTTTAACTGACTTACCCTTAAATATGATATCGCCACCATCAATAGGGTAATTACCTGTAATTAAATTAAAAACAGTAGTTTTGCCAGCTCCATTAGGACCAATTAATCCCATGATCGTGCCTTGCTCTATCTGAAAAGAAACACTATTAACAGCCACAAGACCGCCAAATTTCTTCGTTACTTCATTCATTTCTAATAAATTCATGGCACAACTCACGGTTTATAAATTCTTGAAAGCGGTGGAATAAGACCTTGCGGACGCACTATCATCATTACCATCATAGCAAGACCAAAAATCAACATTCTAGCACTCGCAAATTCACGAAACATTTCAGGCAAAGCGATTAATAAAAAGGTAGCAACAATAACACCGAGTTGACTGCCTCCGCTCAAAATAACAATTGCAAAAACTAACACCGACTCCCAGAAATTAAATGAACCAGGAGAAATAATAGTCATTTTTGCTGCAAATAAATTTCCTGCCAAACCAGCCCAAAATGCACCAATAACAAAGGCAATTAATTTTAGATTTGCAACATTAATACCGCAACCCTCAGCCGCAACATCATCAGCCTTAATGCAGTTTAGCGCACGCCCAAAGCGAGAGCGAGATAGAAAGTCAAATAAGATTAAGCTAAGACCAACTATTGTCCATATCAAGAAATAAAAACTTAATCCTGATTTTATACGATAACCAAAAATTGTTGGGCGAGAAATTCCGAAAATACCATTCGCTCCGCCTGTTAACCCAAAGACATCATTGACTAATGCAATGCGCACAATCTCAACAATCCCAATAGTAACAATTAATAAATAATCACCTCGCAAATGGATAATTGGCTTTGCCACAATTAAAGCAAAAAGCCCTGCACTAGCACCTGCAACTGGCAGTAACCATAAAATAGGAATACCATATTGAGTATTTAAAATTGCGGTAGCATAGGCACCAACAGCGAAAAATGCCGCATGCCCCATATGAAAAATGCCACATTGTCCTAAAATAACATTTAATGAAAGGGCTAAAATAGCATAAATCCCAACGCTAACAAAAACATCAAGCCAGTACGCATTTAAACAAAATGGCAGTACTGCAAGCACCATAAGAAATAAAATCGATATGTTGCGCCGAATATTACGAGTTGATTGTGTCATATATTTCTTTCTTCTCTATTATAATTTATCTGCAACTCGTTCACCGAGAAGTCCAGTAGGGCGCAAGATTAAAATCAAAATTAAAACTAAAAATGCAATAGCATCTTTCCATGCAATAGTTAAATAAGCAGCACCTAAAGCCTCAATGAGTCCAAGCAAAAGACCACCAAGCATAGCACCAGGAATATTACCAATCCCACCTAAAATAGCGGCAGTAAAGGCTTTTAAGCCATAAATCCAGCCCATGGTAAAATCAATCTGCCCATAATAAATACCAACCATAACACCAGCAATTCCGCCAAGTCCAGGACCTATCAAAAATACAAGTCCTATGATTTTATTTACATCAATGCCAACTAAGCGAGCAGCATTTTGGTCAACTGCAGCAGCTCTAATTGCAGTACCTAGGCGAGTACCATGAATGAACCAGTAAAGAGCAAGCATAAGTGCAATAGAGCCAAAAATCATAAATAGTCTTGCTACTGGCAAAGTTATTCCGAATAAATCAATGACTAATGAAAAGCGCATTGACTCAGGGTATACAAAAACTGTCGGACCATAAATAAGCATAACAGCATTTTGTAAAAATATTGACGCACCAAGCGCAGAAACAACGGCAGATAATCTGCCTGCACTTCTAAGTGGGCGATATGCAACTCTTTCAATTAACATACCTAACATACCAACAACAATCATGGTAGCAATTATTGTTAATCCAAGAGCAAGCGGCGCTGGCAAAGAATTCGCAAGCCCCATAGTGCCTAGCATTGTAAATCCTAAATATGCGCCAATAGTAAATAAATCGCCGTGGGCGAAATTGATGAGCTTAAGCACGCCATATACCATAGTATAGCCAAGTGCTACAAGCGCATAAATTCCACCAACAGCTAATCCATTAATTACTTGTTGTAAAAATTCATTCATATTATTTTGAAAGGACAAAGTTGCCGTTTGCATCAACAACATATAATTTATATAAATCACCAACTCTATCGCCTTTTTCATCAAAAGCAATAGCGCCAGACAATCCGTTAAAGTCCTTTAAATCCTTCTTTAAATATTTAGCAATTTCTTCAGATGTTGTTGCTCCGCCCTTTAAAGCAGCAACAATAACATTAAAGGCATCACCAGCTAAAATACTCCAAACAGAACTTGGTAAGTTTGTGTGCTTAGCTTTATAAGATGCTAAGAAATCTTGTGCCATTTTAGAATTAAAATCTTGCGGAACTGGAGGAGTTAAGAATAAAAATCCTTTAGCGGCATCTTTTCCTGCAATTTTAACTAGATCCATATTATTAGTAGCATCGCCACCAATCATTGGCACATTATAACCCATTTCCATTTTTTGACGAAGTAAAGTTGCAGCATCATTATAGTAACCAGTAAAGAAAATTACGTCAGGATTTGCAGATTTAATTTTTGTCAAGGTTGCATTATAATCTCTTTCTTTTGGTGTAATTGCATCATAAAAAACAATTTTAATGCCTTCATCATCTAAAATATCACGAGTTTCCTCTGCTAAGCCCTTAGCATATGAGGAGTTATCGTGTAAAATTGCAACAGATTTAAAGTTTTTTGCTTTTAAAATTTTTGCAGCTTCTTTACCTTGTGCATCATCACGAGGGCAAGTACGGAAAAATAATGACATATCTTTTTCAGTTAAACGAATACTTGTTGCGCCAGTAGCTATCTGAACAAGCTCTGCTTCGTCTAAAATATTTTGTGCAGCTTCTGTAATTGCTGAGCCATAAGTACCAATAACAGCTACAACATCAGAAGTTCCGAGCTTTTGCGCAGCTAAAGCCGCTGTACGTGGATCACCTGCATCATCTTCTGTTACTAATACGATTTTATTCCCATTAATGCCACCCTTAGCATTTACATCATCTGCGAGCAGTGAAATTGTGCGTTGCATATCAACGCCTTCACTTGCCCAAGGACCAGTCATTGGACACATAATGCCGATGCGAATATCTGACGCAAAACTTAAAGATGAAAACATTAAAACAAACGCTAAACACAATAAATACTTAGAAACTTTCATATTTCCTCCATAAAGATGATGAACCTTGTATTCATAGTTAAGTGCTAACCATGAATAAACTTTAAAATTATTCTAAAATTCTACTAGTTGTCAAGTAAAAAAGTACTATTTTTGGTACTTACAAATCCGATAAATGCCACGATTTTATTGGAATAAATCTTTATTTTTAATATGATAAAATCTTTTTACTTTACTCCAAGAGTTTAAAAACGATATTCTATAGCCGATTAATTTTTACCTGTTTACTTTTTGTAAATTATATGATAATATATTATATCTAATTTTTCACTTTGTGGAGGTTTTATGTTACGATCTATTACAAATGTATTTGTTGTGATGATGCGCAAATATTTACCTGATGCTTTTTTATTCGCTGTCATCTTAACTTTCATTGCTTTTTTAGCTGCATTCACTTTCACCGACGCTTCACTCATTAAGGTTCTTGAATCTTGGGGCAGTGGAATGTGGGGTCTACTTGCATTTTCTATGCAGATGCTTCTTGTTCTTATTTGTGGGCACACCATGGCAAGCAGTAAACCTGTTAAAAGGTTCCTATACCTCTTAGCTGGTATTCCACAAAACGCAACTCAAGCAGCAATGTTTTCAGTTGTTGTTATGGCTGTAGCAAGCTTAATTAACTGGGGATTTGGTCTTGTTGTTAGTGCCTTAGTTGCTCGTGAACTTGCTAGACGCATTAAGGATCTTGACTATGCTTTCACAGTTGCTGCTGGCTATTCTGGCTATGTTGTGTGGCACCACGGGCTTTCAGGTTCTGTTCCTTTAGCAGTTGCAACGAGCGGTCATCAACTTGAAAAATTCTTTATCGAAAATGGACTTGACCCACTTATCCCTGTAACCCAAACAATATTTTCTTCTGCAAACATTACAATTACAGGTATTATTGTTTTAACATTACCAATTCTTTTTATATTCATGACTCCATCAAAAGAGAATATTGTTCGTGTTGACCCTGCGATTTTAGAAGAGCCAGAAGAAATTGAGTTAAAGAAAGAAGACATGACTCCTGCTCAACGCCTTGAAAACTGCACTTTAATATCAATGCTTTTAGGTGGTCTTGGAGTTACTTATTTAGTATGGCATTTTGCAACTAAGGGCTTTGTACTTAATCTGAATATTATTAATATGACCTTCTTCTTTATCGGTGTTTTACTACATAAAACTCCTATTAATTTTGTACGTGCTATGAACGAAGCTATCAAGGGTGCTGCCGGTATTGCTGTTCAATTCCCGCTTTATGCCGGTATTCAAGGTATCATGGTTCATACTGGCTTAGCTGCTGTTATTGCTAATGGCTTCATCGCTATTTCTACACCTGAAACCCTACCTCTATACAGCTTCTTGTCAGCTGGCTTGATTAACGTATTCGTTCCATCTGGTGGCGGACAATGGGTAATCCAAGGTCCAATTAACATTCCAGCAGCTATTTCTTTAGGTGTTGATCCTGCAAAAGTTGCTATGGCTGTTGCTTATGGTGACTCTTGGACAAATATGATTCAACCGTTCTGGGCTCTGCCAATGTTAGGCATTGCAAAGCTTGGTGTTAGAGATATTATGGGATATTGCGTAGTTACCTTATTCTGGTCTGGTGCAATTGTGTGCTTAGGACTTTATTTCTTATAGTTTATTTAGTCGATGATTAAAAACATGTTAACATGTTGTAATAAAAAAAATTAATAGTTACAATAAACAAATA
>CAYJPK010000024.1:0-28883 GCA_964372035.1 uncultured Desulfovibrionaceae bacterium | reverse complement strand
GGAGTGGGCGTGCCTTTAGAAAAAGGCATTAAAAATGACTTTTTCAGTACCGACTGATTAGTGGTGGAGCATATCGCTATCAGCATATTGTTGTGCAATAGCCTGCACTTCACCTTCAATGTCAAAGAAAGCCTTTACTACTTCTGGCTCAAAACGAGTTCCATCACTTTCTAGAATAATTTCTTTCGCCTTTTCATGAGAAAAAGCGTCTTTATAAACACGTTTACTTGTTAAAGCATCATACATATCAACAATTGACATTAAGCGAGCCGAAAGAGGAATATCTTCACCTGCAATACCTTGTGGATAGCCTTTTCCGTCCCAACGCTCATGGTGACCAAAAGCAACTTCACTCGCAAGGCGTAGGAAAGAGTTTTCACCAAGTTTACTTTGAGCAGAAGCTAAAGCATCACGCCCACGAGTAGTGTGAGTTTTCATTTCCTCAAATTCTTCATCTGTCAACTGACCAGGTTTTAATAATATTGAGTCAGGGATACTAACTTTACCAATATCATGAAGCGGAGCTGAAAGGTATAACAGGTTGATTGTATCTTCATCTAACTCTTTGGCATATTTTTCACTTTTAGCCATATGTTCAGCCAAGGCTTTAATATAGTTTTGAGTACGCTTAATGTGAGCACCTGTTTCAGGATCTCGCCATTCTGCTAGAGTTGCCATAGCTTCAATAGTTATTTCTTTTGTTAAGTTCAGTTCAGCAGTGCGTTCAACAACTAATTCATCTAATTGATCACGGTGAACTTTAAGTTCTAATTGGTTAGCAACACGCCTTTTAACTAGTGGAGCCCTAAAAGGTTTACTAATATAGTCCACTGCACCAAGCTCAAGACCTACTTCCTCGTCTTTAGTTTCTGACTGTGAACTAATAAAAATAATTGGGATATTATGAGTGCGGTCATTATCTTTTAAAGCTTTACAAACATCATAGCCATTCAAACCAGGCATGATAACGTCAAGTAAAATGATGTCAGGTTGTGGCTCGGCGTTTGCAAGGCGCAATGCATTCTGCCCATCACGAGCAAACATAATTGTATAGTCAGATTTAAGAGATTCTGCTAAAATACGAATATTTTCACTAGCATCATCTACAATAAGTACACGATTTTTACATTCTTCTTGCATTCTTTTTCCTCATGTATCTAAATACATATTCATTTATAATTAAAAATATTATCTTGTTATTTTATATTTTAAAAGCATAGCATTTAAAAAAAATATATAACATAATATAAAGATTGGCAATAGCAAGTAAAAGCAAAATAAAATAAGATGCTAAAATATTTAGATTTTATTTTAAAAAAACATTAATTTTTTAAATAGTGTTTAGTGCTCTTTGCAATTAAGTAAGCATTGTTGAGCTTATGGCAATAGCATTTATGCTTTTTGCATCAATTATACTTGTCGCTAATCTGTGCAGGCTTGTGCCTGTAGTGACAGTGTCGTCAAAAAGTAGCACGTTTTTTCCTGCATAAGATTTTTTAGCAACAAAAATATCTTTTATATTTTCAACTCTTTCTTTTGCCTTTAAACTTGTTTGTGCGACTGTGTGCTCTGTTCGTTCAATGTCTAAGCTAATTGGTATATTTAATTCTTTTGCTGCAAGCGCTGCAATCTCAATGCATTGATTATAGCCTCTATGTCTAAGGCGCTTTGTGTGAAGTGGCATTGGAATAATATAATCAAAATTTTCTTCAAAATTATTTTTAATTGATTTTGCCAACAGTTGCCCTAAAAACTTGCAAGCCTTCAAATCATTATGGTATTTTGCTCTTAAAAGTAATCGCCTTAAAACTTTATCATGTAAGCCAATAACAAAAAGCCTATTCCATATAACATCATGATATATTGTAATAAAATTCTGATTGTATCGCAATGAATATTCAAGTTCTTGCTCACATTCTTGACATATCAAACTTTGAGTTTCAAAGTTAAAAATCTTTGAGCACACTAAGCACCGTCGCTCATTAAGTCCAATAATTTCAAGATATTTTTTTAGCATAAGCAACGATATTTGCCATCGCTTTTTTGTCTGAGTTTAAAGCATCTTTTTCATCTAAACCTAGTAAGTTTAATTCACTTTCTAACTTAGAACCTAAAGCATTACAAAATAATTTTAAACTATGGCTAGCACCTACGAACAAATTATCACCTTTCTTACGACCAGCTATCAAAATACTATGTACTTTAATATTATTTTTTGGTGGTTTATGATAAAATTTTTGACTTCTATCTACTAGAGCTTTTAAATTGGCAGGTAAAGCATAAAAATAAATTGGAGAGATAAAGATTATGTTTGAGGCTGTAAATATTTTATTAAATAAAGTATCTGCATCGTCTTTAATGCTACATCTATAGGATTTGTCTTCACAAACTCCACAGCCAGAGCAGGGTAATATATTATAATTATGTAAAAAAACTTTTTCACATTCTTTATTTAAGGCAACAAATTCATCATAAAGTAAATTCGTTGCCTTAAAAGAATTTCCATGTCTTTGGCTTGCACAAATGACAAGGATTTTATTCATCAAATATCCACTCTAAAATTGCTTTTTGCGCATGCAAGCGATTTTCAGCTTCATCCCAAACAATTGATTGTGGACTTTCAAAAATTTCTTCTGAAACTTCTTCACCTCTATGAGCTGGTAAGCAATGCATAAAATATGCATTTTCAGCCGCATTTGACATCAAGGAGCTATCGACACAATAGCCTTCAAAAGCCTTTTCTCTGGCTTTTTGCTCTTCCTCTTGTCCCATTGATGCCCAAACATCAGTATTCACGAAATGCGCACCTTTGACAGCTTCCTGAGGGTCATCAGTGAGAGTTAGCCTTGCGCCATTTGCTTTAGCTTTTTCAAATAGATTCATATCCGGCTCAAAACCTTTAGGACATGCTAAGCTAAGCTCAAATCCGAAATATTGGCTTGCCTCAATCCATGAATTAGCCATATTATTTCCATCACCAACCCAAGCAACTTTAATTTCGCTTAAGTTTTCATTGCGCTCATAGATTGTTAACACATCTGCCATAACTTGGCATGGGTGACCTTGGTCTGTAAGTGCATTTACAACAGGTATTGAACCGTATTCTATTAATTCATCAATTTTTTCTTGTCCAAAGGTTCGCACAACTAAACCATGAGCATAACGAGATAAAACCCTTGAAGTGTCTTTTAAAGGTTCTGATCTGCCTAATTGGCTCTCATTTGGAGTCATAAAAATTGTAGAACCACCAAGCTCACGAATAGCAACTTCAAATGATATACGTGTTCGAGTTGAAGCTTTTTCAAAAATTAAAATTATTATTTTATCTTTCAAAAGAGTACTTAAATACCTTGTATCTTTCATTTCCTTTGCACGCTTTAAAACTTTCAAACAATTTTCTTTCCCAAGATCTGCAAATGATATAAAATTCTTCACTTTTTCCACCTTTATCTATATTAAGTCAAACAAATTAGCCTAAACCAATATGCTTATGTTCCATTGTAACAATAAAATCATATTCACCTAATGCTTTATTTAAAGCTTCAGCCATTGCAACAGAGCGGTGTTTACCACCTGTGCAACCAATTGCAATTGTAATTCTATATCGCCCTTCTTCATCAAAAAGTGGCAATAGAAATCTCATAAAATCAATAAGCCTTTCTTTGAATTCGCTTGAACTTTTTTCTTTAAAAACAAAATCTGCTACTAGTTTATCCTTACCAGACATTGCTCTAAGCTCAGGCTCAAAATAAGGATTTGGTAAAAAGCGTAAATCAAACACCATATCAGCATCTTTTGGAACACCATATTTAAAACCAAAAGTGACAAGATTAACCCTTAAACTTCTAAAGACTTGATTATTATTCGTCCAATTGTGTTGAATTTCTCTACGTAAATCATGAACTGAAAAATCTGAACTGTCAATAAGAATATCTGCAACATCACGTAGTTGAATTAAGCTATCTGCTTCTTTTAGCATGGCTTGTTCAAGCCCGATGTCTTGACTTTCAAGAGGGTGAGGACGCCTTGTAGTTGCATAGCGCCTTAAAATTATAGCAGGGTCAGCACTCAAAAACAATACAATAGGGCGCAAACTATCTTGTGATAGAATGCCCAGCATTTCCAGAACTTCATTTGCCATACCTGGTCTAATTTGTTCAATTCCAAGTGCTAGCCCTTGTTTGTCATCTAAGGCTTCTGAACGAAATAATCTTACCATTTCAGGTAAGATTTTAATTGGTAATCCGTCTGCAGTTACAAATTTCAAATCTTCAAACACTTGTAATGCTGTACTTTTACCGGCGCCAGAAAGACCTAGTATTAATACTACCGGAAAATCTTTTTTCTCTGTCATATTTAATACTCTCTTGCAAAAATAAAAAAGGCGAAAGAACAAATCTTTCGCCCAAAATGCTTACATCGGGTCAATTAAACCATAGTCGCCATTTCTTCTCTTATAAATTACATTTATTCTTTCATTTTCTGCATTCAAGAATACTAAAAATTCATAAGATTGCTTGTCTAGCTGTAAAACAGCTTCATCTGGTGACATAGGTTTTGGTGTAAATTGCTCAAGACCAACTATGGTTTTTTCGCCTTCCTCTTCAACTACATGATAAGAGAAAATGTCAATTGCTGCACCATGTTTTGCTTGTCTACGCTTTTCACGTTCTTTAGAAATAAACTTTTTAACCTGCGCATCAATCTTATCTGTAACTAAGTCAATTGCTGCATACATATCATCTGATTGCTCATCAGCTGAAACTACATGCCCTGCACCAAGTAATTGAAACTCTACACGGTGTCTAAACTTATCAACACTAAGAACAACTTGCGCCTCTAATCCGTCCTGCTTTTTTCCAAAATAACGAGAAAGTTTTTGCACTTTTTTCTCCGCATATTTGCGTAAATGCTCAGACGGTTCGATATTCTTAAAAGTAAAACTTATGTTCATAACGACTCCTTTAGTTAAGAATTAGCCAAATTTCATAAACAAATTTCTATAATTAACCTCTTTTTAAAAATGCGACTTCCGCCGCGAGGATGACGGTATATCCAGTGACATTCTATACTTTGCAACAGTTCGCCTTGCAATATTGACTTTTAGTTGCTCAGTCAAAATCTTACTTATGCTTTCATCAGATAAAGGATCTTTTGGATCTTCTTCAGCTACACACTTTTTAATCACCGCTTTAACACTTTCAGAACCCACTTGACTTCCATCTTCAAGTTCTAAAGCACTATTAAAGAAAAATTTAAGCTCATACATGCCATGCGGTGTTGCTACATATTTATTAGTAGTTATGCGACTAACCGTTGATTCATGAATACCAACATCATCAGCAATATCTTTTAATATTAGTGGTTTTAACTTTTCAACACCATGTATAAAAAACTCGTGTTGATATTTAACTATGCTTTCAGTCACTCTACGCAAAGTACGCTGACGCTGAAATAGGCTTTTAATTAACCACGAAGCTGATCGCTGTTTGTCCAGAAAATAATCTTTATCTAAGTTGTTTGATATATTATTATCATATAATTTACTTAGTTGCAAATGTGGCAGTCCATCTTCATTAAGCAAAATTATAAATTCTTCATTATGCCAGTAAACATATACATCAGGGCTAATATAATTCGTATCGCCTTCACCAAAACTTGCCCCTGGCATTGGGTCTAAGGCTTGTATTACATCTAAATATTCACGCAAATCGTCCATGTCTATTTTTAATCTGCGCATTATTTGTTTATATTTCTTTGCCTCTAAATCCTCTAAATGGTTAGTAATAAGACTCACTAATATCTCATCTCTATCATAACCTAATGCCTTTACTTGCAATAATAGACATTCTTGAGGGCTTAATGATGCAACTCCAATAGGGTCAAACAATTGAATTTTCTTTAGAACATATTCAATTTCTTCAAGGCTAACTTCTGCCATTGCAGCAAGCTCACTTAAAGATGCTTGCAAATACCCTGAAGAGGATAAATTTCCTATTATATATTCACCAATTTCTTTTTGTTCTTCTGTTAAATTAGATAGTCTAAGCTGCCAAAATAAATGGCTTTCAAGGTTAGGGGAGGCAGTATACCTAGCTTCAAGTGAAGTCATTTCCTCTGCTTCTTCATAATCTCGGTGCTGCATTTGCTTAGGCGTGCTAGCAAATTCACCAAGATAATCCTCCCAATCAGCTGTCTTAGCTACTTCATTCTCATAACTTTTATCTTCATCATTAGGCTTGCGAAGTTCTTCGGCTTCAACAAAATGCTCTTCATATTCCTCTTCTAAAAAAGGATTTTCCATAAGCTCTGTTTGCACAGTTTCTAGTAATTCCAAACGTGACAACTGCAAAAGCTTGATTGCTTGTTGCAATTGCGGTGTCATCACTAAATTTTGACTAAGTTTTAATTGTTGCCTAAGTTCTAAGCCCATATTCACATACCTAATTAAAATAACATTTCTGTTTCAATTTAAATATGTCATATTCTTTAAGATAATGCAAGTGTATTTTATGCAAATCTTATGCCTATAAAAAAATAATCCAAAAAGCATAAGTCTAGCTTTCTGGATTATAAAATGAAAAAAAAAGGTTGATTTTAAAACCAACCTTTTTTTATGCTTAAAATTTTAATGATAATTATACGTTTTTCACAACAGGCTTAGTAACTAAACCAGTGCGAATACATCTTGTGCACACTCTAATAGAGCGAACTTCACCATTTGCAAACTGGTGTCTTACTGTTTGCAAATTAGGATTAAAACGACGTTTTGTTTTAATATTTGAGTGGCTAACCAAATTTCCAACTTGTGGTTTTTTACCACACATTGCACATTCTTTGGACATATCATCCTCCAACTAGGTATTCTTTATGCTAGAACTTACTTACATAAACCCTTTTTTCACAAAAGGCAAGCATTTATTTTCCTTTTTTGTAATTTTTCTATTGGACAGCATAATTTTTTTATTTTATATTATTTTAACCAAACACTATTTGAACATTTTTTTTGGTTTTATATCTTTCGGAGTTTTAATTTATGTCCTTATCTCGCCCAATTGAAGCGAGCATTAATCTTAGTGCGCTTAAAAAAAATATTTCATCTCTTCTTACTGACGTTGATGTAAAAGCACTGGCTGTTGTCAAAGCTAATGCTTATGGTCACGGAGCTGTTGAATGTTCTATTGCTGCACTTGAGGCTGGCTGCTCTTACCTTGGTGTTGCAAGTTTAGATGAGGCTTTAGAACTTCGTAATGCTAATATTAAAGCTCCAATTTTAGTTTTTGGCTTTGTAGATCTTTATTTTATAGATGTAGTATTAAAAAACAATATTACCCTTACTATTTTTGACATGCACTACTTAAAGCTCTTGCTTGGAAAAATATCTGACAATGAGAAATTAACTATTCATCTTAAAGTTGAT
Source organism: uncultured Desulfovibrionaceae bacterium (assembly GCA_964372035.1). Taxonomy (GTDB): domain Bacteria; phylum Desulfobacterota; class Desulfovibrionia; order Desulfovibrionales; family Desulfovibrionaceae; genus CAYJPK01. The sequence continues at coordinate 21,463 of CAYJPK010000024.1, read as the reverse complement.
ACTGGTCTTGGCAGATTAGGTTTTAATGGTGAGAGTTTAATTGCTGCTTTAAAAGAATTAAAAAATCATTCTAATATTTTTGTGGAAGGTTTGTTCACTCATTTTTCATGTCCTGATACACTGGAAGAAAAAGAGCTCAACTATACAAATTCGCAAATTGCTTTTTTTGATAATTCTATTAGGCAGCTTAAAAATTTAGAGCTTTGTCCTAAACTAATTCATGCTAGTTCATCGGGTGCAACTTTATCATATATAAATGCTCGCTATAATATGGTTCGCTTGGGTATTGGAATGTATGGATATTTCCCTAGTCAAAGCTTAGCCTCTTTTTACAGTAATATTGATCTTCAGCCTGCTATGACAGTCAAAAGCAAGATTATTTCTCTTAAAGACATGCCAATTAGTAGTTGGATTTCTTACGGAGGTAAGCACATCTGCAAAAACAACTCAAAAATTGCTGTTATTCCATTTGGCTATGCTGACGGCTTGCGAAGAGATGCTACTGGATCAAATGTCTTAATTCATAATTGTCTTGCCCCAATTGTAGGGTCAATTTGCATGGACATGTGCATGATAGATGTTAGCCATATTCCTAATGTGACAATATATGATGAAGTGATTATATTTGGCGACAAGCAAAGCTTTGGTAAGCTATGCCCAACTGCTGAGGATTTTGCTAAAAACTCGAAAACTATTAGCTATGAAATCTTATCACAAATATCGAATCGTGTTCCACGTTTGTATTTTTAGGAGCTTACCTTGAAGAATAAAGTTGACGCAATGGAATTACCATTTAGACTTACACGTTTTTTGTCTTTTATATCGCTATTTTTGATTTTAGTTTCAAGTATTGGACTCGCCTTTTTTATCGGTCAAACAGCTAATGAAACTCTACTTAGTCGACAAAAAGAATACTCTAAGTTTATCGCTGAAAATTTAAATCAGCAAATATATCGTAGATTTACTTTACCAACTTACCTTGCATATGGTCGAATTGCACTTCAACATCCAGCGCAGTATACTCGTTTAGAAGAAGTAGTTAATGCATCTATTGTAGGACAGAATGTTTATAAATTAAAAATTTACGATCAAGTTAAGACGATTGCTTTTTCACTTGATAAAAATGATGTAGGACAAGAAAATAAAGCTCCTGAATCAATTGAAAGTGTTTTTAAATCTGGCAACCCTTTATTTGAAATTGAGGGAGAAATATCTCATTTAAAAGCTCTATTTGGATACAATCTGCCTGATAAAAGCTTTTTATTACACACTGTATATCCTCTCCAAATTGCCGACCCATCTTACTCTAGTAATGAAGAGAATGATGCTGTACTTGGAGTACTTGAATTAACTCAAGATATTACAAAAGACTATGAAACTGCCATTAGGTTCCAATGGATTATCCTTTTAACTTGTGTTGGCTCGTCTTTTGTTCTTTATGCTATCTTGCAGTTTTTTATCGGTAGAGCTGAAACTATTCTATCTGAACGAATGATTAGAACACGTAAACTTGAGGCTGAACTTAACCAAAATGAAAGATTAGCAAGCATGGGACGTGTTATCTCAAGTATTGCACATGAAGTTAGAAACCCTCTCGGGATTATTAGGTCAAGCTCTGAACTACTCCTTAAACGATCAAGCGCTGAAGATAAACGCATATTATCAGCAATTTACGATGAAAGTTGCCGACTTAGCCGTACAGTTAATGATTTTTTGGATTATGCTAGACCAAGATTGCCAAAACAGCAAAATGTCGATTTAGCTAAAACTATAGAACTTGTTGTTGGATTTTTAGAAAGCGAAATAAGTAATAAAAATATTATTGTTCAAGTAAATCTAGATTCTGAATTGTTTGTGAGTGGAGATAAAGATCTCTTATACAGAGCTATTTATAATGTGATTTCAAACTCGATTCAAGCATTTGACTTAAAAGCACAGGATAAATATATTAAAATTTATGGACATAACTTTAACGGGTATGTTAATCTTGATTTTCAAGATTCAGGTTCTGGTTTTGGTGCAGAAATAATTGATAGTGTACTTGATCCATTTTTTACAACTAAAGATAACGGAACAGGATTAGGTTTGCCAATTGTAAGCACTATTCTCGCTAGTCATAATGGACAAATAAAGTTAAAAAATAACGACGATGGTATTGGAGCAACTGTTAGTTTCATTATACCATCAATAAACATAAATAATATTGAGGATTAAAATGACTGAAAATGATGCTCACATACTTATAGTTGATGATGAAAAAAACTACCTTTTAGTGTTAGAAACTCTTCTTACTGACGCTGGTTATAAAGTAACAGCTTTAAACGATTCTGAGTTAGCGTTAACTTTCTTATCTGATTCTGAAGTAGATGTTGTTGTAACAGATATGAAAATGCCTAAAGTTACAGGGCAAGATATTCTTTCTCATGTAAAGCAAACTCAACCACATATTCCAGTTCTAATAATGACTGCTTTTGGTTCAATTGAAGGTGCTGTTGAGTCTATGAAATACGGGGCTTTTAACTATATAACTAAACCTTTTTCAAACGACGAGCTCTTACTTTCCGTGTCAAGTGCTGTTAAACTTGCTAGTGCTCAGCGCAAATACCGTGTTTTGCAGGAAAACTTAGAAGAAAGATATGGTAAACATCAAATCATTGGTACAAGCAAAGCAATTAGGGACACAATGTCTTTAGTCGATCAAGCTGCACCAACTAAGTCAACTGTATTAATTACAGGTGAATCCGGTACTGGTAAAGAATTAGTAGCAAAGGCTATACATTTTGCTTCCCCACGCCGAGGCGGTGCTTTTGTTACTGTTAACTGTATGGCTTTAAATCCTGGAGTTCTTGAAAGTGAATTATTCGGTCACGAACGAGGTTCTTTTACAGGTGCAACAGCTATGCGAAGAGGGCGTTTTGAACAAGCTGACAATGGGACCTTGTTCTTAGATGAAGTTGGTGAACTTTCACCTGAGCTTCAAGTAAAATTACTTAGAGTATTGCAAGAACGCAAATTCGAAAGAGTCGGTGGAACAGAAGAAATTGAAGTTGATATAAGAATGGTTGCTGCAACTAATCGTGATTTATCTAAAGCAGTTGCTGATGGGACTTTTAGAGAAGATTTATTTTATCGCCTAAATGTTATAAACATACAACTCTCACCTTTACGAGAAAGACGAGAAGATATATCTACTCTTGTAGCTCATTTTTCTGAAAAAGTTTCACGTGAAAACAGTGTTGTGTTGAAACAATTTTCAAATGATGCCCTGAACTATTTAACTGGATACGAATGGCCTGGCAATATTCGTCAGTTGCAAAATGTTGTAGAAAGATGTTTAGTTCTAGGTACAGGCGAAATTATAACTTTGGATGATTTACCCCCAGAAATTAGAGATGAAGACTCACAGTTTAAAAGTGCAGTTGATTTACTACCTGTTGAATTAGATTTAGCAGATACTTTAGAAAAAATTGAAGCCGCCTTAATTAGGAGGGCTTTGGTACGTTCAAACTTTGTGCAAGTAAAAGCTGCTGAGTTATTAAACCTTTCAAAAAGTTTATTACAATATAAATTAAAAAAATACGGAATTACAGGACATTAAAATTTAAAGTTTTGTATTCTGCAAAAACTACTTATTTTAAAAAGCCTCTTTTTATTTTTTATTTTGAAAAGTTGCTTTTCTACCTTTTAAAAATTTTCATACTATATGAAAAGGAATTACTTGAATGAAAAAATTTATTAAAACTGGAACAGCAAGAGAACGTGCCGCTTATGTTCTTTTGAGATTGCATGATGAACGTGAACAAATGAATGGTTTAACTGTTCAGACTGCTATGGAGCAAATTTTAGCTCCTATAGTTCAGGATAATATTGTAATAAATAGATTATCAAAAATTGATAATTCCTTATGTACTGAATTAACTTATGGGTGCTTACGAAATGAAATATCACTCAGACACATTTTAAATAAATTTTTGAAAGCTCCTGACTCATTACCAAAAATTATATATATGGTTTTACTTGTGGCAAGTTACGAAATTTTGCTACTAGATAAAATTCCTGATCATGCAAGTATTAATTCTGCTGTTGTTACAATAAAGAAATTATCAGGACAAAAACTTGCTTCTTTAGCAAACGCAGTTCTTAGAAATTTAGCTAGGTTACCAGAAGATCAAAAAAAGATTTCTTATTATACTAAAGATATTAAAGACGAGGCTCAAAAATTATCTTTATTGTATTCTATTCCTCAATGGATTATTGATTTATGGATTAACGATTATGGATTAGAAATGGCTACCTCATATGCCGAAGCCTCAACAAAAACTCCATATCCATGTGTTAGATTGAATAAATTAACTGATAATTATCTTGAATTAAAAAATGAAATCATTGGTGATGGTGGCATTTTAGCATGTGATGATGGAATAAGATTTTTGCCTGGTCAAACACCTTCTTATATTCCAAAATATATAGGTCAAGGGCTTATGTCGTGGCAAGGTGCAGGTTCTCAAAATATACTTCAAGCTTTGAAAATTTCATCATGGACAAGCCCAGTATGGGATGCTTGTGCTGGTCGTGGCGGTAAAAGTACTGCTATGATTGAAAACGGTCTTGTGGTTAAAGTTGCTAGTGATCCAAATAAATCTAGAATCAAAAGTTTAACAGCTGAGTTAAAAAGACTTAAAATTTCTATACCCGAACTAATCCAAGGTTCGAGTCAAAGCATAAAATTAGATTTTGAACCCAAAACGATTTTACTTGACGTACCGTGCAGTGGCTTAGGAACTTTATCCCGTAGACCTGACGCTAAGTTAAATAAAAAATCAACTCTCATAGAGAATTTGACAAAAATTCAAAGGCAGATACTTGAAGATGCATGGGAAAAACTTGCATCAGGAGGGCGATTAGTTTATCTGACATGCACATTGAACAAAGCTGAAAATGAAAATCAAATTGAGACATTTTTAAAAGATTATAACAAAAATGCGACGCTTGAAATACAAACATATACAAACGTAGATAAATATGGCGATGATATTTTGTTTGGTGCAGTAATTACAAAAAATTAAATAATGTTATTACGACGTAATAATTTATATTAGTTATTTTGAATTAGATTAAAAACCTTAAAATATGCTAAATGTAATAAACATGAAAAACTTTAACCCATAAAATATCAAACAAAAAATATTTTTAGTTTAAAAAAATTATGCTTATCCTGATAACAGAAAACAAAAAATGTTATATTGGTAAAGTTTTTGAAGTGCGATAACCTATAGCAGTATAAATTGCGACTAGGTTATCATTACCATCGTAAACTTTTACTTCTAACATAATAATTTTGTGGGAACTGGCTATTGCAATTGCTTGTGCTGTAATAGGGCCCTTTGTTCCAGCAGCTGGATAAGTTATGTTAGCAGATAAGGTTGGAGTAATAATTTTGTTTGCAGAAACTACTGCCGCAAATGCTAAATCAGCAATAGCAAAACTTGCAGCACCATGTAAAACATTATTAGCATTTTTATGTCGTTCGTCATATGGCATGATTGCGGTTGCACTATTTTCGGAAATACTTGTGATTTCAATGCCAAAACTTTTTGCAAGAGTATCATTTTCATTTAAAAACTTTTTAATTTCAGTATACATACTAAAACTCCAGAGGTTAACGTGTTAGAACTAGACGAAATAGATAATAACATAGGTTGCACAGAAAAGGCAATCGAATTTTCATGTACAGAACGTAAGGCTAGATTAGATAAGCTTATAAGTGAATTTTTGAATGGTGAAATTTCACGTGAAAAAATTAAAAAACTTATTATTGATGGTAAATGTACTGTAGACGATGTATTATGTAAAGAACCAGCTTATAAAGTGAATCGAGATCAAAAAATTATTTTTACAATTATAAAAGAATGCACTGAACTAAGCCCTGAGGAAGGTGAGCTTGATATAGTATATGAAGATTCAGACTTGCTTGTAATTAATAAATCTCCATATTTGACAGTTCACCCAGCGCCAAGCTGTATGTCTAATACCTTGGTTCAGCGAGTACTTAATATTTGCCCAGAATTAAAACTTCAAGAGGGCTTAAGACCTGGCATTGTCCATAGACTAGATAAGGACACTAGCGGATTGATAATTATTGCTAAAAACGAAATCACTAGATTGAAACTTAGCAATGAGTTTGCTGAAAGAAATGTTCATAAAAGATATTTTGCAATCGTGAATGGAATAATACCTGAAGAAGGAGATTGTTTTTTTAATATCGGCAGGCACCCAACAAATAAAATAAAAATGGCTGTGACTAAAAATGGTCGTGACGCTCATAGTTCTTGGAAAAGAGTTTTATACGACAATGAAAAAAACTTTAGCTTAGTCGATGTTCAACTTCATACTGGTCGAACACATCAAATTAGAGTACACTTATCAGAATTAGGCTTTCCATTATTAGGGGATTCACTGTACTCTGGACCACAAATAGCTTCAAGAGCTCCTCGGCAAATGCTTCACGCACATGAATTAATTTTTATTCATCCCACAAATGGTAAAGAAATGAAATTCAATCAAGAAGTCCCTAATGATTTTCTTGAATGCCTTTCAACTGGAAACTATAATGAAAAAATTGTAGTAACTGGTTGTGCGGGTAGTGGGAAATCAAAATTTACAAGAAATATGGGTGATCTAGGAGTAAAAACTTGGAGCGCAGATGAGGCTGTTAACAGAACTTACGAATACGGAGCAACTGGTTGGCAGGTATTAAATCACTATTATCAAGGACGCTTTACTAAAGAAGGTCAAGCGGTAGATAAAATAGCTCTAGCAAAAGCAATGTCTGAAGAACGTAACTTGAAAAATGAAATTGAAAGATATATTCATCCTCTAGTAATGCATGATTTAAATAATTTTTTTGAAGAAGAAAAAAGTGAAATATTGGTTGCTGAAGTACCTTTATGGTTTGAAACTAAACATAAACCTAAAATTGAAAATTTATCTGTTATTGGTATAGAATGTGAAGATTCCTTACGCCATGCAAGATTACAAAAAACTAGAAATTGGAATACAGAAAAAATTGAAATGACAGACAAGTGGCATATCGAGCAAAACGAAAAAATGTTAATGTGTGATTATGTAATAAAAAACAACAGCAGTGAGGAAGATTTATTTACTGAAACAGAGAAATTTAAAAACTTTTTAGAGCATAAAATATCTACTGCGAAACAAAACAAAATTAAATATTTCAAAGAAATTTTAGCCAAAGCATAATTTTTTCGTAAAGAACCCGATTATGATAAAATGATTGGGTTCTTTATTTTTTTGCTATAATCAATATTTATAAATAACAACATGAATTTAAAATTAATATTATGCTCTAATATAGTATTTTAAGTTGACATCACTACCATCAACGTAAGCAAAGTCACACTTGCTCCAGCACTTAACAGTGCAATAGAATAGCACTTATGCTTTCACAGTGACTGTCTGCTAGCGCAGTCAATGATAGTAATTTCGTCTGAAATTACTATAACACAAATTCTTTGAGCAAAATTACTGATATAACTGAAAGGCTGTTTGTTTCATATTTTTATTTAACAAATTAAATTCTATACACCCAAAAAGATCAAATGAAAATCTCAAACTTTTGAATCATTAAAAATTATTATTCAACTTTAATACTACTTATTAAATCAGATGGTAATCGTTATTTTAGAAATTCAATAAAATATTCATTCTGAAACGAGTATTAAGTTTATATCAATTATTTGGTAAAATGTATATTACTGTGCTAATTTCTATAAAAATATTTTTTGTCATACGAAATCGAATACTAACTTGACTTTTAATAAATATATTTATATAAAAAAGTTATACACAAACAACTGTTTCACATGAAACATTGAGAGGAAATATGACAAGAATAATTGCCGTTGCAAACCAAAAGGGTGGCGTTGGAAAGACTACAACATCAGTGAATCTTGCTGCAGCTCTTGCTGTAATGGAAAAGAAAGTATTATTGATAGACTGTGATCCTCAGGCGAATGCTACAAGTGGTCTAGGTTTTTCAGTTGATACCTTGTCAAGTAATCTATATACAGCATTTGTTGATCCATCTCAGAGTCATAAGTCAGTATACAAAACCAATATTCCTTTTTTAAACATAATTCCTTCAACTACAGATCTAGTTGGTGTTGAAATTGAATCAGTACATAAAAGCAATCCAGAGAAGTATCTAGGTGAAATACTCAGACCTTTAGTTCATAATTATGAATATATAATTTTAGATTGTCCTCCATCACTTGGATTTTTAACCATTAATGCTTTATGCGCAGCTAAAGAATTATTAGTTCCTCTTCAATGTGAATACTTTGCACTTGAGGGAATTGTAAAGTTAATGAGCACAATTGAGCGTGTAAAGCAAAAAATAAATCCTAGTCTTGGCTTAATTGGCATTGTACTTACGATGTTTGACGGACGAAACAGTCTAGCAAAGCAAATAAAAGAAGAAGCATCTAAAGCGTTTCCAAATGATGTGTTAAACACAGTTATTGGCAGAAATGTAAAATTATCAGAAGCACAAAGTCATGGAAAATCAATTTTACATTATGATATTAAATCAAAGGGTGCAGAAGCCTATATTGAGCTTGCTAAAGAAGTTGCAATGCGTAAAGTAAGAAAATATTAAGATGAAAAAATTTAAATTTTAACTAGAAAGCTCTTAGTCAAAATAAGAGCTTTTTTATTATAAAAAATAAAACAAGAATTTCACTATAAAAAAACAAAAAAAATGATTTTTTTCTTGCTTTTTTGATAGATAAAATTAAAATTAAATTGTTCAAACCGATTTTGTTAATAAACTGTAACAAAAGAATATTACACTGAAAAAAATTGAACATTGAAGTTAAGGAGAAATCGAATGGCAAAAAACATTTTAATTATTGGTGCTGGTGGTGTCGGTAGTGTGGTGGCACATAAATGTGCTATGGTTCCAGAAGTATTTGGAGAAATTACACTTGCTAGTAGAACTAAATCTAAATGTGATGATATTGCAAAAAGCGTTAAAGCTCGCACAGGAAAAGATATTACAACAGCTAAAGTTGATGCTGACAATGTTCCAGAATTAGTTGAGTTAATAAATAAAGTTAAACCATTCATGGTTTTAAACATAGCCCTACCATATCAAGATTTAACGATAATGGACGCATGCCTTGAAACAGGGGTTCACTATCTTGATACAGCAAACTACGAACCACTTGATGAAGCAAAATTTGAATATAAGTGGCAATGGGCTTATCAAGAAAAATTCAAAAAAGCTGGTTTAATGGCACTTTTAGGAAGTGGATTTGACCCTGGTGTTACAAATGTATTTGCAGCATACGGCTTAAAGCATGAACTTGACGAAGTACAAGTTTTAGACATTATAGACTGTAATGCCGGTGATCATGGTCAACCTTTTGCTACGAATTTTAATCCAGAAATTAATATACGTGAAGTTACAGCAAAAGGTCGTTACTGGGAACGTGGAGAATGGGTAGAAACTGACCCTCTTTCATGGTCTATGAATTATGATTTTCCTGCAAACATTGGCACAAAAAAATGTTTCTTAATGTATCATGAAGAACTAGAATCACTTGTTCTAAATTTAAAAGGCTTAAAGCGTGCTAGATTTTGGATGACTTTTTCAGATAATTATCTAAATCATCTTAAAGTATTAGGCAACGTAGGCATGACAAGAATTGATCCTGTAGACTATAATGGCCAAGAAATTATACCAATTCAATTCTTACGTAAATTATTACCAGATCCTGCATCTCTAGGACCACTCACAAAGGGTAAAACTTGCATTGGTGATTTAATGCAAGGTCAAAAAGATGGTAAAGAAAAAACTATTTTTATCTATAATGTATGTGATCATGAAGAATGCTATAAAGAAGTTGGCAGTCAAGCAATTTCGTATACAACAGGTGTTCCAGCCATGATTGGTGCAAAGATGATGTGTGAAGGAAAGTGGAGTGGCGCTGGCGTTTATAATATGGAGCAACTTGACCCTGATCCATTTATGGAAGATTTAAACAAATACGGATTGCCTTGGCAAATCGAGTACAAATAAAATATAAAGAATAGAAACATGCAAAGATTTCACGAATTATTAAAAGAAGACCGCCCTTTATTAATTGATGGGGCAATGGGTACAATGTTGCAAGCAAGAGGACTTAGTGCAGGTCAAAGCCCTGAAGATTTTTGCCTTGAAAACCCCGATGTGTTACGAGCAATCCATAAAGATTATGTCGATGCTGGTGCTGACATAATTTTAACCTGTACCTTTGGTGGTTCACGTTTTAAATTACCAAAAAATATCGATGTATTTGAATTTAACAAAAAAATGGCTGAAATTGCAAAGCAAGCAGCTAACAATTCAGATCGTAAAATATTAGTTGGTGGCGACATAGGTCCTAGCGGCTATTTTCCAAAACCACTTGGCGAAGTAGAGCCAATGGAACTATATGAAGCATATCGTGAACAAGCAAGGGCTCTTGCCGCAGGTGGAGTTGATTTAATCTTTATTGAAACTCAATTTGACTTAGCAGAAGCAAGACTAGCAGTTGCGGCAACACGTGAAGCGTGTGATTTACCGATTGCTGTTTCTATGACCTTTGAAGATGGCTTGAGCTTAACAGGTTCAAGCCCTGAAATTTTTGCTCATACAATGACAAACATGGGTGTTGACGCAATTGGTGTAAATTGTGGTGCAGGACCAGAACAGATGCTCGAAGTTGTTGCACGTTTACAGGCTACAACTTATATCCCTGTTTTTGCAGAGCCAAATGCGGGTTTACCAGAGCTTGTTGGTAATGATACAGTTTTTAGATTAGAGCCAGAACCCTTTGCAAAAAAATGTGTCAGTCTTTTAGAATGTGGGTTAAAAATGATTGGTGGTTGTTGTGGGACAAGCCCAAAGCATATAAATGAATTATCTAAAATTATATGTAATTTCACTCCGCCAACTAAACAAAACACTAATTCTGGTATTGTTTTAACCACAAGAAGTAGCCTTGTAAAGTTAGGTGCTAATCAAGCTATACAAATAATTGGTGAACGCATAAATCCTACCGGCAAAAAAGCTCTACAAGCTGAATTATTAGCAGGGCAATTTGACATAGCTTTTAATTTTGCAAAAGAACAAATTGCTGCTGGTGCAAAAATATTAGACGTTAATGTTGGTGCGCCAATGGTAGATGAAACAATTATTTTACCTCAACTTGTAAGCAACTTAGTCGGAAGGCATAGCGAAGTATTAGCTCTAGATTCTTCAAACCCTCTTGCAATTGAAAAAGCCTTGCCTTACTTGCCTGGTAGTGGACTTGTAAATTCTATAAGTGGTGAACATGATAGAATTGAAACTCTTGGTCCATTATGCAAAAACTGGGGTGCCCCATTTGTTTTACTACCTATTAAAGGGCATGATTTACCAGTTATGGCGAGTCAACGTATTGCTATTATAGAGCAAATTTTAACACAAGCTGAAAGCCTTGGAATTGGGCGTCACCTTGTGTTAGTTGACGTTTTAGCACTTTCTGTTGCTTCAAGTCCAGAGGCTGGATATGAGGCATTAAAAACTATCCAGTGGTGCAAAGAAAATGGTTTAGCCTGTGCAATTGGTTTATCAAATATTTCATTTGGCTTGCCTGCAAGAGAGCTCATAAACAGTAATTTTCTGTCAATGTGCGCAGGTTTTGGTTTGTCTGCTTGTATAGCAAATCCTTCATCAGCTAGAATTAATCAGGCAATTGCTTCTGCAAATGTGTTAATGGGATATGATGAAGGAGCTAGTTTTTTCATTGAAAACTATAGCAATTTTCAAGTTGGTGCAGAAACTAACCAAAAGACTGCTAATGCAGCAAAGCTAGAACTTAATTTAGAAAATGCTGTTATTTTAGGTGAACAAGATAAGATTATTGCTTTAGTGGAGCAAGCCCTAGAAAATGGAGAGCAACCGTTTGAAATTGTTAACCAGAAATTAATACCCGCAATTACTGAAGTAGGCAATAAGTACGAAAAAAGAGAATATTTCTTACCACAGCTTTTACGCTCAGCTAAAACTATGCAAACTGCTTTTGCCAAATTAAAGCCACTTTTAGAAGAAGCAAAGGAAGGTGCAGAAAAGCAACCTGTAATCATTCTAGCAACTGTTGAGGGTGATATCCATGATATAGGCAAAAATATAGTTGGCTTGATGCTTTCAAACCATGGTTTTGAAGTCATTGACTTAGGTAAAGATGTAAAAGCATGCGATATTGTTGACGCGGCTAAAAAGCATGAAGCATCTATTATTGGTCTTTCAGCATTAATGACTACGACTATGATTAAAATGCAAGACACTGTAGATTTGGTAAAAGAGCAGGGTTTAGATATTAAAGTCATAATTGGTGGAGCTGTTGTAACAGACAGTTTTGCTAAGCGCATAAATGCTGATGCATATTCAACCGATGCGGCGCATGCTGTGAGAGTAGCAAAAGAATTGCTAAGTTAATTTTAAATTTTAATTATAATAAAAACCTGCAAATTTAATGTTTGCAGGTTTTTTTTAAATGAATTGAGCTTTATGATATTTTAATTTATCATGTTCTGTAATTTCTCTTACGAACTCACATGGTGTTCCAAATGCAATACAATTTGGTGGTACGTTCTTTGAGACAACGCTACCTGCACCAATAACTGAACCAGCCCCAATACTAACTCCAGGTAGAATAGAAACGTTAGCTCCAATCCATACATTATCACCAATTGTTATAGGGTAAGCAAATTCTAAACCTTTATTGCGCTGCTCATAATCAAGAGGGTGGCCTGCACTCGAAATACAGCAATTCGGAGCTATAAAAACATTATTTCCAATAATAACCTTTGCTGCATCTAAAATAATTAAGTTATGATTAGAATAAAAATCATCTCCAATAATAATATTATGACCATAATCACACCAAAACGGTGCAGTTATAACAAAATTATTGCCAATTTTTTTCATAATTTTTGTTATAATTTCTTGCTGTTCAATTATATTAGATGGTAGCAATTGATTAAAGTTATGACATAAATCTTTAGCCTTTAAGCGCAAATCTAATAACTCTGAATCATAATTAGCGTCATATAGTAAACCCAAATCGCATTTTTCTTTTTCTGTCATAAATATTTCCTAAATTTTGGCTAAATAATCAGCAATATCAGAAGGTAAATTTCCACGATGCTCATAATTTTTACTTAACAAAAGTCCAGCTTTAGCATGCATATACACTGCAAGACATGCGGCATTCATTGAATCTAAACCTTGAGCAACAAAGGAAGCTATACAGCCCGCCAGAACGTCACCTGATCCACCTACAGCAAGATTAGGAGCATCTATATCGCATACAGCATTAGGCTTAGTTTTTTTTCCTATCATTGTGCATGCACCTTTCAAGACCCAAATACAGCCGCATAATGCTTTTAATGATTCAAGGCTTCTAAGCCTATTCTCTTGAATTTGCTTTGAACTTGTTTTTAGAAGCTTAGCAGCTTCACCAGGGTGAGGAGTTAAAACATCATTATACCTTATTAAAGAAAATAAGTCTTTGTTGTCAGCAAGCAATTTAAGCGCATCAGCATCAATAATTAAAGGAGGTCTTTGTTTGAGATTTAAAATTTTGCATAAAATCCTATGCGAATATTCATTTTGCCCTAAGCCCATGCCAACAGCAACTGAATCATAAGCCTCAAACAAACTTTGAATTTCCAGTTCACTTAAAAACTCGAAATCAATTTCTTTACTCATAATATCAGGTGATATACTGGACAAAGTATCAGCCTTACCACCAATGGTAACAAGTCCTGCGCCTGAGCGCATAGCAGCTAAAGCGGCTAGGCGACTTGCTCCTAAGAGTCCTTGTATTCCAGATATAACAAGTACATGCCCATGACTTCCCTTATGAGAATTAATAGCTTTATCATAACGCAAGCTTAAAATATTATCGGTAATTAAAAGACTAGATGTGGGAGATTTACAAATATTAGGAATACCAATATCACATACAATTAATTCATCACAAAATTGCTTTGCATTAGGCGTAGCCATTCCAAGCTTTAAAGCAGCAAAGCTAACACATGCATTAGCTTTAACAGCAATTGGTAAAGCATTACCACTTAAGCCACAAAGCCCAGAGGGAATATCAAGAGAAAGTACAAATGATTTTTTACCGAGCGTATTGATTAACTCAATAAGATCTCTTTCATGTTGACCAAGTTCACCACGAAAACCTGTTCCTAAGAGTCCATCAATTATAATATCAGCACTCAAAAAATCAAAAAAATCTTTTTCATATATCTTATCATGAATATCAAGACTAGGTATAAATTTTAAATTACATTTTAAAGCCAAATCCAAATGTTCTTTTGTAACTCCCTTGTACTTGTCGAAAGCTCGTGTATGAACAATAATAACATTTGAACCCAAATCATTCAAATGACGAGCTAAGCATACGGCATCACCGCCATTATTACCAGCACCCATAAAAATAAGAATATTGAGATTTCCTAGATTATGAAATTTATCAATAAGGTATTTTAGGGCTTCACGTGAGGCGTTTTCCATTAAGCTAAATTCTGGAATACCAAGCTTAACGGCATTGCTATCCCAAAGATGCATTTCAGAAGGAGTAGGTAGAGCTTTAAACATAGATCCCCCTATTAGTACAGGATATAAATAGCTGATAATATATGTAAAAACTAATCTTTTTCAAGTATAACTTGAGCTATTGCGCAAGATATACTATGGCTAATGCTTAGATGAAATTTCGTAGCACCAAGCCTATCAAGATATTCTTTTGCAACACCATTATAAGTCAAAATAGGCTTCCCAAAATCATCATTAATGACTTGAATATCGTGAAAAGAAATACCATCTCTTAGCCCCGTGCCAATGGCTTTAAAGGCAGCTTCTTTAGTCGCAAACCGTCCAGCAATAAATTGTGGTGAAGGGCTAATTCCATTCTTAGTCATAAGCTCATATTCATAGGCATTTAAAATGCGTTTAACAAACTTATCACCAAATTTATTTAGACTATTTTTGATACGAGAAATCTCAATTATGTCAATACCAGTTCCAACTATCATTTTATTCAAAATCCGCTAATATTGTGCCAAGAGAAATTTCTCCAACCTTAGTATCACGCAAATCATTTTTTATGCGTGACATTGCCTCATACAAATCACCACTATGTGTACCATTACTGATAGACATGTAAGCTTCCATAAAAGCAGTTAATTTATCACAAACCTTAAGGGCTGTGCCATCTTTTGGGTCAAATTCATTGAAATTATATTTATCTTGTAATTCA
The DNA here is from genome assembly GCA_964372035.1 of uncultured Desulfovibrionaceae bacterium. Classification (GTDB taxonomy): domain Bacteria; phylum Desulfobacterota; class Desulfovibrionia; order Desulfovibrionales; family Desulfovibrionaceae; genus CAYJPK01. The sequence goes on along the minus strand of CAYJPK010000024.1, from coordinate 6,104 downwards.
TCAAAACCGTTAATTTTGAAAATTTGACCATCTTTAATAATGGATTCATAAAATTCAGAACCAGTTTCTAAACCTAAATAATATGACAATCTTTGAACTATATCGTGATAACCACCTTCTCTAAGAGGTTCAAAAATTCGTTTTTCAAGTTCTGTTTCTTCATGCTGCTTAATTAAATCAGAAAGTTCAGCAACAGAATATTTTACAGGTGAAATAATATCACGAGTTAAAAGTTCAGGTAAATCATGGAATAAACCACTAAAAAAGTTGTTAGTAGCTCTTGCAACACATGCACCACTAACTAAACTAAAATAATATGCAAAGCACGCAACTAAAAACATATGACCTAAAACACTAGTGCTAGGGTTTCGAGGAGTAGAAGACCAGCGAATTTGAAAGCGCAATTGACCACATAAATTTGCAAAGCGCTTAATTGCATTTGGATTTTGACCGTTTAAAGCTTCAACACCAATAATTTCAGGAAACTTATTGATATTTGAAGTAAAGCTTGCATCAATATCTTCACGTTCTTCATCAAAAATATTTAGGGGTTTAATTAACCTAAATTCCCAACTTGAGGCGAAATAATGTGAAGTTGATAATATTTTATCAGCAATTTCATTATGTTCTAAATTCTTATTATAATAGATAAAGCGTTGCCAAAAATCTTCATTTAAAGGTCTTAAAATTGGTTCTAATTGCTTTCGAAGCCATGCATTAAGTTCTTCGTGCTGATCTTTCTTTTCTTTAATTTTGTAGTAGATTGGTGGTTTAATATCAGTTGTAATTAAGCGTTGTAAATAATCAAAAATACCACGTTCAATAACTTTTTGGCTTAAGTCTAGCTTTTCTTCTGGAGTAAAATTTTTAGCATTTAATTCAATTAAAAGCCAAGCGACAATCATTTTGTGGGCTTGTTTATCAAGTTCATATAATTCAACAGGGCGAAGTTTATCATTCCAACGACGCATATTTGCACCAGAAAAAGTGAACTGTAGTAAACTTTTACGAATTGAAGCCATTTTTTGCCTCCATAAATAATTTATGCTAATAATTTTCTATACAAATCAATGGTTTTTGTAACCATGCACTCACTCGTGAATTCTTTTAAGCTTTCGTTGCCACCCTTTACTAAAGTTGTGCGAAGCTCATCGTTTTGTGCAAGTTGATACATTGAGGTTCCAAGCGATAATGGATTGTTTTTAATACAAATTAAACCATTAACTTTGTTTATAACTAATTCTTCATTAGATTCTAAATTAGAGCATACAACAGGAATTTGCGTTGCCCAAGCTTCTTTAATTGCGCCACTACTACCTTCGCCATCAAGTGAAGGTACAATCATAGCGTCAAAGTATGGTAACATTTTAGTACTGTCCTGATAGCCTAATAATGCCAATTTATGATCGCATTTTAACTGTCTTGCTTGCTCCAATAAATCATTAAAAAGTGGGCCAGACCCAACAATACGAACTTCCCAGTCTTTTACATCAACCATTTCACTTAAAGAGCTCATAGCACTAATGAGCACGTTAAAACCCTTTTGACTAGTAAGTGCACCAATAGCACCAAAAACAAAACGATTATCATTGCGTTCAATTTTTTTAGTATAACGACTTGGCTCAATGCCAGAGTGAATTGTAACGGCTTTTTGCGCATCAATTCCGCTAGCAACGAGAGAGTTAGAAATTTCTTGACTAACACCTATAATTGCATCAGCTTTAAAATATTTTTGAGCACGCATGCCTTTTTTAAGAGGATATGAAACACGTCTTGAATGGATTAGTTTAATATTATTATCCATTGATTTAAGCCAAGAACCAACAGTTGCAGACTTAGCATCGTTAGTATGAATAATTTGTGTTTGATATTTCTTAAGTGCAAATTTTAATTTTAAAGTGCTTACTGGACTATAGATTGATGAGAGAGCAATATGAGGAATTTCATTGTTTAAGATTTCCTTATGTAAAGGAGAATTTTTTAAACATGCAACATGCACGGTGCTATTTTCATCATCATTTGCAAGTTTCTGTAAAGCCTTAGCTAAATACAGAACTTGACGTTGCCCGCCACGAAGTTCAGAGCCAAAATCAAATAAAAATATGCGCATAATAGCCTCGCTTAAAAGGTGATACCTTTTAATTCAGATTGTTCTTGTAATTTTTTACGAATTATAATTGAATTATTGCCAGGCAAACCGTTTCCAATTTTTTGCCCTTCATATTCAACCACACTAATACATTCATGCACAGTCCCAAGAACTAAAACTTCTTTTGCATTAAAAATATCTTGCTCAGTAATAGATTTATTATAAACCTTTATAAAAGTTTTTGCAAATTCCATAGCGCGCTTAACTGTAGTTCCCATTAATATATTTTTTGAGTCTGGGACAATTAAATTATTGTCTTTATCAATAATACATACATTTGCTATAGCAGCTTCAGCAAGAAAATTGTCATGATCAAAAGAAAAAGTTAAATCTACATTCTTATCAGTAGCTTCAATACACATTAAAACACTATGCAAATAATTCACACTCTTAATACTAGCCTGGTCCTTGCTACGAACAGGAACAGAACTTTTAGCTGCTTTTAAGCCAGTTTTATATTTTTCATCGGCTATTGTAACAGCTTTGTGAGCAACAATATACAAGCTTGCGCTTTCACATTCTTTAGGGTCAATATCAAAACCACCAGCTCCACGCCCAACAATCACTCTTAAAAGTCCGCTATTATGACCACGAACGTCAGCACTAGCCTTGGCTACTTGAAGAATAATCTCTTTAATTTCAGCTTTAGAACATGGCAACTTAAGAAAAATAGCTTTAGCAGAATTTTCAAGTCTATCTAAATGAGCATCTAAATTTACAATCATGCGATTTATGAATTTTATATTTTCAAAAACTCCATCACCACGATGTACTAAATGATCGTCCAAAGGAATAGACAAGCAAGAATAATCCGTTGTTATTGCTTTGACTCTATGGTCATAAAAAGCAAGTAGCGGATTATTCTTGCCCTCATTTAATTTAAGTATTTTGGCAAGCCAATCACTTGAATTTAATATTGGTATCAATTATTTGCCTATAAGAAAAGTTTAGGATTTTTGATTTCAAGTAAGTCGTTTTCAACCATATATTCTGCGATTTGAATAGCGTTAAGAGCAGCGCCTTTACGAATATTATCAGAAACAATCCATAAGTTTAAGCCATTATCAATTGTTTCATCTTCACGAATACGACCAACAAAAACAGCATCTTCACTCGCAGCATCTATTGCCATTGGATACATTTTTTGACCTGGATTATCAACAAGTTGAACACCATCTGCCTGACTTAAAATTACTCTTGCTTCTTTTGCTGTTAATTTTTTCTCAGTTTCAATGTTTACAGACTCAGAATGACTATAAAATACAGGTACGCGAACACAAGTTGCTGTTACCTTAATATTTGGATCCAAAATTTTCATGGTTTCATGAACCATTTTCATTTCTTCTTTAGTGTAATCATTATCTAGAAAAACATCAATATGTGGCAGACAGTTAAAAGCAATACGGTGCGGATAAACTTCTACTTCTGGCTCAATACCATTGAACATTTGTCTAACTTGAGTTTCAAGCTCAGTAATCGCTTTTTGACCAGTTCCAGAAACTGCTTGATAAGTGGAAACAACAATACGCTTAATCTTTGCAATGTCATGCAATGGCTTTAAAGCAACAAGCATTTGAATTGTTGAACAGTTAGGGTTAGCTATAATACCATTATGGTCTTCTAAAGCATATGCATTAACTTCTGGCACAACAAGCGGACAACGCTTATCCATGCGCCATGCACTAGAATTGTCAATAACAACACAACCAGCTGCAACAGCATGAGGAGCAAATTTTTCTGAAGTTGACCCACCTGCAGAAAATAAAGCAATGTCGCAGCCTTCAAAAGAATTTTCTGTTAATTCTTCAACAATTAATTCACCATCACCATATTCAACAGCCATTCCTTTTGACCTAGCTGATGCTAAAGGGATAATTTTGCTTGCTGCAAATGCACGATTATAAAGTGTATCAAGCATTTCTCTACCAACAGCACCTGTTGCACCTACAACTGCAACAACAAGATCTTTCTTTTCCATGATAAAACCTTCTATAGATAATTTATTAATATTTAAATTGTATTTTAAAGAGCTTTATGCTATTATATAAACATATTTCAGAATTCACTTAAAATAAAATTTCAAAAATATACATTTTGCTAGAAAATTAATAAGGTAAAAAATATATTAAGTAAAGAAAATTTGAAGCTATATTTCAATATAATTCTTATTTTTAGAAGTCTAAAATGAGGATTATTTTAGGTCAAGCTTAGACATTTTTATTGTGAAAATTATTTAAGTCTTAAGTTTTTTATTACTTTGCCGATTATAATTATAAGCGATATAAGCAAGGAGATTATTCTCATGAAATATAAATTATTACTCATAACAGTTATGTGCGCTATTTTAGGTGCTTGCACTAGTTATATTGAAACAAGTCAGCAAAGGACAATGCTCGGTGCTCCGCTTGATGTTGATTCAAAGGACGAAGATTTTGCACAAGTTAATGAAATTGGAACAGGGCTATATGTTCCAAATGATCAAGGTGGCGTTTATTTGATTAAGGGAGCTGATAGAAAAGCACCTAATCCAGACTTAGAAGAAGCTTATGAATTAAAACTTAAAGCTCGTGAACTTGCAGCGCAACTTCTTGATACTCGTAATAATTCTATTTTACGTGGCATTATGGCAGTCCCAACAACCTTTGTTAACTTAGATGACTTTAATGTTAGTTCGCAACTAGGTAGATACCTCAGCGAAGCTATGTTTCATGAGTTTAATCAGCGTGACTTTCCTATTCGTGAATATCGCTTAAATTCAAGAATTGACTTAACGCCAAACGTTGGAGAATTACTACTTACACGCTCGCTCCCAAATTTACCTTATAATCAAAAGTGGGCTGCTGTTTTAGTTGGAACTTATCAAAAAAATAATGCCGCTGTTTATGTTAATGCAAGACTTGTTCGACCATCTGACGGAGCAGTACTTCGTACAGGTCAAATCGTTATCCCTATGAATAAATTAATTACAAATATGTCAAAACAGCCATTATTTAAAACTGTGGGAACTAAACTAGTTCGATAGCTGTTTAAGATTCTCTGAGGTCAAATTATGAAACTTATAAACTACATACTTGTTATATTGTTGGCTTTATTTAGCCTTTCTTGTTCAAATTACGCTTTTTCACCAGAAACAGGCTCAACTTTAAGCAACTGGTCAATTGCTCGTGACTATCAGGCTCAAGGTAGGTTTGAGCTTGCAAGGCAATATTATGCTTTAGCTCTTGCTGATGCTAGAACCTATACAAGCCAAGAAGCTCTTAAACAAGAAATTATTGCATTAGATAGACAAATTCAAGCCATGCGCTAATGAGGCACATTATGAAAAAATTACTTATAAGCTTACTTCTTTTGGCAGCGGTGCCTTTTTATGCAATAGCTGGAACTGTTCCTGATGCGGCTGAAGATGTTACTGATCAATTTGATAAGCAAATATTGAAACGATTGGAAGATAGGGCAGAGCGCTCTGAAGTTCTTATCATTTCAACAGTTGCTGTTGATGTGAATGATTTTGAGCTTACAAATTCACTCGCAAGGCAGTTTAGCGAAGAAATTATGCGAAATATGGTTGAAATGGGCTATAGAGTTAATGAACTACGTAAATCAAAAGAAATTGTAATTCAACAACGTAAGGGTGAGTTTGTTTTAACTCGTAACCTATCGAAGCTCGCATCTCGTGATGTTAAATCAGTGGCAGTTTTAGCTGGAACTTATACTGTTACCGATGAAAGCATTAGATTTAATATGCGTTTATTATTAGCTGAAAATAATGAAGTATTAGCCGCAGGATCTGGAACTATTCCACGAACAGATGAAATAGAGGCTTTATTAGAAGATAATAAAAAACCAAAGCCACCTCAACCAAGCGTTTTCACAAGGTTGCCCTAGTTTACATAGTTTATATAGTCGATGATGAAAAACATGTTAACATGTTGTAATAAAAAAATTAATAGTTACA
>CAYJPK010000023.1:0-29180 GCA_964372035.1 uncultured Desulfovibrionaceae bacterium | reverse complement strand
TTTTGTAGACAAAAAGGTTCTTCCCTCCAAAAAATAAAAAATAGGTTTTTACCTTCCCCAGAAATAAACTAAACTAAAAAACTACCTGTGACGGATTTTTTGTTTTTAATAATTTGTTCAGGGGTGCCTTCGGCAACGATTTGACCACCATGTTCGCCACCACCAGGTCCAAGGTCGATTACGTAGTCAGAAGCCATAATGACATCAGTATTATGTTCAATCAAAATAACACTTGCACCTTTTTCTACTAATTTATGCAGTACAAGAATTAATTTTCCAACTTCGTGCATATGCAAGCCTGTAGTTGGCTCATCTAGAATGTATATAGTACCAGGTAGGGAACGCTTTCCAAGTTCTCGTGATATTTTAATGCGTTGTGCTTCACCACCAGAAAGTGTTGTTGCGGCTTGCCCAAGGCGCAAATAATCAAGCCCAACATCTTCAAGTATTTCAAATCTGCGTTCTAAAACAGGGTAATTTGTAAAAAATTCCCTTGCTTCATTGACTGGAAGTTCAAGCACATCGGCAATATTTAGACCTTTGTAGCGCACTTCAAGAGTTTCTCGGTTATATCTTCTGCCTTTACATGTATCGCAAGTTACGAAAATATCAGGCAAAAAGTGCATTTCAACTCTAATTTGTCCGTCACCTCCGCAAGTTTCACAGCGACCACCCTTTACATTGAAGCTAAAGCGTCCAGCATTGTATCCTTTTTTTCTAGCATCTTGAGTGCTAGCAAAAATATTACGAATTTCATCAAATACTTTGGTGTAAGTAGCTGGATTTGAGCGAGGAGTTCTACCAATTGGAGCTTGATCAATGGCTACAATTTTAGTGATCTCTTCTGGGCAAATCATTTTTTTAATAATGCCTGGTTGGTCAACACGTATACCTTGTGAAAGAGCTAAGTGTTTGTATAAGGTATCAACAACCAAGGAACTTTTACCAGAGCCAGAAACTCCAGTTACACAGGTTAATACTCCAAGTGGAAATTTGGCATTGATATTTTTTAAATTGTTAGTAGTGATTCCATTAATATTTAGCCATGAACGAGGCTTACGACGTTCTTTTTGACGTGGAGCTTTTAAGTCACCACGCAAATATTTTGCAGTTAAAGAATCTTCATGCTTAAGTAAATCTTCTACTTGCCCACTAAAAATAAGTTCGCCACCTTGCAATCCAGAGCCCGGTCCAAGCTCAATGACGTGATCTGCTTCTTTAATCGTTGCTTCATCATGCTCGACAACTAAAACAGTATTTCCACGGCTTTGAAGTGAGCGTAAAGTATTGATTAGTCTTTCGTTATCACGAGGGTGAAGTCCAATTGACGGTTCATCAAGAACATAAGTTACACCAACAAGACCTGAGCCAAGTTGAGATGCAAGTCTTATGCGCTGTGCTTCACCACCAGAAAGAGTCGACATTGAACGGGCTAGCGAAATATAATCAAGCCCAACATTACTCATAAATGATAGGCGGTGAGTAAGTTCCTTTAATAATGCCTCGGCAACAATTGCCTGTCCACCGGTAAAAATTCTTTCTTTAAGCCAACTTAGCGCATTAACAACTGAAAGAGAGCAAAACTCATGAATATTCAAATTATCAACTTTAACTGATAATGATTCAGGGCGAAGCCTTGCACCGTGACAGCTTGGACATGGTGTTGATTGCAAATATCTTGATAATAAATCACGCCAAGCGTCACCATATTGCATACCTTTTTCTAGTATTGGAATGATACCTAGCCATGAATTTTTATCTGCATTCTCATCAATTTCAATTTCTCTTGCAAATTCTTTACTGTTATAATCACCCGTAGCATCGAGTGCTATGCTGCCACCAAGCCAATTTCGCCTAAGACCTTTAATATTATCATCTTTTGTTGGATTTTCACCATAAAAAAGAACTTCTATGGCTTTTTGGGAAAAGTCACTTAGCGGCTTAGACATAGTAAAATCGTATTTTTTGCCAAGCTCTATCAAAGCCTTTTCATACTTTGCAAAAACTTTATGATTTGCCCATGGCAAAATAGCTCCAGTATTAAGTGATAGTCCCTTGTTTGGCGCAATTAAAAGCGGCTCAAAATAATCAACAGAACCAAGACCTACGCACCGAGGACAAGCCCCTTGTGGCCCGTTAAAAGAAAATAATTGAGGACTAGGAACTGGTAAGCTGATTTTGCAACTAGTACAAACAGATTGAGTAGAGTGCATTTGCTCGCCAACATTAGGCTCATTGACAATAATGCGATTTTCACCGTAGCGCAAAGCAAGCTCAACAGAATCTGAAATACGACCACGGCTTTCAGTCGTTTGTTCTTTTTTTATAACTAGGCGGTCAACGACTAAATCTAGGCTATGTTTTTTATTTTTATCAAGACTTGGAGCTTCGTCAATATTATAGATCTCACCGTTGATACGAACTCTGACAAAGCCTTCAGCCTTTAATTTCTTTAAGCGATCAACATGGGTACCTTTTTGCAACTCAACAATTGGCGCAAGTAAGATAATTCTTCGCCCTTCGTCAGTTCCCATAAATAAAATATCATCAATTATTTCATCAGCCGCTCTGGCTTCGATAGCTTTACCACATTTTGGGCAATAAGATTTACCAAGTCTTGCATAAAAAACACGCAAAAAATCGTAAATTTCAGTAACAGTACCAACAGTAGAGCGAGGGTTTTTTGCCATTACTTGCTGCTCAAGTGAGATAGCAGGCGAAAGACCTTCGATTTTTTCAACAAGTGGCTTATCCATTTTTGGCAAAAATTGTCTAGCATAGGCAGAAAGCGATTCAACATAACGCCTTTGACCCTCTGCATAAACAATATCAAATGCTAAACTAGACTTGCCAGAACCAGAAGGACCACAAATAACAACAAGCTCATCACGTGGAATATTAACATCAATATTCTTTAAGTTGTGTTGCTTTGCTCCTTCAATACTAATATATTTTTTGGACATTTTTTATAACCTTCTATGATTTACAGTACTATATTAATAAGTCTTAATTCTGCAAAGTCACGCTTTTTAGCTAAATTATAATTGTTAAAAATAATTTATATAAAAATACTTGAAAAAATTACAGATAAAAACAATGATAATACCATATTAGAAAGCGGAATTTGCTTAATTTCAAGCAAGTTTATACCAATTCCTAAAATTAAAACACCACCAGTAGCCGTTAATTCATTCATAATCGGCTCTGTCAAAAGGTGTTGTAAGCTTGAGGCAAAAACCGTTAAAGTGCCTTGGTAAATAAAAACTGCAAGAGCGGAAAAAATAACACCAATGCCGTAAACAGAAGCAAGCGCCATTGCAGCAAAGGCATCTAAGATTGATTTAGCATAAGTAATACTGCGATCGCCACGAAGACCTTCGTCAAAAGAGCCTAAAATTGCCATAGCTCCTATGCAGAATAAAACAGACGCATTAACTAAGCCATCGGTAAATAGAGGATTTTTAGAACGAAATCTTTTTTTTATAGCATCTCCGCCTTTCATAAGCCATTCTTCGATATTAAGAAGTTGACCAATAATAGAGCCGATTAAAATGCTAAAAATCAAGATTAATGGATATTGAACCTTTAAAGCCATGCTAAGGCCAATAACAGTAACGCAAAGACCAAGTCCTTGAAAAACAATTGCTCGAACTTTTTCTGGTAAGTGAGCGCCAAAAGAAACACCTAAAAGTGTTCCAGCCATAATTGCAATAGCATTCACAAATGCTGCAAAAGGGAAGATCATAAAAGTTCCTTAAGTATGTTTAATACAAAAATCTGCTTCAAAATAAAAGCAATCAATAGGAAAAAATTTCCTGTTTGTTTTACCATATTGAAATATAATGATAAAATAAGTTAGGCGCAAGCTTTATTGAGCAATTTCTTTTATTAAACAATTAATAATATCATTTGCTTTTTGCTTTGACTCTTGGCTAAAATCCTCATTTTCTAGAAGAAGTTGCAAGTAGCTTGACAGCTGAGTTATTAATGGTGGAAAATCTTGCCAAAAATCATGCTTAAAACTTTTGTTAGGCAAATTTATCGAAACTTGTAAGTTTGTCAATAAACGAATTAGCTGTAAAAGAATTTTATGATGATTTTTAAGGGCAGAAATTGCCTCATGTAGTCTACTTTCATTATGATTATGGATAGATAGAAAAACTTCCTGCCAAAAAATAGAAATTTTTTCTCGTTGGGTTATTTCATTTTCGTGAACATGGTTTAAGGCAAATAAATTTCTATCATCTCTAGCTGTTAGCATTAAATCAAGATTTTTTATACGTGGTTTAGTTTTTTTATTTATAATTGATACTACTAAGCTTGCTATGCGTTTTGGTTCAAAAAAACTATGACAATGTGGTACGTTATCTGCTATTCTTGAGCAGTTCCAGCAAGATACACAGCTAGAATTTGGACGCAAAATATAGTGATTTGGGCTAGCTGGTGCTGTTTCCCATGCATTTACAGGTCCCATTGATAGATTTAAACACTGTACTCCAGACCAAGAGCTTACATGCATTGGACCAGTGTCAGGTGTAATAAAAAGCTCTAAATTTGAAACAAAATCAACTAATTCACGCAAAGTAAAGCGCCCAACCATGTTTGGTATGTCTACTTTGCTTGTGACTTGATAGCTCAAAGCAAGGTCTTGTTTACCGCCAAGAAGTACAGGGTAGAGTGACTTTTTTTGCAAAAGCTTTATAAGCTCGATCCAAAATTCAGGACTTGGTCGTTTATTTTCATTACTTGCGCCAATAAATATTCCAATTTTACCATTTTTATTTGATTTTTGAGGGTAGGCAATTTTAGGAATTTTTTGCATGCCTAGGCAATCTAAATAAGCTAAGTCAGAGAAATGAAAGCGGTTATGCCTACTATTATTAGTCAGCGAAGCCTTATATAACGCCCAATTACCATTTATCCTAAGATTTTTATTTTCATCATAGGCAAGCCCAATTTTCTGTGTTGCACGGGCTTTACTAATTAACTTGTTTGATAAATCATCACTGCTTAAATTTACTACTTTATTATATGGAACATATGACAAGTTTTCAAACATTGAAGGGCTAAAAAAAGTTACATTTGGTGCAATTGGTACAAGTTCTTTGAAAAAATGTTCATGTGCCATAACGTAAACATTATGATTTTTGTCTAAAACTTGCAAAATAGACATGAGAGGAAAGCTTAAAACAAGATCCCCCATGCGTTTTAATTCAATTATTAAGTTTGGCTTATTTTCCATAAAGACAGTATACAATTTTTTCCCTGTTTTTATCAACTACAAACTTTGATTTTGAGCGGAAAAAATTGCACTTCTAGAGATTTTATTTTTATAACATACATAAATAATTGAATTTTTAAACTTTGGCATCATGTTTGCTTATTCTCAATCAAGAAATTCAAGGAGGTTTGTCCCATGTCATTAGTAATTAATAACAATATGATGGCTGCGAATGCGGCTAGACACTTAAATTCTGCTTATGGAGAATTGGCTACGTCAACTGAACGCTTGTCTTCAGGTTTAAGAATTAACTCATCAGCTGACGATGCTGCAGGCTTAGCAATTCGCGAACTTATGCGTGCTGATATTGCAACAATGTCACAAGGTATTCGTAACGCTAACGATGCTATTTCTATGATTCAAACAGCTGACGGCGCTTTAGGCGTTATCGATGAAAAGCTTATTCGTATGAAAGAATTAGCAGAGCAAGCAGCAACCGGTACTTATAACTCAACTCAAAGACTTATCATTGACTCTGAGTACCAAGCTATGGCTTCAGAAATCACACGTATCGCTAATGCGACCGACTTTAACGGTATTAAACTTTTAGACGGTTCATTATCAGGCGACCATGATGGTTCTGGCTTAAACTCAACAGGTGCTTTAAAAGTTCACTTTGGTGTAGGTAACTCATCAGCAGAAGATTACTACTACGTAAGAATTGGTAACGCTACTGCATCAGCACTTGGTGTTGGTAACCAGTCAGATCCTAACGATCCTGGTCACAACATTTCAACACAACAAAACGCTCAGCAAGCATTAGATGCTTTAAATGCTGCTATCGTTTCTAAAGATAATATTAGAGCGCACATTGGTGCACTTCAAAATAGACTAGAAAATACTATTACAAATTTAACAATTCAGGCAGAAAACTTACAAGCTGCTGAATCAAGAATTTCTGATGTTGATGTCGCAACTGAAATGACAGAATTCGTACGAAGCCAGATTTTATCACAGTCCGCTGTGGCAATGCTTTCACAAGCTAACTCATTACCACAAATGGCAATGCAGCTTATTGGTGGATAGTGAAAACGTCGGTTAATACGAATGGGGCAAACGTAGTTGGGGAATTAAATTTCCCCAACTATGAGCTTAATTCAAAAAAAAGCTTAAGTCGTCCCTATAATAGTACAAGCAATGCTCATTTAAATTTTTCAAGGGCAAGTTTTGCCGCCTCGTGTTCTGCTCGTTTAACACTGGAGCCAGAGGCAAGATATGATGTTTCATCAGGCAAATCTAGTCGCACTGTAAAAGTTTTAGCGTGCTCAGGACCGCTGTTAGATACTAAACTATATGCTGGAAGTTTTTTAAATTTTCGTTGGACTTCTTCTTGCAAGCGAGTTTTGAAATCCTTTTCTTTTTCTTGGATAAGAGAATCAGCAATGTGATAATTAAAAATTTTTTTTATTACTTTACTAGTTTGAGCGAAATCACTGTCAATATAAACAGCTCCAATGATGGCTTCAAAGGCATCAGCTAGAAGGTTTTCACGTAGTCTGCCACCTTGTTGTTCTTCGCCTCTACCTAAAAGTAGGCAATCAACAATACCAATTTTTTTAGCAAGCTTAGCTAAAAAAGTGGCATTAACAAGATTTGAACGGATTCTAGTCAATTCACCTTCTCGATATGAAGTGAATTTGACATATAAAAGGTCTGAAATGCAAAGTTCAAGAACTGCATCGCCTAAAAATTCAAGTCTTTCATTGTGTTCTTGGTTTTTATTAGTTTCGTTAATCCAAGAGCTATGCGTTAAAGCTTGAACAAGTAATTTCGGTGAGTTAAACCTATAGTCTAATCTTTTCTGTAGCTCGTCTAAATTTCGTGATTTCATGGTTCGTTACTTATAATATCTTTAATTACACGGTTTAAAATATTTTGTGTTTTTGAAATTGCCATACCAAAATTTGTAATACTCGTGTTTTGACTTTTTGCTAAACGTTGCCTATACATCATTTCATTGCTAGTCAACATACATGCACCACAGTGAATAATTAAAGCAAAACTACTCACGTCTTCTGGAAAATCAGTGCCAGCACAAAATGTATAATCAAAATCTTTTTTTGTATATGCCTTAATTAATTTAGGTATTTTGATTCTTGCTATATCATCATGTTCAGGATTATGCAAGCATGCCTCGGCCACAAGTATCTTATCGTTATTTTTAAGTTGTTCTAAATGCTCAGAACCTTTGATAAAATCTTCAAGCTCGCCCTTTAAACGTGAAAAAAGTATTGAAAAGGTCGTTAGCTTAATATCGTCCGTTATTATTTCATTTACTAAATTAACTGCTTGAGAGTCGCATACAATCAAATCTGGCTTATTCTTTAAAGCATCTAGGCATTGTTGTAATTCTTCAGTTTGCACAACTATTGTAATGTGGTGGAAATCAAGTAATTCCCGTAAGCTTTGAACTTGAGGTAAAATCAATCTGCCGACAGGTGCAGAGTCATCAATTGGTGTTACCAAAATAACAATTGAGTTTTCGACTAATAAGTCACTCATAATTCTCTTTTGGCTGGCTTTAGGACTTAATTCATAAAGCGCCTCATAAATTAATTCTTTTTTGGCACTTATTGCAGAAATTTCAATATATTTAAGTTTTTGATCTTTACAAAATTTCTTGCTAAATTCATTAGTTTTTGAAATATCTTGCTTGTTAAATATTATTAAAGTGTTGATATTTAATGATTTTAACTTTGCAATATATTCTTTTTCAAGCTCAGTAATACCTCGTTCATCGCAAATTAAAATCGCAATATTTGCACGCTTAAGAGCTTTTTCTGTTGAAGCTTTGCGTAATTGTCCAAGCTCTGTTTCATCATCAAATCCAGCTGTATCAAAAAAATCAACTGCACCAATTTTAGGAAGTTCAAAAGCTATCTTAAAAGCATCAGTTGTTGTGCCCGCAACATTTGAAATAATAGCTGATTTTTGAGCTAAGATTAAGTTAAAAATCGAAGACTTACCTGTATTACATTTACCCAAGAGAACAATGTTTAAACGAGATCCTCTAGCTTTCATTTTAACCTCCTATAGGCTTGCCCATATCCTGATCCAAGCACATAACCGTTTGTAATTAAGCTTTTTTCTATATCTTTTGCACGAGCAACAGGGCTAAGTACTTGATCATTTTTACCATCATAGATTGCATAATTCGTACGAAAGTTTTCTGGTGTCAAAGATGGCATTATGACATTTCCATATTTTAAGGCTTCAAGCCTTATGTGCTCGCCATGTAAACTTAGTGCACTAGTTACTGGTATGTGGGCTTTGGGACTTAAACAGCGCATAAGAGCCATAATATTAATAGTAGAATTTGCATCAAAGTTTTCATGCTTTGCTAATGGGCTATCTTTATGTGCAGTGAAAGGACTTATTGAAATCATATCTAGTTCAAGTGCTGCAAGTTTTTCACAAGAAATATTTAGGGTTTTTTCTGTATCATTTGGAAGACCTGCAATAATACCTGAACCAAGATCATAATCGAGATGGCGCAAGTTTTCAAGGCAAGTTAAACGCTCTTTTAGCGTTTTATTTGGGCGAAGAAAAGCATAGTTTTTTTCGCAAAAAGTTTCAATTTTTAATAGAAATCTATCAGCACCGGCTTTTTTAAATAACTCATAATCTTCTTTTGTACGTTCACCGAGTGATAAGGTAATCGCTAAATCTAACTCAATTTTAATCTTAGATATAAGATTTGCAAAAGACTTGGCATCATATGAAGTATCTTCGCCAGATTGAAGAACAACAGTGTTTATACCAAGTTCTTTAACAGCTTTTGAGCAATTGAAGATAGTATCATAATCTAAGCGATAGCGAGGAAGTATGGAGTTGCTTGCTCTAAGACCACAATATAAGCAATCTTGTCTGCAAAAATTAGAAAATTCAACAATTCCTCTAAGGAAGACTTTGTTCTGCCAAAATTGTTGGCGAAGTGAGTAAGCCTTTTCCCGAAAAGAGGAATCGTTGAATTTATTCAAACTATAACCTGTTAAGCTAACCTATTAATTTGAAGGCATATTGAAATAGCTTTCATCAGCATTAGCATTTGCAACTTCAACACTAGGAGCTTCTAAAAGACCTTCTCTATCAATGTTAAACACGTTTAAGAAGTCTCCTGAAAGAGCTATAAGTGTGTAAGCTGAAATAATTCTGTTAGTACGGTAAATAGCCCACTCTGTAGAGGAACTGAATAACTCACTTGAAGTATCAAGCACGTCCAATAAGCTACGTTGACCAATTAAGAATTGCTCTAAGAAAGCATCAGCTGTTTGTTTGTTGTAGTTCATAGCTTCAGCATAAAAGTCCATTTGTTCTTTAGCGTTTACAAACTCACTCCAAGAATTGTGTACTTCTTGATTAATATCATCATAAGTACCCCAAAGGTCTTCTAAAGCTTGGCGATATTGTGATCTGCTAGTTCTAACGATAGCTTCATCAGATCCGCCATTATACAAGTTCCAACGCATTACGAGTAAAGCATCAGCATAGTTTGTCCAGTTACTACCTGGTCCATGAGTATTGCTTGTGCCAGCAGTAAGTTCTGCAGTAATTACAGGGTGGTAAGCTGATTTTGCAAGATCAATATTCACGTTAGATCTTTTAGCATCTTCCACTAAAGCAAGAATTTTAGGGTTTGTAATTCTTGCAATATCAAAACACTCTTCTGCATTTTTATAAATTGTAGTAGGTGCATCAACAGGAGCAAGCTCTTGCGGCGCAGTGTTTGTTAATCTTTGATAAGCAATTTCTTGTTCACGTAATAAAAGTCTATGGTTAGAAAGTTCCGCTTCTGCACGAACTAAACGACCTTGAATTTGTGTAATGTCGGCAATAGTAGATGCACCGCTCGCTTCTCTTTCACGTTGTGATTTTAAAATGTGCTCATGAAGAGCTACGTTTTCAATCGCATAACCAACGAGTTCACGACGTAAAAGAACATTAATATGAGCAATTAAAGCATCAAGTGATAAAGTTGTAGCATTATCTAAAACTCTTTGAGTAAGAGAATCAACTTGCAGTAACGCCATATCAACGCCATACTTAGTTGCCTTGCCATCCCAAAGTGTTTGAGTAGCAGTTATCTCAGCAGAATTTGTTCCTTGAAACTGAGTGTTGCCATTTGCTCTGTTTGTACGGTTATTAAGATAGCTAGCACCGAAAGTTGTAGTTGTATCAACTCTAGGGTAGTATCCGCCTTCCGCACGTCTAACATCATGCACAGATGCTTGACGGTTTTCTTGAATGCTTTTCAGCTGATGGTGAAAACCTAAAGTTTTGTCAATGCTTGATTGAACAGAAACAGGTGCGTTTTCTGCCGCATTTGCCATCACTCCAAATGTACTTAACACAATAGCTAAAGTTAAAGATAATAGTTTCACAGTTAACTCCTTTGTTTAACAATATGAATTGTTGTCAATCCATAATATGTTTTATAAAATTATAAATCAAATGTCAATAAAAACCATTTGTTGTATTTATTTTTTGTGCGAAGATCTAAATTTAACACGAATAGGTGCAAATTTAATGCCAAATAATCTTCTTAAGCTTTTTTCAAGATACCTTTCATAGCTCTGGGTAATGCGTTCTGCATCACTGACAAAGAAAACAAAGGTAGGTGGGCATGTTTCAGCTTGTGTTAAGTAAAAGAATTTTGGTCGTACACGCTTTACAACAGCAGGTTGATGCTTTGCAATAACTTGCTCCATAACTCTATTCAGTTGCCCAGTACCTATTCGCGTTTTGCCTTCGTCAAAAATTTGAGTCGCCGTAGGTAATATATTAGTCAAACCTTTGTTTTTAAGCGCAGAAACATTTAAAATAGGCACGTGCTGACACATGCTAAGCGCATCTTCAAAAGCCATCTTTAATTTTTTTCTTTCATCAGGGCGAATTAAATCCATTTTATTAAGTAAAATCATAAATGGAGTTTTACGCTCATTTAAAAGATCTATTAACTTTTTATCTTGTTGGGTTAAGCCTTCGACAGCGTCAATAACGAGCAAGGTTACATCTGATTTTGTAGTTGATTTAATTGAAGAGTTTACAGAATATCTTTCGATAGTATCAGTGATTTTTGCTTTTCTTCGTATTCCAGCAGTGTCAACAAAAACATATAAATTATCATTATATTCAAGGCTTACGTCGATGCTGTCACGTGTTGTTCCGGCAACGTCGCTTACTATTAGTCTTGCTGTTCCGGTGATTGCATTAATAAGAGAGGATTTGCCCGCATTTGGGCGTCCAAGCATTGCAAGCCGTAGAGTTGGCGTTTTTTGTTGCTCTTCAGAAAAGTCATCTGGCAATAAATCGCCAAGGCTTTCTTCTAAAAATCTAACATTATGACCATGCTCAGCAGAAACAGCTATGATTGGAAAGCCAAGGACATGAAATTCAGCAGTTGTTTCATCCTCTTTTTCAATACCATCGACCTTATTTACAGCTAGCAATATTTTTTTGCCAGTTTTTCTGATATAAGCGGCTAAATGCTCATCAAAAGGCGTTAAGCCTTCCTTTCCGTCTACAACAAAACAAATAGCAACACTTTCTTCAATCGCTTGTTTTGCTTGTTCAAAAATTTCTTTAGCAAAACCACTTGATGCTGTATTTACTTCTGTTATGCCTTGGTGTGCATCAAGGGTGATACCTCCAGTATCGAGTAGCATAAATTCTTTACCACTTCTTGACTTAACCCTGCCTTCAAGGCGATCACGAGTAATACCAGCATGGTCGTGCGTAATTGCACGATTACTACGGATTAATCGATTAAATAAAGTTGATTTGCCCACATTGGGGCGACCTAAAATAGCTATTGTTTGCATTATTGACCTATTAAAAAAAATATAAAATAAGCATAAAAAATATGCTGAAACACGGTTGATATGTATTATTATATATTAAGAAAGGCTTGTGTCAACAGATATTTTTTTCTAGAAATAATCATGATATTCTCTATACTTAGAACAAAAAAATATTTTTTATTTATTTGTAGGTACTTAAGCTTTACTTATTGACACTATAGTGAAAATATTATAAGAAAAATGTAAAAAAAATAGGCTTTGTTTTTATAAATATTTATAAAATTCGGAGAAAATAATGAGTCGTTTATTTGATTTAACAGGTAAAAAAGCTCTTGTCACTGGCGGTGGAAGGGGCATTGGTAGAGCAATGGCTGTTGAGCTTGCAAAGCAAGGCGCTGATGTTACGCTTTGGAGTAGAACTCAAGCTGATCTTGATGAAACTGCCCAAATAATAAAAGACTTGGGCAGAAATGTTTGGGTGCAAAGTATTGATATTTCAGATATAGCTGCAGTTCAAGAAGCGACTCTTATTGCACATAAAAATATGTCAAGCATTGATATTTTGTGTAATAATGCTGGCTTCAATATTCGCCAAAAACCTCAAGATGTTACAGAAGAAGCTTATGATGCAATTATGGCAATCAATTTAAAGGGTGCTTTCTTCGTTGCGCAAGCTGTAGGAAGAATTATGATTGAACAAAAAAGTGGTAAAATCATTAATACTTCTTCGCAATCAGCCAAACAAGCCATGTATGACCGCATTATTTATAGTGCAACAAAGGCTGCTCTTGATCAAATGACAAAGTGCATGGCGCTAGAGTGGGCTGCTTATAATATCCAAGTAAATGCGCTTGCTCCTGGCTTTGTTGAAACTCCAATGACTAGTCAAATTATGAAAGATGAAAATTTTATAAAATACTGGAAATCTAAAGTTTTAGCGGATAGATTTGTTAGAGCTGATGAGGTTGCTGCTTGTGCAGTTTACCTTGCATCAAGCGCATCAGATATGATGACAGGGCAAATTTTGTATCTTGATTCAGGTTGGGGAATTCATTAATATTAACTAATTAACGTGTGAGTAGAATATGAAAATTAAAGACATTCAGACCTTGGTGGTAAATGCTGATTTACGTAACTGGGTTTTTGTTAAAATTATTACTGACCAAGATGGTCTTTATGGTTGGGGTGAAGCAACGCTTGAGTGGAAAACCCGTGCTGTTGTTGGAGCTATAGAGGATTTTAAACCATTGTTAATAGGTAAGGATCCTCGTGACATTGAGCAAAATTTGCGTCTTATGATGAAGTCTCATTTCTGGATGTCAGGTACAATTGCAATGACAGCTATAAGTGCTCTTGACCATGCAATGTGGGATATTTTAGGTAAGAGTGTTAATTTACCAGTATGGCGTTTACTTGGTGGTAAAACTCACGATAAAATAAAGGCTTATACTCACTTAGGTATTGGCAATGCAAAGGCAATTTATGAAACTTTTGATAAAAATCAATTTGTAGACTTAGCCTTAGAAGTTGTAGAAGCTGGATATAAGGCTGTGAAAATTTTATTTGTGCCATATTGTCACTATACTGCTTCAAACAGTAGTTTTAAAATGGTAGAAGAAACTATTGGTGCTGTACGCTCTGCAGTTGGTGATGAGGTTGACATTATGGTTGATTTTCATGGTCGCCCAGCCTCAGTTTCTCTAGCGGTGCAATATATTAAAGCTCTTGAGCCAGCTAATCCTTTATTTGTTGAAGAACCAATTCAGCCAGGAAATGCAAAGGCTATGCGTGATGTCTTAGATAAGGTTTCATGCCCTGTTGCAACTGGTGAAAGATTGATTAACTATTCTGAATTTGAGGATTTATTTATAAACAGAGCTGTGAATATTATTCAACCTGATTTGTGTCATTGTGGTGGATTAACAATGGCTAAAAAGATTGCTGCCTCTGCTGAATGCGCTTATATGGGCGTTGCTCCTCATAATCCTGCTGGTCCAATTTCTGGAACTGTTGCTCTTAACTTTGATATTGCAACTCCAAATTTCGTTATTCAAGAAGAAATGATTGCGGCTGTGCCTTGGTATCATGATGTTGTGAAAACTCCAATTCAAATGAAAGATGGCTATTGGCAAATTCATGAGCTGCCAGGGCTTGGAATTGAAGTTGATGAAAAAGAAGCAGCAAAGCACCCATATAAGCCTGAGCCACAATCTGGAACTGATGCTATTTTATCTGATGGAACAATTGTTAACTGGTAATATTTTTAGGCGAAGTTGAAAAACTGTTGCTTGTAAACATAAAAATGCAAGAATGGTGAGCGTAATGTCACTATTTCTTGCATTTTTATTTGTGTTTTAGCTGTTAAGTAGCTTTATTATGATATGTAACGTGTTTTTCATTACCGACTATAGAAATAAGGATAGGTTCGATAAAAGTGGCGCTAAGCCACAAAAAAACCGCTCACCAATTGAGCGGTTTAGGCATTATCATCAGACAGATTTAGAAAGAGCATATTATTGCATCTTTTTAATTGCCAATTTAATAACTGGCAAAGAAATTTTTAATTGTCTGATGCTTTATTATTTTCTTTAAATATATTGTTTTCTAAAAAGCAATTCTTGCACCAAGGCTAATTTGGTGAATATAAGTATTTTTAGATTTTACACCAAGATTAACACCATTTACGTAGGAAGAATGTGTGCTAGATTCTCCAAGATCAGCAAAACGGTATCCAAGGTCAATAGCAAGGCGTTCATCAAATTGGTACGCAACACCAAGGTTTAAGTTGTAAGCGAGATTTGCTTCATAATCGCCTTCAGCACCGCTGAAATTTGTGCCAGAATAGTTGTTGTAGTCCATGCTAGTTTTCACTAAAGCTGCTCCAAGTCCTGCACCAACATAAGGAATGAATTGAGTTGCATTATAAAAATCATAATAAATATTTGTGAATAAAGATTGAGCATTCAATTTGGTTTTTACGTTTCCACCCATGTGGTAAATATTGTTATTACCGCTAAGCTCTGACTCTCCATAATAAGTGTATTCAACTTCAGCTCTAACTGGAATATTGTTTACAGGGTTAAAATCATAACCAAGTGCAACAGAACCTGATAAGGTCGTGTCATAATCGTCAGAAATGAACTTGTGGCCTGCAGAGTTTTCAACTTCAAAAGAATGCATGTTTAAAGCCAGCTTAGGGGCAATATAAATACCTACTGTGTCAATCGCACTAGCTTGAAATGGTAAACTTAAAAATATAAATAGTAATGCAATAATAAAATTTTTCATATAATCCTCTCTTACGTCTTTTATAATAAATGTTAAATGTCTGATAATGTCTTGCATGTAGCAATAATAATGCCAATTCAAATTATTCAAACACATCAATATGTTATTTCTTTTCAGTATTTATAATTTCTTTGGCTGTCAAAATTTTTGTACCACATGACTAAAAACATGTCAAGCTTATGACGCTTAAAAAGTTTTATTTCAAAAAATTGAACCTTTCTTATAAAATAAAACTTTTGCTAACTTGCTTTAAATATTTTTTAACGTAATTTCAGCATGTTAATGCTTTCAATATGTGGAGTTTGCGGGAAAAGGTCAACTGCTTGGCTGCTTACTAAAGAGTATTTATCTAAGCGAGTAATATCTCGAGCAAAACTTGCTTGATCGCATGAAACATAAATAATATTTTTAATTTCTAATTTATTTAAACTGGTACAAAGTTCTGAACTTATTCCTGCACGAGGCGGATCAACTATAGCTAAGTCTGGTTTAGCATGCTTTAGCATTTGCCCTTGAAGCTCTAAAAAATTGTTTGCATCAGCTGCGACGAAATGTGCTTCAATATTATCAGGAGTATTGCGCTGTGCAAGCTTGATTGCTTGACTTGAAAGCTCAAGCCCCACTAGCTTTATTGGCATTTTGTTGGCAATATAAAGCCCAATCGAACCCAAACCGCAATATATATCCCAAATAGCTTTTGGCTTCAAACTAATTGCAAGTTTTGAAATTTCTTCATACATTAAAGCACAAGCTTCTGTATTGACTTGAAAAAAAGAACGATTTCCAAGATAAAAATCAAGCTCATTAATCTTTTCGATTAGCTGTGTTTGTCCAGCCTGCCAAAAAGTTCTTTCAGCATAAGCAATGTCTGCACTGTCATTTCTAACACTATAAATAAATCCTTTGATTTCACTAAACTCACTGAAAAGGATTTGAGATATTTCTTTTATTATCTCTAAATTGCGATTGATAACTTGCTTTGTACCTGAGCAAATTAGCTCAACAAAATATTCGTTAGCTAGTTTTCTAATAATTAAAAATCGTAAAAAACCATTACTATTTTGCTTATTCCATGCAGATAAATTATGACTTTTATTATAGCTTTTGCATAGTTCACGAACTTTATTTGTAATTTTTGAACTTATTTCGCTTTGCAAAAAACATTCAGTTACTTCGACTAGCTCATGCGATTTACGCTTATGCAGTCCAAGCTCAAGTCCTTTATTATCGCTAAAAGCAAACTCCATTTTGTTACGGTAGAAAAATTCGTTTGGTGAGGCAATAGTAGGTAAAATACTAGGAGCTTGAAGCTTTGCAATTCTAGTTAAAGCATCATATAAGAATTTGTTTTTCCAGAATAATTGCGCATCATAATTTATGTTTTGCCATGAACAGCCACCACAATCTTCAAAATGTTTGCATTTTGCTTCTTGTTCAATTTCTGATTTTTCAAGAATTTCAACGATACTAGCTTGCGCAAAATTTTTCTTTAATTTTGAAATTTTTGCCTTAACTTTCTGTCCAACAATTGCATTTTCAACAAAAATCGCAAGCCCCTCATGCCTCGCAAGTCCCATACCATCAGACAAAAAAGTCTCAATTTTGAGTTCTATAATATCGTTTTGATTTAACATTTATTTTTTCCAATATTCAGGTAGTAGAAGAACTAAAATTGCATAAATTTCAAGTCTTCCTAATAACATACATAAACATAATATAATTTTAACAGCTTCTGGCAAATGTCCATAATTGCTTACAGGACCAACGCTACCAAGACCAGGACCAACATTTGAAAGAGAAGATAAGGTTGCACTAAAGGCTGTGTTCATATCAACATTAAAGGCTGTAATAATCAGTGTTACAACACCTAGAAGTAGCATAAAAATAAGGAAAAATCCCACAACACCATTAATAACGCTAATTGAAACAGGTCGTTCATTAAACCTAATGTGGCGAACAGCATGTGGGTGAATGATACGATACAAATCATTGCCAATAAATTTTGCAATCAAGTCAATGCGCATGACCTTTAAACCACCACTAGTCGATCCAGCACAACCACCTAAAAACATAAGGAATACTAAACAGGCTTGAGCTACAAAAAACCATTTTTCATAATCAACAGTTGTAAATCCTGTAGTAGTACAAATTGAAACAGCATTAAAAATGGCAGTTCTTATGTTATATTCAAAGTTAAAATTCGCATTATTGTTATAAGTTTGCAGAACAAGGCATATTGTAATAATGATAGAGCAAATTGTCAGTAATGATACGTAACTTAATAACTCGCTATCTTTTTTATAAACAGTAAATTGTCCAATTAAAAATTGATAATGTAAGGTAAAGTTAATGCCGCATATAAACATGAAAAAGATTATAACCCATTGTGAATAAGCACTAAATGCACCAAGCGATGCATTTTTTGTTGAAAATCCACCTGTCGATACAGTAGCAAAGGCATGGTTTAAGGCATCAAAAAAATTCATATCGCCTAGCCACAAAATAAGTGTCAAAGCTACAGTAAAAATTAAATATACTTGCCATAATAGCATTGCTGTATCACGAAGCTTGGGAGTTAATTTGTCGGGATTAGGACCTGTTACTTCAACCTTATATAATTGCATACCACCAACGCCTAAAAATGGCAAAATGGCAAGGGATAGTACGATAATCCCCATACCGCCTAACCAGTGTGTCAGGCTTCGCCAAATAAGTAGGCTTTGCGGTAGAGCCTCAATATTACTCAAAATACTCGAGCCAGTGGTCGTAAAGCCTGAAGTTGATTCAAAAATCGCATCACTTATGCTAAAATCTGCACAAAATAAAAATGGTAATGCTCCAACTAAACTAGCTCCAATCCAGCAAAATCCGACTGTAGCAAGAGCATTTCGGTGATTAAGGCTTGGTGCTTTTTTATTATAAAAGGGCATGGCACGGTAACAGCAAAAAATTAGTGTAAGACCGATTATCGTGGTAGTAAGTATGGCAAGGAATATTCCCATGCTAGAACCATCAGCGTAAACCCATGAAGTTACAAGCGGAATAAACATAGCTAGAGCTAAGCAGCAGATAAGCATTCCAAGAATAAAAAGACTAACTCGCAAGTTCATTTTTAATAATCCTTGTCGTCCTTATTATTCTTAATAGCATGGGTTGCAGTCAGCATTGCTTCGATTTTATTTGCCTTTTTTTCTGCTGTTAAAACAGTAAGTCTATCGTGCGCTTGAATAATAGTATTTCCGTCAGGAATAAATGCAATATTATCACGCAAAACAACTAAGAGCAGAGCTCCTCGTGGCAAACCTAAGTTGGCAATTTTTTTACCAATTAATTTTGAGTTTTCAGATAAAGCAATTTCAATAACTTCAGCTGCTTCATGACTAATTGATACAGAAGATATAATACCTCCTGGGCGCAAATATTGTAAAATTCCCTTAACAGCTGAAATACGAGAACTAACACTATGGTCGATGCCAATAGCTTCTACTAATTGCAAATATTCAGGCTTGTTAACCTTTGCAATAGTTTGCCCAACGCCCATTGATTTAGCTAGTAAACAAGCTAAAATATTGGTTTCCTCATCACCAGTAGTTGCAACTAGAGCATCAAACTTTGCAATGTTTTCTTCAATTAGTAAACGCTTATCAGTGCAATTACCATGCAAAATCATAGTGTTTTTGAGCTCATCAGCCAAGGCATCGCATCTCTTAATATCTTGCTCAATAATTTTTACTGCAATATTGTTTTCTTCAAGTTTTTTGGCTAATTTTAAACCAATGTTTCCAGCACCAACTATACAAACAGATTTAATTTCATGGCGTGATTTCATTAAGGAATGCAATAAATGTCCTTGCTTTTCAGCAAGATAAACAAAATACACAACGTCGTCTTGCAAAATGGCATCTTTACCAGATGGAATAATTAGCTCTCCATCTCGCTCAATTGCTCCAACCATAATGCCACTTTCTGGGACTATTCCTCTAAAGTTTATCAGTGGAATACCAATCAGTGGATTATTATCCATTCTCATTCCGACAACTCTGAGCTTGCCGTCAGCCATTTCATTATATTCAACAGCTCCTGGAATTGATAATAAACGATCAATATTGCGAACTATTTCGTCTTCTGGGCTGACTAATAAGCTGATATTTAAAGCCGCACTCCGTAAAATATCGGCGTGTGAGCTGTATTGCTCATCTCTAATTCTTGCAAGCTTCATCGCTTTTGGATTAATGGCGTTTGCAAATAAACATGCAATAATATTAGCATCATCACTATCTGTAACAGCTAAAAACGCAGTAGCGCCTAATAAGCCAGCCTGCTTTAAAACAGTAGGGCTTGAGCCAGAACCACAAATAGTTTGAACGTCCATGCTGTCCTCAACCCTTTGCAATGCATCAGCATCTAGGTCAATTACCACAACTTCCTTGTTCTTTGCAGATAGGTAATTAGCAATATGATAGCCAACTTCACCTGCGCCAATAATTATAATTCTTTCAGTTTTAGCTTGTTTTTTATGTGAAAAAAACACAGTAAACTCCTATAAATATTCTAACATTTTGCCAACTTGAGCCTGTGTGCCGCCCTTATGTTCGCAAAGCCATGCATTAAATTCTTTTTTTACTTCATCTTTTGGTGGACTATCTTCATGAAAATCAATGATTTTTTGCGCAAGTTGTTCTTTATTATCAACAATTGAAATCAGTTTTTTTTCAGCTAAACCACTTAAAGCCCATGCAAAATTTTTAAGGTGCTTGCCTACAATAGGAACAAGCCCACAGGCAAGAGCTTCTAAGAAATTTTGACCGCCACGATTAGCTAGGCTACCACCAACAAAGCAGATTTTTGCTATATGGTATAATTTCTGTAAGTCGCCGAAATTATCCCAAATAATTACTTGTGAACCGTTGTGTTTTTGTAAGTCTTGATATAAAATATTTTTTATGTTTAAGGTATCAAGTTTTTTCTGCAAACTTTTTGCACGGTGTAAATGCCTAGGAACAATAATAAATTGCAGTTGTCTACCTTTAAGCTCGTTAATTATTTCGCACACAGCATCTTCTTCTTCACTGCGAGTAGAAGCAAAGAGCATAATGTTTTCGCAGCTATGCAAGCTTTCTTTTATATTGTCCTTTATATTAAAGCTTGCCACCGCTCTATCAAATTTAATATTTGGCAAAACGTCGATTTTTGTATGGAAAATCTTGCGATAATGCAGAGCATCTTGCATTGAAATTGTGCAAATATATGCAGGGCTTATTTTTTTCCAGATAGAATGAAATAATAATTTTAGTATTTTATATGATTTAAACGATTTTTCACTCATTCTCGCATTTAGCATTATTAGTTTTGCATTATTATTTGTGCAAGCACTCATTAAGCCAAACCAAATTTCAGTCTCTAAAAGCACAACTATTTTTGGTTTTACACTTTGCATTATTTTATTAACAAGGCTTGGTTTATCAAAGGGCATAAAGCGAACAAAAATTTTCATATCAGGGTACTTGTGAGCTGCTTTTGTAAGGATTTCATATCCTTGTCTTGTCCAAGTACTAACTATAATACGTAAATCTTTATTGCTTGAATTTAATTGCTCAAGTATTTTTTCAACAAGGTAAGCCTCACCACCAGAAGCAGAACACAGCCAAATATCAGCTTGTTCATCAAGCCAGCTTTCGCCCATTCGTTGATTATAACCATCAGCTAAGCGAGAGTTCAGTTTTAAAAATGGAATAACAAGCTTCCACAGAATTTCATAGATGTATAAAATAAAGCACCTCAAGCAAACAATTTATTATAGGTAAATGCTTTTTTGAGGGCTTATTTTACCTTTTATAGAATTATTGTCAAATAGTTGTGTAATGTGTGAAAATAATTTAGTTTTAATTAATTTTAAAGAAAAAGATTTAGTTTTTATTTATTTGTCTTGATTTATTTTCACTCCCCTTATAAAATACTTGAATATAATCAATATAAAAAACGACAAGGGTCTAAAAATATGAAAATAATGTGTCCGCAGTGCGAGTTTTCGCGCGAGCTAAGTGAAGCGAATCTTCCTAAACATATGTATATGGCAACATGCCCAAAGTGCGCTTGCAGATTTAAATTCCGTGAAAAACCTGAGGCTAATGCATCTCAAAATGATGATTTGTCACAAAATCAAAGTGTTTTACCGCCAAACGCTATAGTGCGAGATAATAATTTTGGCGCTTATGCAAATAAAAAAGCTGAAACCGAAAATAATGAACAAGGCAAGATAAACACAGAGAATCAAACTATTGAAGATTTTCAAAATAAAGCTAGGCAGGAATATGAGAAAAAAAATGCTCAAACTTCAAACGTTGAAACAAAAGCTGAGCATAATTCTAATTCTAGCTCTGATACTAATTTCTCACAAGATGATGAACAAGATCCTGATAATAATAGACAAAATTCTAGTAAAGCTCAAAATGAAATTGTTGATGGCGTGATAGCTTGGGAGCTAGCAAAAACATCACAAATGCCATTTGCTCTATATCATACGATGTTGCAGGTTTTATTTTCATCGCAATTATTTTTTATGAATGTTGGAAAATCAGTCGCACCGCTATTTAGAGCCTGCATTTTCTACGTTATTTTGGGGACTTTACAATCAATTGCTGATAGGGTTTGGTTAATGTCAAAGCTTCAAACTCTGGCAGAAGACACAGCGCAAACACCTGGAATTGACACAATAGCTCAAGATTTAAATATACCCTTGCTATTTTTAACAATGCCACCGCTTATGCTTTTGCAATTGTTTTTTTATTCTGCTTCAATTTCTATAATGCTACGTCTTGTTGAACCAGAGCGAGCGAATTTTGCTACTATAATTAGAGTAGTTGCATTTAGTGCTGCACCTGCTATATTTAGTATTATACCAATGGTGGGGCAATTTGTTAGTCCGATTTGGTTTGCTTTTTGTGTGTTTATTGGCTGCAAATACGCTCTAAATATCACTTGGTCAAAAACTGCAATGGCAATCATACCTCTTTACATTTTGTTTTTTGTGATTAGCATATATCTTGTAAAGGAACTTGTAGGAATGTGATTTTTAGTCTTGCTTATTTTTTAAATCAATTATATTATTAAAACAAATTATGTACCTGGGAGGGACAAATGAATAATTCGAGAAATATGGAGCAAGTTGGTTCAAGCTCGCTCACTATTTATATGTCACAAGTTTATCAGTGGATGACAGTTGGTTTAGCTTTAACCGCTGTAGTTGCTTGGTATGTTGCAAGCACACCTGCTTTGATTAACCTTGTACTAACAAGTAAAGTTATGTTTTTTGGTCTTATTGCGTTGATGCTTGGCTTGCCAATTGGCTTACAAATGATGTTGCCACGCTTATCTGCTTTTGCAGCTACATCAATGTTTTTAGCTTATAGTGCTGTTATGGGTGTAAGTTTATCTTCTATCCTCATTGCTTATACACAAGCTTCTATTTTTTCTACCTTTATTACTACTGCTGGTACTTTTGCAGCAATGAGTATTTATGGTATGACAACTAAAAGAGATTTAACTAGCATGGGTAGCTTTTTAAGCATGGGATTAATTGGCATTATCATTGCTATGGTTGTGAATATCTTCTTGCAAAGCTCTGCTTTAGAATTTGTAATTAGCGGCCTTGGTGTTATTATCTTTACTGGCTTAACTGCTTATGATACTCAAAAATTAAAAGCAATGGGTGAAAATGCACCACTTGGTGATAGCGCAGTGCTAAGACGTGGTGTTATTTTAGGTGCTTTAACTTTATATCTTGATTTTATTAACTTATTCTTAATGTTACTTCGCTTTATGGGCGATAGACGCTAAGAAAAATACCTTTTAGCCTTTTGGATTATTAAGTGTTAGGACTGCAAAAAAAATTATCTATGGTTTTAAAACCATTTTCATATGCATACGGTGCGATGATGACTTCTCGCGCCGCATCATATGAAAACAATGGTTTTAAATGTTCATGCTTGTGCGTTTCTGTTGGAAATATTGCATGGGGTGGAACTGGCAAAACACCGCTTGTTGATTGGCTTTTAACCTGGCTTGAGGCTCACTCTATTAATACAGTTGTGCTTTCACGTGGTTATAAGTCAAGTCTTAAAAAATTTCCAACTAGAGTTAATTCACGTCATACTGCTCGTGAAGTTGGTGATGAACCCGCTATGCTTGCAAATTCTCACCCAAGAAGCAGTATTTTGATTGATCCTGATAGAGCGAGATCTGCTCGACTTGCGTGTGATAAGCTGGATCCAAAATGTATTATTTTAGATGATGGTTTCCAACACTTAAGACTCAGCCGTGACCTTGATATTGTTTTGCTTCGCCCTGAAGACTTGAGTGAAGACTGGAATAAAATTATTCCGGCTGGACCTTGGAGAGAACCTGAAAAAGCTTTACACAGAGCTGATATCTTTATGATAAAGGCTATGCCTGAAAAAGCACATAGCTTGCTTCCAGCTATAACTAGTCGCTTAACAAAATATGGAAAACCTGTTTTTACTTTTTCACTAGAGCCTAAATGTTTGCGGCGAATTGGCGAAAACAGAACTGTTTTACCAGAAGATTGCAATGAAAAGCCATATGTGCTGTTGACTGGAGTTGGTGAGCCACGGCAAGTATTTAATACGGTCACTAAATTTATGGGCTATCCTCCGCAAGAGCATATTGTTCGACCAGATCATCACATTTATAGGTTTAATGAGGTTGAGCGTTTAGCAAGGCGCAATGTGATGATTGTTAGCACTGCAAAAGATGCTGTTAAATTACGTCATTTGCCTGCACCTAACTTTTGGTTTTTAGAAACTGAACTTAAATTTGGACCAAGCTTTTTTGCAGATACTGATTTTCCTACTTGGTGGAATGAATGGTATAGTTCAAACAGATTTGATGGATTTAGTTCTTGATTTTGTTTTCTAAAAAAGTTAAAATTTTAAATATGAAACTCAGCACGCTAAGTGATAGTATTTTATAATAATTTAGCTGTGTTATTAATAAAAAAATTGCGTAAGGCATTTAGGAGTAAAAGATGAGTGATAAACAATACCGCTTAGTAACACGTAGTGATCTTGATGGTCTAATTAGCAGTGTATTATTGGAAGAGCTTGGAATTATTAATGAAATCAAGTTTGTTCACCCTAAGGACGTACAAGATGGTTTGGTTGAATTCACTGAGAATGACATTACTGCAAATATTCCGTATAACCCAAATGTTCATATTTGTTTTGATCACCACCTTTCAGAGTCTATGCGTGTTGATTCATCTAAAGTTACAAATTATGTGATAGATGTTGAAGCACCATCTGCTGCTAGAGTAGTTTATAACTACTACGGTGGGAAGGCTAAATTCCCTCATATTTCTGAGGATATGATGATTGCTGTTGATAAATCTGATTCAGCTAGATTTGACATGGAAGATGTTTTAAATCCTACGGGTTGGACTTTATTAAGCTTTTTAACTGATCCACGTACTGGACTTGGACGTTTTCGTGATTTTAGAATTAGTAACTATGCGTTAATGTTAGAACTTACTAAACTATGTCGTACTCAAGGTATCGACCAAATTATGGCTAACCCTGATGTTGCTGAGCGTGTTGAAGTTTACAACAAGTACGCTGAACTTGCTAAAGAACAAGTTAAAAAATGTTCTAAAGTTTATAATAATGTTGTTGTTTTTGATCCAAGAAATGAAGAGCAAATTTATCCAACTAACCGCTTCATGATTTATGCATTATTCCCAGAAGTTAATATTTCTGTGCATGTACTTTGGGGCTTAAAACAACAAAATACTGTTCTTGCTATGGGTAAATCAATTTTTGATCGCTCAAGCAAAACTAATATTGGTGAACTTGCACTTAAGTATGGTGGCGGTGGTCATATGGCTGCTGGTACTTGCCAAGTAGATAATGATAAATATGAAACGGTGCTTGCAGAAGTTATTAAACAAATGAATGCTGATGGTTAATATTTAATCATTATTCATATTTATATTAAGGCTGAACTGTTTCTAGTTCAGCCTTTTGATTTCATTTGTTGTATTTATTAAAGGAATAGGAAAATGGCTTCATTTGCAAATTTTCGTTACTCAATGGGTTTTGCCGCTATTTTGATGGGCGTAAGTGTTTTGCTGTCACGTTTTATGGGACTTATTCGTGATAAAGTAATTTCATGGCAGTTTGGTGCAAGCATTGAAGCTGATATATATTTTGCAGCCTTTGTAATTCCTGATTTTATAAACTATCTTTTAGCTGGGGGTTATGTTTCGATAACCTTAATTCCGCTTTTGAGTGAACGTTTTGCAAATGATGAAGATGATGCTTGGAATTTTTTTTCAACAGTTTTATCGTGGGCTTGTGTCGCCGTTTTAAGCTTGACAGTTATAGCCTTTATTTTTGCGCCAGAATTTGCAAAATTTAGCGCACCTGGTTTTGATGAAAAAAGTTTGAATAAGCTTAGTCTTTATTTGCGTATTATTTTACCTGCCCAGATTTTCTTTTTGCTTGGTTCATGCTTTACAGCAATTTTATATATTAAAAAAGCCTTTAGTATTCCAGCTTTAACACCGCTCATCTATAATGGATCTATTATTATTTGCGGTCTGCTATGGCCATACTTTGTTGAGTTTTTTGGGCTTTCTCAGTTACAAAGTTCGCATAACATGACTGGTTATGCTTTTGGTGTTACAATTGGTGCCTTTATCGGGGCTTTTGCTTTACCACTTTATGCTGTCATTATGGCAAATAAAGCCAAGTTTAAGCTTAATTTTAAGCATAAATTACTCAAAAAATATTTATATTTAGCAATTCCTCTTATGCTTGGACAATCAATTGTGGTTCTTGATGAACAATTAGTTAGAATTTTTGGTAGTATTGCAGAAGAAGGAACTGTAAGCTTGTTAAGTTATGCAAGGCGAATTATGCTCGTACCTGTTGGTGTTATAGCGCAAGCGGCGGGTATAGCATCATTTCCGTTCTTAACATCACTTGCTGCAAAGGGAGATGATGAAGGCTTTAACAATACTATGCATCTTGCTATGCGTAGCACATTATACTTAATCATTCCATTAACAATTTATATGATGTTCAATTCAAGCTCAATTCTAGGCTTGATTTTTGAGGGTGGAAATTTTTCAAGTTCGCAAACTAAAATAGCTACTCCATACCTGCAAATACTAATGATTTCAGTTCCATTTATGTCTATTCAGCAAATAGTTGGGCGTTGTTTTTATGCACGACAAGATACGCTTAGTCCAGTAATTATTGGAAGCTTAAGTACCATTGTTTTTTTATTTTTTTATACCAGTATAACAACGCAATACGGGGGATTAGGTTTAGCTAGTTTAAGTATGCTAGGCATTGTATTTTATACAATAATACTTTGTTTTTGGTGGATAAAGAAATTTAGCTCTATAGCTTTTAAATCTTTAATTTTTCCTGGTTTTATGATAAGCGTAGTTGCTAGTATAAGTGGGTACGTGGCAAATCATTTTGAAAATATTATTTATAACTATTTAAACTTTATTAGTTACTTCAGCTATAGTTTTATAAGTTATTTCGTGCGATTAAGTATTGCTTTTATTGTTTTTTTAATGTCTTATATTTTTATCACCTATTTAATTTACCCAAAAGCTTTAAAGTTTAGACGAAAATAACTTTTGCTTATTAATTTATTTTTATAGTCTGTACTATAAAGTTTTGGAATTGACAAATGTTCAAGAATCTGGAAAAATTATATTTTCCTCAATGATTTTATTTTTCCAGTATTTAGATGATTCATGTTCTTATGATTTCATACCGATAAATTAAGAGGTTCACATGCGCTTGCCAACAAAATTATTTCTGATGACAGCCATTTTGCTTTTGGCTTTTGCCGGTTTGGGCTACTTTAGCCTTTTACAAATTCAAAAAATAAATCAGAAATCTGCTGAAATATCAAACAATTGGTTGCCATCTACGGTGAGTATTCAGCGTATGAATACTCTAAGCTCTGATTACAGAATATATGAGCTTAATTATGTTTACAATACGAATAAAGACACAAGGAAAGACATAGTAGTCAAAATTAAAAACTTATTGAATGAATTTGAAATTGTACAAAAAACCTACGAGGATTTAATTTCATCTCTCGAAGAGCGTGAATTATATTTGCAATTTAAGGTGTTATGGCTAGAGTATCTCGGTATAAGCAAAGAAATCTATATATTAGCAAATGATGATATGCAAGAAGAAGCCGTGAAATTACTGCAAACTAGGTCACGAGAGTTATTTGATACTCTTTCCAACATTTTACTAAAAGGTGTTAACCTAAATAGGGCAGAAGGTGTAAATGCTTCCTATGAAAGTGATCTTGTTTATAATGAATCAATAGAATTAGTATATATTAGTATTTTTATAGTAATTATTTTAGCAACAATTATATGCTTGTGGATAATGCTCACGCTTAGGTCTCAACTTGGAAAAGATCCAAGTGATTTAATTAAAATTACAGAGCGAGTTATTGCAGGCGATTATGATATTGATGATAAAAAACAACAGTACGGCGTGTATAAACATTTGATAATGATGGTGAATTCACTTAAACACCATATAGACAGGGCTGAGAGTAATGCTAAAATAAAAAGTGAATTTTTAGCCAATATGAGCCATGAAATTCGCACACCTATGAATGGGATTCAGGGTTTATTATTTCTTCTATCAAAAACAAATCTTGATGAAAAACAGCAAGACTATGTTAAAAAATCAATATTTTCAGCTAAAAATCTTTTACGTATTATTGATGATATTTTAGATTTTTCTAAAATGGAAGCAGGCAAACTTGAGCTAGAGATTATTCCTTTTACAATAGAAAATATTTTTGATGATGTTGTCGCTCTTTATAGTCCAAAAGCTAATGATAAAGAGCTATATCTTAACTCTGAAACATGCGATTGTGCGCAAAGAGTTTTGCTTGGTGATCCTCTACGTATAAAGCAAGTACTATTTAATTTTGTGAGCAATTCACTTAAATTTACTGAAAAAGGTGGCGTTAATGTAACTATTAGTTCTTGTGAATATCTTTCTGATAATCTTTTGAGCTGTATATTTATGGTAGAAGATACGGGAATTGGTATTAGCAAAGAAAAGCAAGAGCGTCTTTTTTCAGCCTTTACTCAGGCAGACTCTTCGACAACTAGAAAATATGGTGGTACTGGGCTTGGACTTGCAATAAGCAAAAAAATTATTGATACCATGCAAGGTGAACTTTGGATTGAAAGTGAGCTTGGTAAAGGCTCAAAATTTTATTTTAAATTGACTTTTGAAATTTGCACTGATGAAGTTAAGATTAATGAAATACAAGAAAGCTATGAACCTAAAGCAGAAAGTCCAAATAAGAAGCATCTGTTATTAGTTGAAGATAACGATATAAATCAGTTGATTGCTGAAGAATTATTACAAGGTTTTGGCTATAGCGTTGATATTGCAAACAATGGTCAAGAAGCACTTGATATGTTGGAAAAAAAGTCTTATGCAGCTGTGCTTATGGATATTCAAATGCCTGTCATGGACGGCTTGACAGCAACTAGAATGATACGTGAAAAACAAAAATATAAGGATTTAATAGTTATTGCAATGTCTGCTCATGCCATGCAAGGTGATTATGAAATTAGTATTCAAAATGGCATGAATGATCATATCACAAAGCCAATTGACCCTGATAAGCTTAATATGACATTAGATAAATGGATTAGCACAAAGTAGTTGATAGTAAAGAATCTAAAGTTAATACGTATAGTAATTTCAGATGAAATTACTATCAAT
>CAYJPK010000022.1:0-29679 GCA_964372035.1 uncultured Desulfovibrionaceae bacterium | reverse complement strand
CTAGCTAGGAGTCTGTGCCATAGCTGCCATAAGCTCCGAAAGCTGTGCTTCCAATTGCGACAACTTAGTTCTCAAAGTATCAACTCGTGACAAGGCTTCTTGACTACCAGTATTAACAGCCTCACTCGCAGCAGTTGCAATTTCAGCTGTAAGCTGCTCAATTTGCTGTTCTAATTTTTCAATGGCATCTTGATCAGAGCTTGATGAACTAGCTCCGCCACTTCCGCCTGCAGCTTGCGCACCAGAAGTTCCACCTTGAGCACTATCACCACTACTATCATCGCTTGAACCTTTTAAATCATTAATATGCTTTTGAAGCACATCTCTAAATCGCTCAGTTGCAGTTTTTCCGTCAGCTTTTTCTGTTGAACTACTATCTTTAGGTGCGTCAATTAAAGAAGCTACAACTTCATCTTTAAACATATCAATTTCTTGTTCTTTAGTCTCTGATTGCTTTTGCACCATGGACTGTTCATAGAGTGCTTTTGCTTCTGGCGAAATACTTACCTTATCAAGGCTAGCTTGCGTCACAGGTTGCACAGCCACTTGCTTAGAATTTTGCGGGCTAACTTGGAATAAACTTTGTATTCCTGAAAGCAAGCTATTATTTTCTATTTGCATATTTTCTCCTATTTTAATAGAAATTTTAGAAATAGGTATATTTTGCCGACTAGCGAGAAATGTATAATTTATGCAAAAATAATTCCATACAACACAAAAAAACAGTCTAAAACTACAACAACATAAAATTAAAATATTCTAGACTTTCTTTAAAAAAAGACTTTATTTTTTCTAAAAAAAACTTTACATTGTTAAAAACATTTAGAAATTAATACAATTTCCATAAACAAACTAATTACTGTTCAGGAAAAAACTAATGAACAAAATATATCTTACTATAATATCAGTATTTTTGCTTAGCTTTGCTAGTTTTAGTATTGCAAGTGAAAGCAATTTATCTCTCGCCAATAGCACTTCACAAAATCAAAGCACAATAAACAATCCTACTACACCAATTAATTTTGTCAGTGAAGATTCTGAAAACCAGCTTTGGAACTTGACAGCAGATAAAGTGACTTCACTTGGTAATGGTAATATTTTAGAAGCTGAGGGCGAAGTTTTTTTACGCCGTGGAGTTGAATACTTAAAAGCCGACTTTGCAAGGTATTACCCTAACACAAACTGGGTCTATTTAAAGGGCAATGTTGATGTTAAAATGGGTAGTGATGATATAAAAGCTGAGTCTGCAGAATTTGACTTAACCTCACGTACTGGCTGGCTTAAAAACGGCAATATTTTCATGGAAGGTCCACATATTTATTTTAAAGGTGAAAATATTGTTAAGCATCGCGGTGATCGTTATACATTTGAGAATGCTAAAGTAACTGCTTGTGATGGTGATGTTCCTGCTTGGTCTGTAACTGCAAACCAGGCCGTAGTTGAGATTGACGGATATGCTCAACTCTTTGGTTCAACCTTTCAAGTTGCTGATGTAGGTGTTTTAGCAACACCTTATATGATACTACCAGCAAAAAATTCTAGACAGTCTGGCTTTTTAAATCCCGAATTTGGTCTTAGTAATAAACGAGGAATTTATGGAACAATACCATATTACCATGTAATTGATGATAGCCGTGATGTAACATTTTACGGAACTTTCATGGAAAATTATGGTTATATGCTTACCACCCAGTATCGCTCAATTGAAAGTGCAAAAGATAAAACTTGGATAATGGCAAGTTTTATGTATGATAAAGACAAGTATAATACTGGAACTGAGAATCCTGAAAGTAATTATGCAAGAGACAACCACTTCAGATATTGGATAAGAGCTATGGCTGACGGAGAGCTCGGAGGCGGTTGGCAATTCAAAACTGATATAGATTTTGTTTCTGACGCAGATTATTTGGAACAATTCACTTCTGGCTTAATTGGCTTTGATTCAACAGAAAGTGCGACAGAAAGTTTGTTTGGTAGGGATTTGCGAGATTATTATCAAAAAAGACTTAGCTCTTTCTTACTTTTTAAAGATTGGCAAAGATTTGGCGTTGCACTAAGTGCTAGCTATGAGCAGGATCAATTCTTAGGCAATGGCAATACTTCGCATAGATACGATGATGCTGTGCAACAATTACCTCGCATTGATGCTTTCTTCTATAAAGGAAGAGTTTTTGAAGACTTTCCTCTAGAGTTTGAAGCACAAGCAAGCTCTAGTTATATGTACCGTGAATTTGGAACTCGTGGACTTAAAACAGAATTTTATCCACGTGTTACCCTACCGCTAGATTTAAAATATGTTTCATTAAGTGCAAGTGCTGGCGTTCGCCAAACCTTTTATAACAGCACCAATGTTTCAAATACTAGCCCGCTATACAACTCCTACTCTACTTACATGGGATGGCAGAAAAATCCAGGGCAAGAGCAAAATGGTAAATCAAGAACTGTGCCTGATTTTGATATTGAACTATATACTGATGCAAGTAAAATATTTGAACTTGGCAAAAATCTAGGCAATAATTTAGAATCCGCTGGTAAAAGTGAATGGTCTGCGATTCGCCATGAGCTACAGCCTCGTATAAAATATAGCTATGTAGGTGAAGTAGATCAAGATGACAACCCATATTATTCTTTTGAAGATAGGTTACTACAAAAAAGAGATCTCGTATTTTCTCTAACAAATCTTGTTACCGTAAAAAGAAATACTGTAACTAAGGTAGTCGATCCTAAAAACCCTAGTATGGAGCCACAAATTAATTCAAATACTAGCTACTTTGACTTATTACGCTTCAAGCTTGAATCAGGTTATGATTTTTTAGAAGCTGATAGAACCTACCTTACTGAAACTTTTGAAGTTCGACCTTTTATGGATATTATGGCTGAAATTGATTTATTTCCGAGTAGTGCAATCTCTTATAAGGGTAAGACATTTATTTCTCCCTATACTGGTGACATTACAAGACATGACCATGATATCATAGTGCAATTATTTGGGCGTGGAACTTGGACAACTGGTATCACTTATAGGACAAAAAATTACGAACTTCGTAGACGCTTACAAAACCAAGAGCACGCTACTGTTACCCTTGAAACTCCTAGTTCTTTGCTAGAAAATAGAATCAATCTAAATTTAATTCATGGTTGGAGTATTTCTGCTTATGAATACAGAAACTTGAAAACAAAAGATGTTTATGAGCGCTCTGTAGACTTAGCATTTACTGATCAGTGCTATAAATTAATTTTCAGAATGGAAGAAATTAATGATGATAGAAGCTTTGGATTTTATTTTGAATTACCTGGCTTGTTCGATTAATTTTTTTAACTAAGAAATAATTATGTGGCATAATTCAGAACGTGATTATCGCTTTAAATACAAAGATAACTCTAATGAAACTAAATTTAGAGTTGTTATAGACGAAAGTGATTTGCTTATAATTGCAAACGATGATTATACTGAATATGCCACTAAAATTTTGGTAGAGCTTCGTGCTCAAATCAAAAATTGGAATTTACTTAACCCTAGTTTTATTTCTAGCTTAAGCCCTCTCGAACTTGACACTTCAAGCCCACTATTAATCCAAAAAATGTTAAAAGCTGGAATTGCTGCAAAGCTTGGTCCTTTTGCTGCTGTTGCTGGTTCTATTTCACAAATTATTGCCGAAAAGCTTCATGGGTTTTCAGAAAATGTTCTTGTTGAAAATGGAGGAGATACTTATATTTTTTCTAATGTCGATAGGACAATAGGCATCTTACCAGATCCTGCCAATAATCAAATCATTGGAATCAAAGTTCAAGCTTCAGACTGCCCAAGCTCACTTTGTGCCTCCTCACCAAGGATAGGACACTCCTTAAGCTTTGGAGAAGGTCAAATTGCTGTAGTAAGAGCTAAAGATGGCGCTATTGCTGACGCTTTTGCAACTGCCTTTAGCAATATGTTAAAAACTGAAAATGATATAAATCGAATTTTAAAAATTGCAAAAAAACAAAAAAATCATAATATTGAAGGTGTTTTTTTACAATTTGGCGATAAAATTGGTGTTTGGGGCAAAATGGAGCTTGAAATAATTTAAATATTCTAATATAGTGATTACAGTTTAGTCCGCAATTTAATCTAAAATGTTAAAAAATTGTCAAAGATTGTGTCTTTGTTCTTGACACAAGTTTCACAATTTGGCTAAACTACCTTGATACGATATAGCAAAATTACATGGTGATAATGGTATCTGCCTATGGCATAGACCGGTATAAGCTTTGTGGTTGCATAATTAACTTAGTTTAACTACTTAAAAAAGATAGTAAAATTTAATTATGGCTATTTTGCAGGCGAAATATTTAGAGCTGTTTAGCTGTAAAAACAGCTTTTAAATAAAAAGTCCACAGTAAATATTTTACGGTGGTCTTTGTTGTGTTATTTTTTATAAACTATTTTCTAACGAGGCAAGAGGCATGGCGCACAATCAAAATGATTCAGGCAAGCTGGAAACTACTGATGCAAAAT
This sequence comes from uncultured Desulfovibrionaceae bacterium, assembly GCA_964372035.1. Lineage (GTDB taxonomy): Bacteria > Desulfobacterota > Desulfovibrionia > Desulfovibrionales > Desulfovibrionaceae > CAYJPK01. Next base: position 25,184 of record CAYJPK010000022.1, on the reverse strand, counting down.
CAAAAATTTGTTGTTGTATTAAGGCAGTAATTCCTTTTGTTTTAGGTCTTGGTTTAGCATTAGCATTTGGTTGGTTAGTTTTTCCTAACCTACTTTACACCAAGAACGAACAACCTATAGAGTTTAATCACCAAATACACTTAGCAAAGGCTGACATGTCTTGTACCGATTGTCACACTCTTCGTGATGATGGGTCCTTTAGCGGATTCCCAAGCATTGAAGTTTGTGCTACTTGTCACTCTGAGCCTATTGGTGAGAGCGAAAAAGAAAAGAATTTTATTACAGAATATGTTCAAAACGGTGTTGAAGTACCATGGCTTGCTTATCAAAAACAGCCAGACAATGTATACTTTAGCCACGCAGCTCACTCAATGGAAAGTTGTAACACTTGTCATGATTTTACACCTGTTGAGTTATGTAGTCTTTGTCATATTGATGTTGTAAATGCTGAAACTTTACCGCCTCAATATCGTGACTGGATTACAGGTTACTCTAAAGATACTATGACTATGGACGCTTGTGAAAGATGCCATGCTCACCCAGAGCATCTTGGCCCAACTGATGCAAACAACGCTTGTTTTGTTTGCCATAAATAACAAAAAGTTTTTGACTATATAAGGAAGCCAGTATGCTTGATAGACGAGGTTTTCTCAAATTTGCAGGTGGAGCAGGAATTGGTATTGTTGCATCTCCTGTTATTTGGAAGAATATTGATGAGACATCCATATGGACTCAGAATTGGCCATGGATACCTACACCGACAAAGGGTGAAAATAGCTACGCTACTACAATCAGTAAACTTTGTCCCTCTAACCAAGGTATTAAAGTTCGCTTGATTGCTGATAATCCTGTGACTATTCATGGTGATGATGTGCACCCACTTAGCATGGGAGCTTTATCAGCCCTTGCAGCATCAGAAGCACAACTTTTACATAGCCCAGCTAGGTTAAAACAGCCTATGCTTAGAGGTCAAGATGGCAACTATGTCGCTATTACTTGGGAGGAAGCTGTATCAGCTTTAACTCAAAACCTTAAAAAAGCTGCAAAAGACGGTATTTGGACTATTTCTGGTGATTCAACTACAACTATTAATGAAGCATTATCTGCAATTTCAAATGCAAATAATGGTCAATTCTTCCTTATGCCAGGTGAAGAACAGGCTGCTCAGAAAGCTTGGTCACTTATGAACGGCAAAGGAAAAGTTGGCTATGACATTAAAAATGCAGACCTTGTTTTAGCTGTAGGTGCTGGAGTTTTAGAATCATGGGGTACAGTAGTTAGCAACCGTAAAGCATGGTCAAACAAACGCCCAGTTGGAAAAGCTCCACAAATGGAACTTTTATACGCATCACAAGTACAAGATAACACTGCTAGTTGCGCTGATATGTGGTTACCACTTAACGCTGGTCAAGAATTAATATTCTTGCTTGGTATTGCCCACCTCTTGCTTAAAGACGGCAAAAGTGCATCATTTCCTGCTGCATTACCAACAGTATTTAGTGATGCGAACACCTTAATTGATATTGTAAAACAAATTACTCCACAAAAAGTTGAAGAGCTTTGTGGAATTCCTGTTGCAAAACTACAAGAGCTTGAAGCCAAGCTTTTAAAGGCAAAAGCTCCACTTATCATTGCTGGTTCTGCAATGGCTCAAGGCACAAGCCCTGCTGTAATGATGGCTGCTTATGCATGTAATATTTTACTTAGCCGTTTAGATGTTGATGGTGGTATGCGCTCTTTAGCTGACACTCCTGCTGTTATTGACGGCTCAAGCACTAAAGCAAAAATGCGTAGCGCTGACTTAATGAAAGCAATTGCTGACCTTACTAAAGCAAGCAAAAAGCCTGGTGCTATTATATTCTACGAAGCTAATCCATGCTATGCTTTACCTAAAATGGCAAAAGATTTATTTGCAACAAAAGCATTTACAGTTTCTTTTTCATGCTTCATGGACGAAACAACTAAAAATTGTGACTTGATTTTGCCATGTGCTATGGGACTTGAGCGCTTTGATGACGCTGAAAGCCCTTATGGCTGTGGTGAATTCATTTATAGCTTAGCAAAGCCTGTTGTAGCTCCATTTTATGATGCGAGAAACGCTGGTGATATTATCTTAGATCTATCAAAGCAACTTGGTGTTAAAGCAAATTTTAAAACTTGGGTTGATGTTTTAAAAGCTAAGACTAAAGTAATCGGTGCTGACTTTGCGAAACTTATGGACGGCACTCCATTTACAACACGTCATGTACGTAGCCAAGAAGATCTTGCTTTTGGAGCTAAACATTTAACAGAAGCTTTAAAAGAGCATTTAGCAGTTAAAAGTAATGATAAATTAGCACTTAGCCCTGTTTATCGCCTGGGTGTTGGTACTGCTGAAACCGGTATCCCACCATATGCTGTTAAGCTCGTTAATGCGAAAGAAGTAAATAAAGGCTTAAGCATTGCACACCTTAACTCAAACACTGCCAAGGCTTTAAGCTTAAGATCAGGTGATAAAGCTAAATTATCAGCTAATGATATTAGTGCAGAAGTTCTTATTTTAATTGATGAAGCTGTATCAAATAATTGTGTGTCACTACTTTGCGGAATGGGTCATACAGCGTTTGATGAATTTAGTCAAAATAAGGGTGTGAATGTGTTAGAATTAATCAGTCCTAAGCTTGAAAAAGCAACTGATTGCTATGTTTGGAATACAAACTTTGTAAGCCTTGCTTTGGCTTAAATGATATATTAATGAGGTAACTATGGCTTCTCCTAGTAAAGAGTTTGAACGACTTTGGACAATGGTCGTTGATATTGATAAATGCACTGGTTGTGGCGCTTGTATGGTGGCATGCCAGGCTGAAAATAATGTCGCATTAACAACCGATGCTAGCAATAAATTGCGTACCATGAACTGGATGCTAGTATATCGCTTAAGCAATGGCAAAGCATTTCCAGAACATGAAACAGCGTTTTTACCACGTCCTTGCATGCATTGTGGTCGCCCATCATGCGTAGAAGTGTGCCCTGTTATTGCAACAGATAAAAACGAAGAAGGTGGCATTGTTAGTCAAATTTATCCACGCTGTATTGGTTGCAGATACTGCGTTGCTTCTTGCCCTTATCACGCTAGATATTTTAACTGGTTTGACCCAACATGGGCTGAGGGTTTAGAAAAAGTTTTAAACACTAATACTTCTACTCGTCCTCGTGGTGTTGTTGAAAAATGTACTTTCTGTCACCATCGTCTAAATGATGCTCGTGCTAAAGCTAGAGTTGAGGGAAAAGACCCTAATAATTTAGCTGATGGCGAATACGTTACTGCTTGTACAGCAACTTGCCCTAATGGTGCGATTAAGTTTGGTGACATGAAAAACCCTAACCATGAAGTATCAAAATTAGTTAAAGATCCTAATGCGTTTCGTTTACTTGAGCGTTTAGGTACTGAACCTCAAGTTTATTATATCAGTCGTCGTGAGTGGGTTCGCCGTCAAGGTGATAACTATCTTGCAGATGAAAAAACAAAGGGGCAAGGTTAAGATTATGTACTATAAAAAAACACCTATTGATGCAGCTTTATTTCCTGAAGGCTTAGAGCGTTGTAACTTACAAAAGTTCATCATCTCTTTGATTCCTGCATTGTTGATGATTTTATGGGGAGCATATGCTGCATTAAATGTACTATTTTACGGTCTTGGCGTAACTGCATTGGATGACTATTTTGGCTTTGGTTTATGGATTACCTTTGACCTTGCTGTTATTGCACTTGGTGCTGGTGCCTTTTTCTCTGGCTTGCTTCGCTACATATTAAACATCGATAAATTGAAATATATTATCAACTTAACAGTTGTTCTAGGTTTTTTATGTTATAGTGGTGCTATGATAGTATTAGTTCTTGATATTGGACAGCCGCTTCGTTCATGGTTTGGCTATTGGCATGCGAACGTTCACTCCATGCTCTTAGAGGTTATATTTTGTATTACCTGCTATCTGACTGTATTGATAATTGAATTTGTTCCGCTTGTACTTGAAAACAGAAAGCTTGATAAAAACCCAATTATACACACGTTTACACATAACATGCACTTAGTGATGCCACTTTTTGCTGGTATTGGTGCATTTTTATCTACCTTCCACCAAGGCTCACTTGGCGGTATGTATGGTGTTTTATTTGCTCGTCCTTATATTTTCCGTGAAGGTTTCTTTATTTGGCCTTGGACTTTCTTCCTCTATGTTTTATCTGCTGTTGGTAGTGGTCCTTTATTTACAACACTTATTTGTACTGTAATGGAGAAATTTTCTGGTCGTCGGTTAGTAAGCTGGGACGTTAAGCAATTAATGGCAAAAATCGGCGGAACCATGCTTACAGTTTATATTGTATTTAAAATTATTGATACTTATGGCTGGATTACTGGAGTTTTACCTCGTGCTGGAATGACATATGAGCAAATGTTCCACGGCAATATCTATGGTCAGTGGTTGCTTTATACTGAAATTTTAATTTGTGGTGTTCTACCTGCAATACTTTTGATGACTCCAAAGTTTCGCAATAACCCAACTATGTTCTATACAGCGGCTATTTTGACATGTGTAGGTGTTACAATTAATCGTTATGTTATGACAGTTCAAGCTCTTGCTATGCCTGTTTTACCGTTCGATACATGGGAATTATACAATCCAAACTGGGCTGAATGGGCACCAACTTTCTTAGTAATTGGTTATGCGTGGGTAGTTCTAGCTATTTCATATAGATATTTACCAATGTTTCCACAAGAAAAAGAATTAAACAGTTAAAATACTTTACATAATACCTATTAGCGGTAAGTTCACTTGAGCTTACCGCATAAATTTTTTAGGGCTAGTGAGATTATATGGAACTTGAAAAAATAATGGATACAGCACTTCAGTTTAACTTGCTTGATATAGCTATCGCTTTAATTACAATTTTATTTTTAGTGCGTGGTGCTTTTCGAGGTTTTGTTGATGAAGTTGCTGGGCTTGTTGGTTTTGTACTAGCAATATGGCTTTCCAGCATGTTTTACCAAGAACTTGCTCATTATATTTCACCATATATAGCCGATAAAAAATGGCTTGACGGGATTTCATATATTTTAATTTTCATTTTGGTGCTAATTTTAGTTGCAATTTGTGCTAAAATTCTGCATAAGTTTTTTGCGCTAACTTTTACTGCTTGGCTTGATCATTTAGCTGGAGCTATAGTCGGCTTTGCAAAAGGGTTTTTGGTGAGTGCATTAATTGTTCTTATAGCAGACTTTATTTTGAACGATACACCAATAATTGAAACATCTGAACTTGCGCCATATATTAAAGAATTTAGCAAATACTTAATTAATATTTTACCGATTGATTTACTCAATGAGTTATAAGGAAATATCATGTCTAAACATGTAATTGACCAATTTGATGATGTGATTGCAGCTTTACTTGCTCCTAATGGTTGTGAGTGGGATAAAGAGCAAACACCTAACAGCCTTACAGAATATGTTATCGAAGAATGTTTTGAACTTGTTGATGCTATCCGTAATGGCACAAAGGCTGATGTTCGTGAGGAACTTGGCGATGTAATGTTTTTGCTTTTATTTATTAGTAGATTGCACAAGGACGATTTCAGCCTTGAAGATGTAATCAATGATGGAATGGCTAAAATGATTAGACGTCACCCTCATGTATTTGCTGATACTGAAATTGCTAATCGTGAAGAACTTATGAAGAACTGGGAAAAGATTAAGCAAGGCGAAAAGAAAGAGAAAAAAGGCACATATGATAGTATGCCACGATCTTTACCTCCGCTTACTAAGGCTTATCGTATTCACTCAAAAGCCGCATCAAAGGGCTTTACTTGGGATACAACTGAAGAAGTTGAACAGCAGGTTGAAGCAGAATGGTTAGAGCTTTTAGATGCATGTTCACAAAATGATGAAAAAGCTATTGAGCAAGAGTTCGGCGATCATTTGTTTAGTTTAGTTGAATTTGGCAGACGCAAGGGCTTAAAGGCTGCAGCAGCTCTTGATAATGCTACAAATAGATTTTTAGATCGTTTTATCATTATGGAAGATTTAGCAAATAAAAAAGATGTTAAATTTTCTGAGCTTAGCCTTGATGATAAAGACGAATTATGGGAAGAAGCAAAAAAAATCCAAAAAGGTAATTAGTATGAAAGATGAAATAGATATTGAATTAGTTGAAATTTTTGAAGTTGACTTTGTGCAGACCGATATTAGTGGTGAAGAACGTGGCACAATGTATGTTAATTTAAGCATTGAGGACGATGAATTTACACATATTTATCGTAATTTTCCTCTTTCAGTTTATGATGAGTGGCATAGTTCTGACTTTGATCCACATATTTATTTTTCTGAAATCGAACCTAATTTTAATTATGCTGAAGAGCATAATGACGATGAGGACGACGAGGACGATGAGGAATAAAAAAAGCGGCTTTTGCCGCTTTTTTTATTATAATGCATTTCGATTAGCATTATTATAATTATTATCTTTTGCTAAACTGTAATTTCAACAAGATTGCCCTCATTGTCCTTAACAGTGCTTTCATAATAGCCATCACCTGTCACATGTGGCTCACTAACAATTTCATAACCTGCAAGTCTTATTTCTTCTGTCAAATCTCGAACTTTCTGCTCACTTCCAACACTAAAAGCAATATGAATAATACCGTAGCGTTTAATATTTTCGCTAGCATCTTCTAAAACTGGCAAATTCATTAACTCAAGCCTAGCGCCACTTTCAAAACTTAAAAAATACGATTTAAAATCCCTAGTTTTGTTATGGTACAATTCATTGCTTTTTGCATTGAAATATTTTTCATAAAAGGTTCTAGATTTATCTAAATCTTTAACGTAAATTGCAATATGTTCAACTCTCATAGTTTAGCCCTCCGTTTTTTCAAATATGAAGGATTTTTATTTTAATTTCAATATAATTTGTATATTTTTCATAGATTATTTTGCCGATGATGAAAAACATTTTAATATACGTTATAGTATTTTAAGTTGACATCACTACCATCAACGTAAGCAAAGCATTTGCGTAACGTAAAAAAGCTAAAATTAACCTCTAGTGCTCCGCAAGGGTTATTGGAGTAAGCGTGTCTGGTGGCTAAACCACTTGAAAAAACATTGAAAATAACTTTTTCAACTTTGACTACTTATTGTATTTTTCTATAAATTCTTCTACTTGTAATTTTCTAAAATCTGGCAAAGCTGATTTTAATTTATCATGATCCCAATTCCACCAAGCAAGTTCTTGTAATTTTTCTGCAATATTTTTATTAAACCTACGCTTAATAATTTTTGCACTCACACCGCCAACTATAGTATATGGCTCAACGTCTTTTGTCACGACAGCTCCAGCCGCTATAATAGCACCAATTCCAACCTTTACACCTGCCAAAACTTGTGCTCCGTGACCTATCCAAGTATCATGCCCTATGCTTACAGAATGTTCTTTTCGCCAGTTAAAAAATTCTTCTTCATCTTCGCCTAAACCGTACATACTTGCCCTATACATAAAATGGTGTAATGAGGCTCGCCATTGAGGGTGATTGCTTGGATTTATGCGCACATGGTTTGCAATATTAGAAAATTTCCCAATTTTTGAATACATTAAATGGCAACGAGTTCCAGTATAACTATAGTCACCAAAATCAACATCATAAAGCTCAGTATCTCTGCCAATTTCTGTCCAAATACCTAGCTTTGAGTTACTGATAATTGCCGAATTATGAACTGTTGGTTCTACGCTTAACATAATCTTCTAGCCCAAAATCTCGCAAAAAGCCTTAACTGCAATATCAAGCTCGCCAGAATTATCAATTATAATGCAGTCCTCGCTAATTTCTTTATTTGCACCATTTAAACGTTCAATAAAATCTGCTCCTGTTTCACGACCACGATTTAAAAGACGTTCTTTCAAAACTTCTGGTTCAACATTAATTAAAACAGCTTGCAAGTCTGGATAATCCTTTTTAGCTTGCGCTAAGTACTCACGAGAGCCATTAATAATAACAGTTTTATTGTTCGTTAAATCATTATTAATACTTTTTGCGATGCCATAATAATTGTTATGACTATTCCAATGCATGGCAAAAAAATTGCTTTCAAGTTTTTTTTCAAAGTCTTCATGGCTAAGATAATAATGATCCTCATCAACACCATTTTTTGAGCTAACGCTATAAGGACGAGTAATATATCTTTTTACGAAAACAAAATCATCGCTATTTAAAAGCTCCTTTGTCTTACTTAGGATTGTATCTTTACCAGAACCAGAAGCTCCAATTAAATAAATTAATCTTGCCATATTCATCAACCTGCTTTGTAGTTTAAAAAACTCTTGAACCCTTTAACCAAACTTCACGCACGAGTGGTGAATCTTTGCGCATATGCACTCTAACCATGTCAGCACGAAGACCTTTTTTGATTTCACCTCTATCATTTAGACCCACAGCTTTCGCATTTTTTGATGTAACTGTTGAAATCGCAGAAGCTAAATCCATATCGGCTTTTTGGTGTAATAAAAATGCACCCTGCAAAAGGCTGCTTGGCACATAATCAGATGACAAACCGCCTAAATATCCTGCTTTTGCAACTTCCATAGCACCAATATTACCAGAATGTGAACCACCTCTAACAACATTTGGTGAGCCCATAAGAACAGTCAAGCCCTTATCAAATGCAGCTTTAGCTGACTCTAAGGTAGTAGGAAATTCACAAATATTAATGCCACGCTCAACAGCTTCTTCCACATGTTCTATAGTTGTATCATCATGGCTAGCTAGTGGCAATTGGTTTTCTTTGCAATAATCTACCACTAAATCTGTATGTTTTTTTGCAAACTTTTCTTGTCTTTGCTGTAAGTGCTCCACATTTTTTGCAAATTCTTCATCACTCCAAACATGATTCTTACTTTGATAAGTACGATAGGCATTATAATCTTGCCATTGTCTTTGCCCTGGAGTGTGATCCATAAGCGAAACTAAGCCAAGATAATCTGACTTTGCGGCTGGTTCAAACAAATTCCAAAGCTCAGGATCACCTAGTTCACAACGAATATGAAGTCTATGGTCACTGCGTAAATCTCTTTCACACTCTTCAACGCAAGAGTGAAAAGCGTCCATACCAAGTCCAAGCATTGTATAGCGGTTGCTACCGTTTGTATCGCCAATACATATTGAGTCGTAAACAGTTGTGATACCGGCTGCAGCAATTTGTGCATCATGGGTTAAAAAAGCATTAACAGGATTTGGCCACAAAACAGACGGACGAGGCATAAGGTGCTTTTCCAAATTATCTGTGTGAAGTTCAATTAAACCAGGGATTAAATAATCTCCCTCACAATCTACTGTATTTTGTGCATTATTAAAACCATTTTTGCCAGTTGCAATATCTTTGATTACACCATTTTTAACTTGAATGTGACCTTCAAGAACTTCAGTTCCTGTAACGATTTTTGCATTATAAAATATATGTTCTTTCATTTTTAATCTCCGTTAACTCTTGTTAATTCGCCATATCATAAGTTACATCAGTCACGGCATCACGAGCTAATTTATCATGGAAAATTCCAACAACAGCAGTACCATTTAATTTTGCTTCATTAATCAAAGCTATTACAATATCTCTGTTCTTTGAGTCAAGTGAAGCTGTTGGCTCATCTAATAATAAAATTGGGCTTGGGCGAATAAAACCACGTGCAATATTAACACGCTGCTGCTCACCGCCAGAAAAAGTTGCTGGAGCTAAGCCCCATAAGCGTTCTGGAATACATAACCTTTCAAGCATTTCTTTTGATTTTTCATATGCTTTTTCCTCTGTGATTTTGCCAGCATTCACTTCACTAAAAAGCGGTTCAGTAACAATATCAAGAGTGCTTACACGTGGAATTACGCTTAAAAATTGGCTAACATATGATAAAGTAACACGGCGAATTTCAATTATTTTTCTTGGATCAGCAGTGCAAATATCTATCTCTTGTTCATTATGGCGTACAACAATACTGCCAGAACTAGGCTTATAATTACCATATAAGCTTTTTAAAAGAGTTGATTTACCAGAACCAGATTGACCATACAAAGTTAAACATTCACCGCTTTTAACTTGTAAATTAATATTTTTTAAGGCCTCAATTTCAACTCCGCCTTGTTGGTGAAGTTTAAAGGTCTTTTGCATATTCTTAACATTAATCATTATATTTTTCATATACTTACTCTTTTATGCCTTAAACTTGTAAGATTGATGACACTAATAATTGTGTATATGGGTGACTTGGATCATCTAAAACTTGGTCAGTTAAGCCAGTTTCAACGACCCGCCCCTTTTGCATAACCATCATGCGATGTGACATTAAGCGAGCTACTGCTAAATCATGGGTAACTAAAACTACTGCTAGCCCCATGCGTGATACTAATTTACGTAGTAAATCTAGCAATTTAGCTTGAACTGAAACATCTAATCCGCCAGTTGGTTCGTCCATGAATATCAAACGTGGCTCAGTTACGAGATTGCGAGCAATTTGTAAACGCTGCTGCATACCACCAGAATAACTGCTTGGTCTATCATCTAATCTTGTCTTATCAATTTCAACTTGCCCAAGCCAATCAAGAGCTTTTGCACGGATATTTCCATAATGTCTATCGCCTTGAGCCATTAAGCGCTCACCAATATTTGCTCCAGCACTCACCTGCATTCTTAAGCCATCATGTGCATGTTGATGCACAAATCCAAGTTCAGTGCGAAGCAATTTACGTTGTAAAGATTCTGGTAAATTATGAATATTATGAACTCTATTCGTTCTGTCACTATAAAGGACTTCACCCTTGCTTGGCTCTGACTTACCAGCTAAAACTTTAAGCAAGGTAGATTTTCCTGAACCAGATTCACCTACGATACCGAGAACCTCACCAGGGTAAAGGTCAAAAGATACATCAGTACAGCCTATTCTATCCCCATACATTTTCTCAACATTTCTTACGCTAAGTATCGGGCTATCATTATCAATTAACATATTATTTCCTTATGCAGCTTTTTAAGCATTTTCTAAAGCTTGCTTTTGACAATAGTCAGAATCAGAACAAACAAAAATACGTCCGCCCTTATCATCAGTTACAACTTCATCAAGATAAGAAGTAGTAGAACCACAAATTGCACAACTTTCGTCCCATTTTTGAACTGTAAATGGATGATCAACAAAGTCTAAGCTCTTAACCTCTGTATAAGGTGGAATTGCATATACTTTTTTCTCACGACCAGCCCCAAATAATTGTAATGATGGACAATTATGCATCTTTGGATTGTCAAAGCGTGGAATTGGTGATGGACTCATTATATAGCGATTTGCAACAGTCACAGGATAATCAAAGCTTGTTGCAATGCAACCATGACGTGCAATATCTTCATATAATTTAATATACATTATGCCATACTCTTCTAAGGCATGTAAGGTACGAGTTTCAGTTTCGCTTGGCTCAAGCCAACGAAGAGGCTCAGGAATTGGCACTTGATAGACTAAAATCTGCTTATTACTAAGCGGTGTTTCAGGTATACGGTGACGAGTTTGAATAATTGTTGCATCTTTAGTTTCAGTTGTTGTTTTAACATCAGCTGTTTTTGCAAAAAATGAGCGGATTGAAACTGCATTTGTTGTATCATCAGAACCTTGGTCAATTACCTTTAAAACATCATCTTTACCGATAATTGAAGAAGTTATTTGAATACCTCCAGTTCCCCAACCATAAGGCATTGGCATCTCACGGCTTGCAAAGGGTACTTGAAAACCAGGAATTGCAACTGCCTTTAAAAGCGAGCGACGAATCATTTTTTTTGTGCCTTCGTCTAGGTATGCAAAATTATATGTTTCTATTAAATTATTATTTTTATTGTTCATTTGTCTTTCTCTCTTCACGCATATCTCTAATCATTGAAATTTCTGCCTGGAAATCAACATAGTGCGGTAATTTTAAATGCTGTACAAAGCCAGACGCCGCCACATTGTCACTATGCTCAAGTACAAATTCTTCCATTTGCGCAGGTCCTTTAATAGCTTCATCAAATTCTTTTGTACGAAGTGTGCGATCTACAAGAGCCATACTCATGGCTTTTCGCTCATTATTACCAAAAGAAAGACCATATCCACGAGTAAAGCATGGCTCAACACCATTGCCACCAGAAAATTTATTTACTGTTTCACATTCTGTAATGGCAATTTCACCAATATTTATTTCAAATCCAAGTTCTTCTGGACAAATGCTTACCGGTACACTTCCTTGGCGAATTTCACCAACAAAGGGGTGAGTATTGCCAAAGCCACGCTGAGTTGAATATGCTAAAGCTAATAAAAAGCCTTCATCAGCTCTTGCTAAGTTTTGCAAACGCTCACAACGCTGTGTTGGATATGAAACATTTGAACGAGTTATATCTTTTGGCTCATTATGAATTTCTCTTGACGCTGGTTCAATAATGTCTTCACGCTTTAAAACATCTAAAGCACGAGGCACAACAGCACTAAACTCTTCAACATTTTCACTTTCTACATATTCAAAATCAATTTCATTATCATTATTCATTAAGCTTGTATCTAAAAGCCTATGAGTATAGTCGTAAGTTGGACCAAGAATTTGCCCACCTGGTAAATCCTTCCAAGTAGCTGAAATTCTGCGTTTAATACGCATTTTTGAAGTATCAAGAGCTAAAGTATCACCAAAACGTGCCAAGCTTGTACGCATTGCACGAAGCAAGAAAATAGCCTCTACCAAATCACCTTGAGCTTGCTTTATCGCTAAAGCCGCTAAATCTGGAATATATAAGCTACCTTCAGCCATAACACGGTCAACAGCTAATGATAGTTGTTCTTTTATTTGTTTAATTTCTATTTCAAGCACTTCATTATTGCCACGTCTATAAAGAGCAAGCAAATTATGAGCGGCTTTAATGGCTTTTTCGCCACCTTTTACAGCAACATACATATTAAAAAACCTCTTAATTATTTATAACGTGAACTAAAATGATTGTACTAAGCGAGTTGTGCGAGGAAGTCCTAACACTTGATCTTTATTAACTAAAAACATATCAACACCGAGCGGATAGATTGAATTGTTAATTGCCCATTGCTTATCAAAATCTTTCCCAAGTGACTTTGCATAATCACCATTTAAAAGTTGATACTCCAAAATTCCAGGGCCAGTTGCTTTAAAGCTAACTTTTTCTGTATTTTTTGTATTTGCAACATCTAAAATAATTGTAGTTGATTCATTTGGGCTTCTTAAATCACCTTGCTTAAATTCGCTTAATTCTGGAAGAAACTCATAAGATGAACTTACCGCAAAGTCAGCCTCATTCGGATTTTCTGTAAAAACAACTGAAGCATAAAACTGTAAATAACTGCGAATTTCTTTAGTTCTTAAATCTTTTGATAACCATAATTTTGTATCATAATCACAAAGAGTTAATATTAAAGAACATACAGCAGGGCTAAGCGGAGCAGGCGCAACAGCAAGAGTTTCATTTGCAAAAACATGGGCTACACATGGATTTGAAAGAGCGGCTAACGCAACTCTAAAAATTTGTTGTGAGTTGTGAATTGCATCATTAAAACCAGTTTCATTTAAAGAATAAGTACTCATTGTTTATCCTCCCCTCTAACCATGGTTAAAAAGTCAACTTTAGTTGAACCAACTAATTTTGCTTCCGCATTATTTTTTTGTTCTTTATCTGCTATTAATTTTGGAAGTAAGCTTTCATCAAATATTTTAGCATAACTATCTTCTTGCCAAAGTGCATCTAAGATAGCCGCATTTTTAGCATGTTCTGAATTTGAGCCAATAATATAGGCATGACCGATTATGCCATTTTCTAATTTTACACTACATCTAGTAACGAGCATTTCGCCTAAATAAAATTGAGAACCTGTGTTGCCAGCTCTTGCACGCACCATGTACATACCAATTTCTGGTTTGCGGATAACTTGATAATCAGGTAAAGAATTTAATCCGCTTAAAGCCTTTGATAACTCTTGATTACAAGCTGTTGATAAGGCTGAAATCCGCTCACTGCGGTAAGTATTTTCACTCATTTATAATTCCTTTATTAAAAGAAAAATATTGTTTTAAAATAAAATCTGATTTTCTGTTTTCTTGATAAAATAATGCTAAGCCATCAAAATTTTCATTTTTTTCGCAAACAACTTCAAAGTAATTGCTAAAAAATTCAATCATTTTTTGTAATTCCTCATTATCACTAATATTATCTGTTAAACTTATATGAAAGCAAAACTCATCAAATATAAAAGGATAACCAAACTCTAATAAATATTCTTTTTGCTTTTCATTAATATATTTACGCCTTTCAATATCTTCTTGCTTTAACTCTGCTCTAAATTTATCGAATTTCGTAACTATATTTTTTTCTAAACTAGCTAAGTTTTCACACGTGTCACTTAGCTTTAAGGCTATGAAATTACTATCTCTAATTGTGCCAACTTCAAGCTTTGGCAATTCAAATAACTCTTGATTATTACAAAAAGTTTCTAAACTCTCACATAAATCTCTTTCACTAAATTCTTTGCTCAACTCAAATGGAGCTTTCATTGTTGCATGCAGAGCATAATGTCTTGTTGATTTAGTAATTTCTTCAAGGCTATTTTTAAAGTTCCATTTGAAGCTTGGGCGCATTATTTCTTTTCCATAAAGATCACGCCCTAAAAGGCTAGAGCCTAACGCCTCAAATAAAGAATTTTTCTTTGGAGTATAATAAATGCTATAGCGTGGCATATCCATTAAATTACCATCTTTCTGATATATTGAGAGATAATATCAAGTAAGCTAACTGCCAAAATAATGATAATCATAATGGCGCAAGTTTCTGCAAAATAAAAGCCTCTAATCATTTCCCAAAGAACAACACCAATTCCGCCAGCACCTACCATGCCAACAACTGTTGCAGAACGCACGTTTGATTCAAATCGGTAAAGAGCAAATGAAATCCAAAGTGGAAATACCTGCGGAATTACACCAAATACTACTTCCTCAATTACGTGAGCACCTGTTGAACGAATGCCATCGACTGGTTGTGGGTCAATTGCCTCAACAGCTTCTGAAAATAATTTTGCTAAAACACCAGTTGTATGCACCCAAAGTGCTAGCACGCCGGCAAAAGGTCCAAGCCCAACTGCAACAACAAATATCATTGCAAAAACCATTTCATTAATAGCACGACACGCGTCCATTAAACGGCGAACTGGTTGGCAAACCCACCAAGGAGCTATGTTTTCAGAACTTAAAATTCCAAGAGGAATTGCACAAAGAACTGCTAAAGCCGTTCCCCAAAGTGCAAGCTGAATTGTGATTAAAGTTTCTTCAATATAATATTTCCAGTCTGAAAAATCTGGCGGGAAAAAATCATTTGCTAAAGATACCATGTTTCCACTATCTCTAATTAAATCTAGCGGACGCATATCAGCACCATTCCAAGCCCAAGCTAAAATTAAAGCTAGGCCTACTAAACCCAAATAACTACGCATTTTTTGTGAAAGCGTTTGCGGTGCATATAAAGTTTCTGTCATTGACATTTTAATCCTCTTTATTTTTTAAGCCCTGCTAATTTAACAGGGCTTAATTTTTTAGCTTTTGATTTTAACCAGCTGCATCAATTTTTGTTGCAATTTTTTTTGATTTAGCTTCAAGTTCTTTTAATTTACGATCAAGCTCAGCAATCTTTTCTTTACGCTCATCAGCATTCATAGTTGTATTTGCTTCTAAGCGAGTTTTTTTGTTGAATAAATCAATTTGGCGAATAGGGATTAATTGATCATTACTTGATGCTGCAAAACCTTTTCTATTTAATTTCTTTAAAATTTCTTGTTCTCTTTCAGTTTTGCCATAATTCACCATAAAGTCTAAAATAGCCTGTTTTGCTTTTGGATCTAAGTCTTTATGTCTTACAATTGGATCACTTGGAATAAGCGGTGATTCCCATAAAACTTTTAATTTGGCTGCTTTTTCTGGCATTCTATTTGTAATATTTGCATATTGGATATTATTATAAGTTGCAACTTCAACTTTTTTGTTGATTACTGATAAAGCATTTGTTTCATGATTTGCAGTTACAACATTTTTAAAGATTTTTTTAGGGTCTTTTTTAGCTGCTGCAAAAACGTAATAAGCAGGGATTGTATAGCCAGAAGTTGAGTTAGGATCACCATTGCCAAAGCTAAGCTCACCTGCTTTTTCAAACATTTCTTCAATGCTATCAATGCCAGTATCTGTATTTGTAATAATTAGTGAAGTATAACCTTCTGTTCCATTACTATTAATTACTCGAGCAAAAATTTCACCATTTGCTCTATCAACTGCTTCCATTGCTGATTTATTACCAAACCATGCAATTTGCACCTTATTAAAACGCATAGCCTCAATTACACCTGCATAATCTGGTGCAAAAAATGCTTGAACATCATAACCTGTTTGCTCTGACATATCATCAATTAATGGAGTCCAGTTTTTACGTAAATTTTGTGAAGATTCTGTGGAAATAATTCCAAACACAATTTTTTCGCCTGCAAAAGACATAGTTGCAGTCATTACTGATGCCATGATTAAAAATGTACTTAATAACTTAGTAAACATATTTTCTCCTAATTTTTTATACTGCATCAGCAATTGTTGGTGCGCTGATGTATTTGTAGTCATGAACGTATTCGTTTTTAATATTTGCAAATAATTCTTTGCTTTCTGTGCCGTAAATTTCTTGTAAAAATTCTGGAGTCAAGTTTTCACTTGGTCCGTCATATGCAACTTCACCATCTTTAAGGGCTACTGTGCGTGGGCAATATTTGATTGCATAGTCAACTTGATGTAAGCAAACAACTATTGTTTTATTATCTTTTTTATTTAAATCTGATAATATTTCCATTATGTTATGTGAAGAGGCTGGGTCGAGTGAAGCAATTGGTTCATCAGCTAAAATAACTTCTGCTTGCTGAACTAAGGTTCTTGCAATTGCTGCTCTTTGTTGCTGACCACCAGATAAAGTTGATGCTCTTTGCCATGCCTTATCACCAATGCCTACACGATGTAAGGCTTCTAAAGCTAATTTTCTATCTTCAAGTGAAAAACGACCTAAGAGGCTGTTTAATAGTGATGTTCTGCCGAGCGCACCGAGCATAACATTTTTATGCACTGATAATCGCCCTACTAAATTAAATTGCTGAAATACAACACCAATACTACGGCGAAGGTTGCGAATTGTCTTACTCACATTGCCAGCTTCTTGAACTGTATTTTTACAAACTGATACTGTGCCTGAATCTTTATCACCAAGCACTAGACCTGACATGTGGCGAAGTAAGGTTGATTTACCAGAACCTGAGCAACCAATTAGAGCCACCATTTCGCCTTCGCGAATATGTAAGCTTACTTCATGTAAAGCTTTTGTTTTTGAATTTGGGAATGTTTTACTTAATTTATTTACAGAAATCATAATTACCTCCAATGTGTATGAAAGCAATTTAAAAAAGCTTGTTTACAAAATCGTTACAGAATTTCTACTTTATGATTTCAGCTTGTTTACTTTTTTGTGTGTGAAAGTTACGAATATGTGTATATGGTTACAATATAGTTGCAGGGGCTGTGTAAATAAAGTTTTAAAGGCATGGACTCTCACGGTGGCTAAGCCACCTCAGAGTGACAAAATCAAAGTTCAAGATTACTATAAACACTCTGCTAGCAAAATGATTTTGTTTTTTTTGCAACCTGATGATATTAATTCAAAAGTATTTATTTAATTTTTGCGGTTTAATCACTTTGATGACGGATTATGGTGTTTGTTCTAACTTTGGGCAAAGTTTTTAAACCGCAAATGTTTAGCTTTTGGGCAATTTGAACTAACTTTTCAGATTTTTTCTTTGTACAAGGCAATTTTTTTTTCTGCGTAAGCGTACTCAAGTACGCGCGCAAAGGAAAATAAATTTTAACGCCGTAGAAAGGAAAAAGATAAAGTGTTCAAATTGTCCAAATATTAAAATTAAACGAAAGCAAAATCCAAGGCAAACAAGTTCACCTTGGATTTTCTAAAGCCTTTATTCGCTTCGCTCATATTATACTATAATATAGAACTCATACGTTCAAGAGCTTGTGCTGTACGTTCTTTATCTGCAAAGGCAGTTAAACGTGACTATAACTATTAGCTTTGGCATCGTTACGATACACAAAGCAAAATCCAAGGCAAACAAGTTCACCTTGGATTTTCTAAAGCCTTTATTCGCTTCGCTCATATTATACTATAATATAGAACTCATACGTTCAAGAGCTTGTGCTGTACGTTCTTTATCTGCAAAGGCAGTTAAACGTACGTAGCCTTCGCCACTCGGTCCAAAACCTGCACCAGGCGTACAAACAACACCACATTCATCAAGTAATTTTTGGAAGAAATCCCATGAGCTAACACCATTTTTTGTCTTTACCCAAATATACGGCGCATGTTCACCACCAAAAATTGTTAAGCCCATGCCAATTAATTTTTCACGCATTGTTGCAGCATTTTCCATATATCTATTAATGATAGCTTTAACTTCTGCTTGTCCATTTTCAGTATAAATTGCGGCAGCACCTTTTTGAACAATGTACGGACAACCATTATATTTTGTGCATTGTCTTCTATTCCACATTGCATTTAAAGACACTTGTGTTCCATCTTTTTTATAGCCAAAAAGCTCTTTTGGAACTACGGTATAAGCACAACGAAGCCCTGTAAAGCCTGCTGTTTTTGAGAAAGAACGAAACTCAACAGCAACTTCACGAGCACCCTCAATTTCATAAATTGAGTGCGGAATATTATCATCAGTAATGAAAGCTTCATAAGCTGAATCATATAAAATGATTGCCTTATTTTTGCGAGCGTAGTCAACCCATTTTGCAAGTTCTTCACGAGTTTGCACAACACCAACTGGATTATTTGGATAACATAAGTAAATAATATCAGGTGTTTTTTCTGGAAATTTTGGCATAAAGCTATTTTCTTCTAAACATGGTAAGTAAATAATTTCACTCCAATTTGTACCGTTAAATGTACCCGCACGTCCGCTCATTGCGTTTGAGTCAACGTAAACAGGGTAAACTGGGTCAGTTACTGCAATTTTGCTGTCTGCTGAAAATAATTCTTGGAAATTACCAACGTCACATTTTGAACCATCACTAATAAATATTTCATCAATTGCAATTTCAACACCACGTTTTTTATAGTCATTATCAGCAATAGCTTGACGCAAAAAAGCATAGCCTTGCTCTGGTCCATAACCATGAAAGCCTTCTTTTGTACCCATGTCATCAACTGCGCTATGAAGTGCTTCAATAACGCTTTTTGGAAGTGGGTTTGTAACATCACCAATGCCAAGGCTGATAACGTCAACCTCTGGATTATTTGCCTTATATTCTGCTACTCTTTTTGCAATTTCTGAAAAGAGGTAAGATGCTGGTAATTCGCTGTGAAATTCATTAATGTTCATACTAATTCTCCTGTAAATACTGTTACTGCTTCGCCTGTCATAATAACAGTGCTTTTATTTTCCCATTTAATTTCAAGACTTCCACCAAGAAGTTGAACTTCTACCGTATCGCTAACAAGTCCTTTTTTCATTGATACAGTCGCCGCCGCACAAGCTCCAGTTCCACAAGCCTGTGTTTCACCTGCGCCGCGCTCCCAAACTCGCATTTTTAAGGTGTTCTTGTCAATTACTTGAATAAATTCAACATTAACTTTTTCCGGAAAAAATGGGTGATGCTCTATTAATTTACCAATACCCCATACATCAGTTGTATTTACATCATCAACATAAATAACAGCATGTGGATTACCAAATGACACACAACTTACTGTGTATTTTGTGCCATTTACATCAATTTCAACGTCCATACTTTCTTCATTATCATTAGCAGTTGGAATATATTTTGAGCGCCATTCTGGAGCACCCATATCAACTGCAACAGTTGTAACCCTATCATTTTCAATGTTAAAGCTTAAGTATTTTGTACCTGCTAAGGTTTCAACATCAATTTTATCTTTTGTAATGATTCCACTGTCATATACATATTTACCAACGCAACGAATCGCATTACCGCACATTTGCGCTTCTGAACCATCGCTATTAAACATACGCATACGCACATCAGCTTTTTCAGATGGCATTATTAATACTAAGCCATCAGAACCAATGCCTTTATGGCGGTCACTAACTCTAATTGCAAGCTTCGCTATATCATTAATATCTTGGCTTACATTTTCCTTAAAACAATCAATATAAACATAGTCATTGCCTATGCCGTGCATTTTAACAAATTTCATAATTATCTACCTTGTAAAAACTTCTTCAGTTGCTGAACTTGTGTCTTGTCCATGACGGCTTGATAAAATTTGACGCTCAAGAGCTTTCTTATAATCAAGCGGCATTACCTTAATAAAGAACGGTAATTCATCTTCCCATGCTTCTAATATTTTTTTAGCTTTTAAGCTATTAGTATGTTTAGCATGGGTGCTTAATAATTCACGTAAATTATTAATGTCATCTTCTTCATATACTGATTCTAAATCAACACTATCAGTATTGCAACGATTTTGGAACTTTTCATCACGATCATAAACATAAGCAACACCGCCACTCATGCCTGCTGCAAAATTATAACCACAAGAACCAATGACAACTATAGTTCCGCCAGTCATATATTCACAGGCATGGTCGCCAACACCCTCAACTACTGCTGTTGCACCACTATTACGCACTGCAAAACGATTACCAGCAGTTCCAGCAAAGTATGCTTGACCAGAGCTAGCACCATATAGGGCTACGTTACCCACAACAGCTTGATCTTGATTGAAATCTTTATCAGGATTTACAATAATTAAACCACCGCAAAGCCCTTTGCCTACATAGTCATTAGCATCTCCACTAACTCTTATGCTTATGCCCTTACCTAAGAATGCACCTAGACTTTGACCAGCTGAACCTTGTAAATTAAGGCAAACGCTTTCATCTTCAAGTTCATCATGAGTTGCTAAAATACCGCTTATTTTTGTGCCAACAGCTCTATCTGTATTTACAACTTGTCCCTCATAAACAACACGTTTTGAGCTTCCGCTTAAAATCGGATCAAGGCAAATTTTATCATCAAATACTTCTTCACTATGCTTAATGGTTTTAACTGCTTTAACTGGCATAAAACTGAGTAAATCAGCTAAATCTAATTTATTGGCTTTTTGTGGCAATAATGATTGATTAATCTCAAGTAAATCAGCTCTACCTATGATTTCTTCAATTTTTGTATAGCCAAGTTTAGCTAATTTTGTGCGGACTTCATCAGCAATTAATTTAAAATAAGTGGTTAAGTGCACAACTTCACCATTGAATTTCGCACGCAATTTATCTTCCTGAGTTGCAATCCCAACAGGGCATTTACCCTTATGGCAATTACGACAAAATACACAGCCCATTGCAACTAACATTGCTGTACCAAAACCAACTTCATCAGCTCCAAGTAAAAAGGCTTTGACAACATCATCACCACTTCTGATTTGACCATCAACTTGCAAGGTCACAACATCACGTAATTTGTTGAAAATTAGAGCTTTATGAACTTCAACTATACCCATTTCCCACGGCAAGCCCACGTGATAAATAGCAGATAAAGGTGCGGCACCTGTTCCGCCATCGTGACCAGATACACAAATAATATCAGCTCCTGCTTTTACAACACCAACGGCAACAGTTCCAATACCTGCTTGTGCAACTAATTTTACAGAAATCTTAGCTCTTGGATTTACCTGTTTTAAATCATAGATAAGTTGTGCTAAGTCCTCAATAGAATAAATATCATGGTGCGGAGGTGGTGAAATTAAGGTTACTCCAGGCATAGTCTTACGCACTTTTGCAATATCAACACTAACCTTATAAGCTGGTAATTGACCACCCTCACCAGGTTTAGCACCTTGGGCTACCTTGATTTGAATTTCATCTGCATAACTAAGATACTCCGCTGTAACACCAAAACGACCTGATGCAACTTGGCGTGCTCTTGAACGCATTTTGTCATTTTTACTGCGCTCAATTTCCTCGCCACCCTCTCCACAATTTGAAACCATTTTTAATTCATTGCAAGCAAGCGCAATAGTTTCATGTGCTTCACGACTGAGTGAGCCAAGCGACATTGGAGCACCAAAAAAACGTGGTAAAATATTACTTACTTCTTCTACCTTATTAATATCAATTTCATTTGAATTTCTATATTCAAATAATGCACGTAGGTTAGTAATTTTTGATTTTTGATATTTTACAAAATCATCATAAGTAGTTACATCGTTTTCACGTACTGTTTGATGTAATAATTTAATAGCTTGCTTAGACCAAGTTCCAGCTATTGCACTTTCATCTTTACTGTCTTTATGATTATTAATAGCTTCATCTTTAATTTGCTCTAAGCTAAGTCCACCAATACGGCTATTTGTGCCCTCAAAATATTTATCAATAACATGGCTATCAATCCCAACAGCCTCAAAGCATTGCGAACCATAGAAAGAACGTAAGGTTGAAATTCCAAGGCGAGCTAAGATTTTAAGTATACCCTTTTTAAGAGCCGCAACATAGTTATTTTTAGCTTCATAAGTTGGTAAATTCTTAATCGCATTACTTGCAATCGCTTCATCAATCGCCTTATAAGCACCATATGGATAAATCGCCTTAGCACCAAAGGCTAATAGCATGCCCATATGCATTACTTCAAATGCTTGAGCACTTTCTACTATAATGCTGCATAGATGACGTAATTTTTCTTTAATAAGATAGTGATGCAAACCAGATACAACGAGTAGTATTGGAGCAGGAATATTTTCTGCATTAGTATTAATATCACTTAGAACTAAGATATTTGCACCATTTTCAAGCGCAATTTTAGCCTTTACAAATATATTTTCTAAAACTGCTTCCAAATCATCACTTTTTTTAAAGCAAATATCTATCGTTGCTGCTCTAACATTTTCATTGTTTGCATTTCTAATGCGTTGCATATCTTGAGCTGTTAGAAATGGGTGACTAATTTTAATTTTAGTGCAGTTTTCAGGCTTTGATTCTAAGATATTAAACTCACTACCAATAAAATCCATTAATGACATAGATAATTCTTCACGAAGTGGATCAATCGCAGGATTTGTAACTTGAGCAAATTTTTGCTTAAAGTAATTAAATAATGATGAACTCTTATTATCTAAAATAGCTAAAGCATTATCTAAACCCATTGCACCAACAGGCTCTTGAGCATCATTTGCCATTGGAACAATGATTTTTTTAACTGTATCAGCATTATAGCCAAAATAAGCTAAATTTTCATTATAAGAGTTTTCTTCATTATTCTCATAGCTTAATTCATTAAGATTAACACAATACTGCTTTAAATAACGGCGGTAAGGTTTTTCACGAATTGTATGCCCCTTGATTTCAGCGTCAGTTACTAAGCGATGTTTTGACATATCAGCCACAAGCATCTTGCGTGGTTGCAATTGCCCTAAAACTTCTTTTTGAGAAATATCATCAACACCAGTTTCAGAAGCTAAAATAACCTCACCATATTTGCTTACACTGTAGCGACATGGGCGAAGTCCATTACGATCTAAAAGCGCACCAACTTTATCCTTACCATCAGTAAAGACCATTGCTGTTGGTCCGTCCCATGCTTCCATTAAGCTTGAATGATATTCATAGAAAGCTCTTTTATTATCACCCATAATAAAGGCAGCACCAAATGGCTCTGGCACCATCATCATTAAGGCATGATTTAAATCATATCCAGAATGAACTAATAATTCTAACACATTATCAAAAGAAGCTGAGTCACTACCATTAGGCTCAATTGCCGGTAAGATTTTGTCTAAATTACCCTTAAAAGCAATATTATTTAAAACCTCTTCACGAACATTCATGCGCCATGAGTTACCGCTTAAAGTATTAATTTCACCATTATGTGCCACCATTCTAAATGGTTGTGCTAAGTGCCAGCTTGGCATTGTATTTGTGCTAAAGCGTTCATGGAAAACAACAAATTTTGCCATAAAACGACTATCAGCTAAATCCTTATAAAAATTAGATAAATTTCCACCTGTCAGCATAGCCTTATAGGTGATTGTACGACTTGATAGACTAGGAATTGCAAATAATGTTGTGCTTTGACCATGTTCTTTCAATGTTTTCCAAGCGCTATACTGTATATTTTTTCTTACAATATATAATTTGCGCTCAAATTCATCGGCACTTAAGCTATCACCACCACTGATAAATAGTTGCATCATATGTGGCATTGAATCTAATGCACTCTTTGAAATCGCATCTCCATTTACAGGAACATTACGCCAATTTTCAATATTCAACTCAAAATTTGTACAAATTTCATCAATTTGTTTTTTAATCTGACGTCTTAAATTTTCATCTTGTGGCAAAAAAAACTGACCTACTGCCTTATTAATGCCACTCATTGAAATATTTGCTTCACTCGCAAAAAAATCCCAAGGAAGAGGTAATAACAAGCCTGCACCATCACCACCGTTTTCTTCATGTGCGTGACCGCCCCTGTGCTTTAGGCGTGCCATCGCTGAAATTGCCTTTGTAACTGTCTGTCGTTTCGCCGTTCCATCTAACTGAGCAATGAAGCCTACTCCACAAGCGTCATGCTCTAATTTAGGATCATAAATTTTATTCATAATTTTTGACCTTTTTGTACTACTACATGGTTTATTGTTGGTTTTTTAGGTTTTTTTTGATTTTTTGGGAATCTTTTACAAAATTTTCCCAATCCCTTAAAAACCTTTTAATATTTTAAATTTTTGCTACTAAAATTAAAAATATTGTCTTAACACTTTTTTGCTTACTCCATTATCTAAGCTCTTAACTTTCTAGCCTAGAATGCACAAGTTGAAATTTATAGCAGAATTTCAACTTGTGACTAACTTATTCGCTTTGCGCAAAGCTACCATGGAGTAGCTATATATAAATCGAGATTATCTCGGTTTATTTCATTTTAATGTTTTTTACCTCTTCATTATGAGGGCTTGCCCGAATAAACTCTTTAGCAAAATTAAGTGGAACTTGTCCCGCTTAATTTTGGCTTTGTGCATCGGAACGATTGCCAAAGCTATTTGTTT
>CAYJPK010000021.1:0-29704 GCA_964372035.1 uncultured Desulfovibrionaceae bacterium | reverse complement strand
TAGCTTTATAAGCTTTAAAAGCTCTTTTCTATTTTTTAGAAAAGAGCTTTTTTATTAACATGTAAATTTAAAAGCTTCAAATTTACCAGAAATTATGAAGCTCTAAAAATCAAAAAAAATATTCAGGGTTATTCTTATCAACAAAACCTGTAAATACTTTGCAATCAAAATACTTAGTTAAAAGCTCAGACAATTCTTTTTGTGCTGCTAGTATTTTATCTTTATTCACATCACTAAAACCATCAATTGGAAATAAAATATTTTTAGTATGCTCTGTTATTTTACCAATTTCACTTTGGCGCCAAATCCAGCGTCTTGTACGAATTTCATTACCAGATACATACACTATTTCATCTTTGTCGGCACTCTCAGAATTTTGTGAGCCAAATGGTATAAAACTATCAATTTCAGTTGCATATCGAATAGAAAGTTCACCGTTTGTTGTATCTATATCATGCGCGCCTATTGGAAGTTTATATTTTAAAGAAACGGAATTTCCAAGATCTACAGCACTATTAATAGATGGCATTGCATTACCCTTTGAAATACGCGACAACAAGGCTTCTATAGAGCACATAAACTTATTTGGGTTTATCCCAAGTTCACGAAAAGCATTCCTAAAACATGCAACTTCCTGTATTTCTTTTACATTATGCCCTTCTAAACTTTCTTTACAAATTTTTACATTACTGTCTAGTAAGTCAAAAATTTCTTTATTATTTGAATTGTCTATTCCATATACAGCAACAAGCCCAAAACAAACAGTAGGCAATTTATCAAAGACTTTATTTTCTACACTAAATTTCATACTGCAACTCCTAAACAATTATATATACAATATATTAATGACAAAAACAAATTATTACAAGTATATTTTTGACGCAAAAAAAGGGTCTTTCGACCCTTTTTCTTAAAAACAAGTGTTTTTTAATTAACTAGCAGCTTCTTCAACTACAACGTTACGTGCATTAACGCCGATAACTGCCATGTTACCAGGAGTTGTTGAAACAACACCTTCTGGTAATTCGATATCATTAACATAAATAACTTTGTTTAAGTCAAGTTCAGTAATATCGAGAACGATTTTTGCTGGAATACTTAATGGCTTACCTTTTACAGTCATTTTTTCACGGTAAATTTCAAGTTTTCCACCTAATTTAGTACCTTTAGCAACACCAGCAAATTCAACTGGTACAGATACTTTGATGTCTTTTTCTAAGTCAACGCCATAGAAATCAACATGAGTAAAAGCATTTTTGTATGGGTGAAACTGTACTTGCCAAAAAAGAGCTGGTTTAGTTTCTTTATTGCCATTATCTTCAATTTCTAAATTAAAAACAGTTGTGCGACCCACTTCGTCAAAAGCTTTCTTTAAATCTTTAGCTAAAACTTGTACTGCAACATTTTCGCCATTTGCACCGTAAAAAACACAAGGAATTAAGTTATCCACGCGTAAGCGACGATTGAAGCCTTTTCCGAAATTATCGCGCTTTTGCACAGTTAAACTTTTCATTTCAGCCATGATATACTCCTATTAAAACAACATACTTACTGATGAACCAGTATGAATATTATGAATTGTTTTTGCTAATAAACTTGCAACGGATAAAACTTCAATCTTAGAGCAAGCCTCTGCATTTGCTCTAAGTGGAATTGTATCTGTTACATAAACTTTTGTAAATGTTGACTTTTCAATACGCTCAACAGCTGGACCAGACAAAACTGCATGAGAAGCACAAGCATACACTTCACTTGCTCCATGATCTTGTAAAACTGCAGCTGCAGCACATAAAGTACCTGCTGTATCAATCATGTCATCAACTAATAATGCGACACGTCCCTCAACTTCACCTATAACAGTAGTTGCTGAAGCTTGATTTGGCTTATCACGTCTTTTATCAATAATAGCCAAAGGAGCATCAAATCTTTTAGCAAAAGATCTAGCACGCTCAACACCACCTGCGTCAGGTGAAACAACAACAAGCTTATCTCTTATAGACTCAAACGGAGTCATAAGAACTCGTGTACCAAATAAATTATCAACAGGACAGTCAAAAAAACCTTGGATTTGCTCTGCGTGCAAATCAACAGTAACTACTCTGTTTGCTCCAGCCTTAGAAATAAAGTCCGCAACCATTTTTGCACTAATAGGTACACGTGGTGAAACTTTACGATCTTGGCGAGCATAACCATAATAAGGAACAACAGCAGTTATTCTTGCAGCACTAGCTCTTTTAAGAGCATCTAGCATTAAACAAAGCTGCATTAAGTTATCATTTGTTGGAGAGCATGTTGGTTGAACAACAAAAACGTCATCACCACGCACACTTTCAGAAACCTCAAGCCTAATCTCTCCATCACTAAAAACATCACATAAAGCCGGAGTAAGTTGACAACCTAAATGATCACAAATCGCTTTTGCTAATTTGGGATTTGCCGTACCAGTGAGTATCTTGAGATCTCCATACATAATAGTAGCCCTGTTTTAAAATAGACAAATAAAAAAAAATGGCTGGAGTGGAAGGATTCGAACCCTCGAATGACGGGACCAAAACCCGTTGCCTTACCGGCTTGGCGACACTCCAGCGCTAAATAACAAAAATCTTATAATCTATTTTTTCTAATTAGGCAAGAAATTTTTGCTTAAAAACTTTTAAATTTCTTTCCTGAAAAATTTTATATACAAAATCAGCTTTTTCTTCACAATCAAACAATCCAACTAAACTCGAACCGCTGCCACTCATAAAAGCTGCTTTTGCTCCAAGCCTAAGTAGCTCTTCTTTGTGCTCACGCAAACTTGGATACTCGTTAAAAACAACCTGCTCAAAATCATTTAAGCACCATTGCCGCCAACGAGAAACATGTATATCTTTACTTTCAAAAGTTGTCAAGCTTTCTTTTAAACTTTTTTCATTTTTTTTGTCATAAAGTTTATACGCAAGCGGAGTTGATACAAAAACGTCAGGACAAACAAGAACTAAGTGCTTGAATTCTATATCAATTTTACATGGTTTAATAATTTCACCTATTCCACTAACATGACAAGGTTCATTATATAAAAAGAAAGGAACATCAGCCCCTACTTTAAGTGCAAGGCTTAAAAGCGTATCAAAATCAAGCTTATTTGGATTTTTATCATTAAGCCATAACAAAAAGGCGGCAGCATCACTACTGCCACCACCTAGTCCAGCACCATGTGGAATATTTTTTATTAAATTTAAAATTACACTAGGGTAAAAATTTGTTGCTTCCCCATAAACCTGATAAGCACTGGTTAAAGTGTTCTTATCCAAAGTAATTCCAGGCTCATTGCAAACAACTTTTAATCCACCTTCAGGATTATGGGAAAGCTTTAATTCATCACATGGTAAGGCAAGCGGCATAAAAACTGAATCCAATTCATGGTAGCCATTTTCCCTTACACCAGTAATTTTAAGATATAAGTTAATTTTGCAGTTTGCGTGCAAAACTTCATATTCTTTACAGTGTTCCATCGATTAAGCCTACTTCTCTAAACTCAGAAAGTGGATATTGTAATGCTTGATCGATGATTGCAAACATTTTATGTTTATCTTTATTTAACACTCCCTGAACAGGAGCAAAATTCATCCAGTGATCACTAACTAATCGACTACCCTCTGCATCAATAGCTTCAATCATTTTCCTAATTTCAAGCAAAGTTTGATGAGGGTTTTGTAACGTATACTCTCTACGCAAATACGCATCAGCAATTGGTGTACCTACTTGAGGAGTGAAAGTACGAAGTCTGATAAAATCAGGCTTAACAGCACTTAAAACCTTTGCACTTCCAAGCGCATGTGCATCACTTCGCTCAACTCCACCAAGACCTGGCATAACGTAGAAACTAACTTCAATTCCAGCTTCTTTAACGTTAAGTCCTCCTCTTATTTGGGTTTGTGCATCAGCACCTTTAGAAATATACTGTAGCAGTTCATCGTCACCAGATTCCATTCCGCAGTGAATCCTAGTTAAGCCTGCCTCTTTTAGAGCTTTAAGTTCATCTACACTTTTTTCCGCTAAATACTGCGTCGCACCATAGCTAGTCACACGTTGTAATCCTGGAAAACTTTTATAGAGATGTTCTAAGATTTCAATTAACTGGCTAGGTCGCATCATTACGCTGTTTCCGTCAGCCAGAAAAACTGACTGAACGCCATATGCTCCATAATGAGCTTTAGCCATATCGATATCTTCTAAGATATCGGCGACCTTTCTGATTCTAAACTTTTTACTCCTGTACATTATACAAAATGTACATTTATTGTGAGGGCAACCTATAGTAGTCTGCAAAATGAAACTATTTGCTTCACTTGGCGGACGATAAACTATGCCTTCATACCTCATTAAGCCTCCTGGTTAGAATGCTTATAACATAACTAACTAAATCATATAAAATTTGTTGTTCGCTTGTAACCTGGATTTGTTAAAACAAATTTTAAAATATAAATATTATATAATCACACACTACAATCAAATAATATTTCTATTTTAAATATAACCATCTTTTACAAATTGACAACTGAAGCACAGGTTAAAATAATTATTATGTATCGTCAACAATATTTTAATCACATATAAAATCTTAATTTATTTTAATAATATTTGAAAATATCATATAAATAACAAATTCATTTATAAACTTATTAAACATGGTATATAGCTAAATAATGTCCAACAAGTTGCTTTTATGTTAATTGATTGCATTATTGACTTTTGTGTTATTACAAAGTAGATAGATAAGATATTTTTTAAATAAATTTAAATAAAGAGCTTTTCCCTACCTTATAATATAGATACAACTCAAATTGAGTGTAAATTGATTTTTAAAGGGTAGCTCTCTTTATATAGCATGGAGCAATGATGATTATTTTACGAATACTTTGTGCAATCATAGTTTCACAATTAGCAACTTTACTTGGTCTTTGGCTGTGGTCATCAATCCCACTATGGATTGCGATGATTTCGACTGACAAGGTAGGCTTTGATGCTACAGTAATAGCAATTCAACTCGCCACTAAAAATATAATGTTAACTGCAGAACTTATTTGCATACCGATTTCTTTTATAGCATGTTTAGCTAAAAATAATACTAAAATGCAAAGATTTAAAGCTATGCTTGCAGGCTTTGCTACCGCATTAATTTTTATCAGTATTTGGCAAAGCATTTTATCTTTTATATCTGGCGAATCCATTGCAATGCGCTATTCATCAGAAAATGCTGTTGTTTTGACTGATTATATTGGAATTGGCTTTATTTTAGTCGCAAGTATCTTAATTGTTATACGTTTTCTTTTATTAAAAAGAAAAATTTAGATTTTTTTTAGATTAATTTTAGATTATTGCACTTAAAATGAAAAAAAAATTACAAAAAACTTGACTAAGCCTAAAGTTCTTTGTATATTGCTGTTTCTTTAGGCGCGTGGCTCAGGTGGTAGAGCACTTCCTTGACATGGAAGGGGTCAGCAGTTCAAGTCTGCTCGTGCCTACCAAAAAGATATAATATTTAATTTATATAGTGGGTGGTTAATCTTACCCTTTTTTATTGAGGCAATAATGCTAGTAAAATACGATAGTAATGAATTTCAGATAGATAGTGCTAATACTTACATTGACTTATTAAAAGAAGTTGGTGTAAGTGGCAAAAAAATCAAATCTACTCTTGCGTGCAAAGTTAATGAAAATTTAGTTGACTTAAGCGCAAATGTTGAAACTTCAAGCGATATTGAGTTATCAATTATAACTGCTGATAGTGCAGAAGGCATTGATATGATTAGACACTCTACTGCTCATATCTTAGCTCATGCTGTTAAAGATTTATTTCCAGAAGCTAAAGTTACTATTGGACCATCTATTGAAAACGGATTTTACTACGACTTTGATGTTCCAAGCCCATTTAGTGCTGAAGATTTAGAAAAAATTGATGCGCAAATGCATAAGCTCATTAATGACAAAATTGAATTTACTAGAACGACATTGTCAAAAGATGATGCTGTAAAGTATTTTAATGAGATTGGTGAATCATACAAAGCTGAAATTATTAACGATTTAGATGTTAATGAAGTAAGCCTTTATAAATCAGGTGATTTTACTGACCTTTGTCGTGGTCCTCACGTTCCAAATGCAAGTTTTTTAGGTTCTTTTAAATTAATGTCAGTTGCTGGTGCTTACTGGCGTGGTAGCGAAAAAAATCGCATGTTATCACGTATTTATGGTGTTGCATTTAATACTGATAAAGAATTAAAAGCTTACCTTAACCAACTGGAAGAAGCTAAAAAACGTGATCACCGCAAACTAGGTAAAGAGTTAGATTTATTCACTTTTCATGAAGATGTTGCTCCAGGCATGGTTTTTTGGTCACCAAAAGGCATGATGGTTCGTGCTATCTTAGAAGACTTTTTACGTAAAGAGCATTTGAAAAGAGGTTATGGCTTAGTACAAGGTCCTCAAGTGTTACGTCGTGAATTATGGGAAAAATCAGGTCACTACGATAATTATCGTGAGAACATGTATTTTACTGAAATTCATGATGATGTTAAAGGCACAGTTGATGTTCATGGTGTAAAGCCAATGAACTGTGTCGGACATATGCTCATTTATGGGCAGAATTTACATAGTTATCGTGATATGCCACAGCGCTATTTTGAACTTGGTGTTGTGCATAGGCATGAGCGCTCAGGTGCTTTACATGGTTTACTTCGTGTACGCCAATTTATGCAAGATGATGCGCATATATTATGTATGCCAGAGCAATTAGGTGATGAAATCGTGTTAGTTATGAAATTAATTGACGATTTAATGACCCTATTTAAATTTGAGTATCGCATTGTTATTTCTACCCGCCCTGAAAAGAGCATTGGTTCTGATGAAGATTGGGATAGAGCAACAAAAGCACTTATCAATGCTGTTGAATCTAAGGATTTACCTTATTCAATTGCTGAGGGCGATGGTGCATTCTATGGTCCAAAAATTGATATTAAAGTTACTGACGCTATTGGACGTGAATGGCAATTATCAACAATTCAAATTGATTTTACCTTGCCAGATCGTTTCGATTTAAGTTATATTGGTGCAGACGGTGATAAACACCGCCCTGTTATGGTACATAGAGCTATTTTAGGCTCACTTGAAAGATTTATTGGTGTACTTACAGAGCACTATGCAGGCGCTTTCCCTACTTGGTTAGCACCTGTTCAAGCTAAGATTTTAACTGTTACTGATATTCATAATGAATTTGCAGAAGAAGTTAAAGCAAAAATGCTTGAACAAGGTTTACGTGTTGAGAATGATTTGCGCAATGAAAAACTTGGTTTCAAGGTGCGTGGTGCGCAGCTTGAAAAGATACAATATATGCTTGTAATTGGCGATAAAGAATTAGAAACAAAGACAGTTAGTGTTCGCTTGAAATCTGGCGAAAACTTAGGGCAAATGAGCATTGATGAAGTAATTGCCCTTATTACTACTGACTGTGCGGAACCATTTAAGCAAGGAGGAATGCGCTATATCTTCTCTTAATACTAAACCTCGTCGTGAAATGCCGCAAGATAGCGTTCGCAGAAACGAGCAAATCAGAGTGCCTGAGCTTCGTGTTATTGGAGCTGAGGGCGAACAGCTAGGTATTATTTCACGTAATGACGCTCTTAATTTAGCAAGAGAGAGTGGTCTTGATCTTGTTGAAGTTGCTGCAAATGCAGAACCACCTGTTTGTCGTATTATGGATTATGGTAAATTCAAATACGAACAACAAAAGAAAAAACAAGAAGCTAAAAAGCGTCAAGCTGTGGTACAGATTAAAGAAATTAAAGTTCGTCCAAAGACTGATGATCATGACTATGAAACAAAGCTTCGTCATATTCGTCGTTTCTTAGAAGAAGGTGACCGTTGTAAGGTAACTGTATTCTTTAGAGGTCGTGAAATTGTTCATAAAGATCGTGGACAAGAAATTTTAGATCGTATTATTGAAGATACACGCGACATTGCAAAGGTTGAGCAAGAAGCTCGTTCTGAAGGCAGAACCTTGCAAATGTTACTTGTTCCTGTTGTAAAAAAATAAGATTTTAACAATAAGTATTATTTAATTTTTATAATTAAAATACTATATAAAAAGTTGGAGTATGTCATGCCAAAAATGAAGACAAGACGATCTGCGGCAAAAAGATTTTCTGTTACTGGTAGCGGAAAATTCAAACGTCGTCGTCAAAATTTGCGCCATATTTTGACCAAGAAAAACGCTAAGCGTAAAATGCGTTTAGGTCAAAGCGCTATTGTTGATTCAACAAACCACAAGGCTGTTGCGCGTATGTTACCATACGCCTAAGAACAAATTAATTTTTATTTAATTGATTTTTAGTTTAATTTTTTTCCACCTGATTGGCATACCCTCCGCCTCGTCAGGTGCCGACTGGAGGTTTCCATGCGCGTAAAGAGAGGACTTGCTGCCCATACAAGGCACAAAAAATATTTGAAAATGGCAAAAGGCTTTAGAGGCGGTCGTTCACGTTTGTACCGTACTGCTCGTGAAGCTGTAGAACGTTCATTACAATATGCATATATTGGACGTAAACTTCGTAAACGTGATTTCCGTAGCTTATGGATTCAACGTATCAATGCTGGTGCTCGTGAAAATGGTTTATCTTATTCTAAGTTTATTCACGGCTTACAAAAAGCTGGTATCACCATTAACCGCAAAATTCTTGCTGACTTAGCAGTAAGATACAAGGACGATTTTGCTAAGCTTGTTGAAGCAGCTAAAGCACAATTAGCCTAATCAAATATTACAATTAAAAATGGGGCATTTACGCCCCATTTTTTTTACTAAAAGGTACATATATGTCTTTATTTATCGCTTTAGAAGAACTTGTTCCTGCTTTAGAAGCTGGGCTTAATAATACTGATAATTTAGCTGATCTTGAGGTGCTTAGAATTGATTTCTTAGGTCGTAAAGGTAAATTAGCTCAAATTATGTCACGTTTGCCAGAGCTTGAAGCTTCTGAGCGCCCTGCTCTTGGTCAAGCTGCAAATGCAGTGAAAGGGCAATTAAATACTTTATTTGATAATAAAAAAATTACACTTGAAGCTCAAATTGAGCAAGCAAAACTTTCTCGCTTTGATGCGAGTTTACCTGGACGAGCAACTTGGCTTGGTTCACTTCACCCTGTTACTTTAGTTATGCAGGAAATTTGTAGTGTATTTAAGAGTTTAGGCTATGAAATTGCTGATGGTCCAGAAGTTGAAAATGACTACCATAACTTTGAAGCCTTGAATATTCCGCCAGATCACCCTGCTCGTGATATGCAAGACACTCTATATATTAATTCAAATGAAAAAGATGTTATGTTTTCTAACATTTTGCTTAGAACACATACTTCACCTGTTCAAGTACGTACCATGTTAAAAAACAAACCACCTGTTGCAATTATTGCACCAGGCAAAGTTTATAGACGTGATTCTGACATTACTCATACTCCTATGTTCCATCAAATTGAGGGACTTTTAGTAGATAAAAATGTTTCAATGGCTCATTTACGCGGTACTTTAACTGCTTTTGTACGCTCTATCTTTGGTAGTTCAACAAAGGTACGTTTTCGTCCAAGCTTTTTCCCATTCACAGAACCAAGTGTTGAAGTTGATATTTCATGCTTTTTATGTGGTGGTAGTGGTCATGTGCATAATGAATCATGCAGAATTTGTAAAACAACTGGTTGGGTTGAAATTTTAGGCGCTGGCATGGTTGATCCTGCTGTGTTTGAATCTGTTGGTTACGACCCTGAACTTTATACTGGTTTTGCCTTTGGACTTGGCGTTGAGCGTATTGCAATGTTGAAATATGGCATTGGCGATTTACGTATGTTCTTTGAAAATGATGTAAGATTCTTAGGTCAGTTTTCCTAATATCTCATAATAATTGCAAAACTATAAATATAATACGAGAATAATATGCTATTAAGTCTTAATTGGTTACGTGAATTTGTGCCATATGAAGGCAGTGCTGAAGAGCTAGGCGCAAAACTCACAATGCTTGGTCTTGAGCTTGAAAATATATACAATCCTTACCAAAATATTTCAAATATTGTTATTGGTAGGGTTACAACTTGTGAAAAACATCCTGAGGCTGATAAATTATCTATTTGTACAGTTGATGTTGGTACAGAGTTATTATCTATTGTTTGTGGTGCTCCAAATGTTGCTGCTAATCAGCTTGTTCCTGTTGCTACTGTTGGTACAATTATGCCAAATGGTATGGAGATTAAAAAAGCAAAGCTTCGTAATGCACCGTCATTTGGTATGATTTGTTCAGAACGTGAGCTTGGCTTAAGCGACGAACATAACGGAATCATGGTTTTACCTGAAGAATTTAAAGTTGGAACAAAGTTAGTAGATGCTTTTGAACTTGACACTGAAATTTTAGAAATTGGTATTACTCCAAATAGAGCTGACGCTTTATCAGTTTTAGGTCTTGCTCGTGAAGCAGCTCTTGCTTTTAACCTACCATTGACATTGCCTAAATTTAATTTAGAAGAATTTGGTGCTGACTCAAGCAATGATGTTCAAATAGTTATTGCAAACCCTGATTTATGCCCACTTTATCAAGCTAGAATTATTGAAGGTGTAAATATTAAAAATTCACCGTCAAAAATTCGTTATCGTCTAAATGCTATTGGTGTACGCCCTATTTCAAATATTGTTGATGTGACAAACTATATTTTGATGGAGCTTGGACAACCACTTCACGCTTTTGATTTAGATAAGTTGCAAGCAAATAAAATTGTTATTTCACCTGCTAATAACGGTGAAAAAATTATTACTTTAGATGGTCAAGAACGTGAGCTTATTGAGAGTGACTTATTAATCAGAGATGGTGAAAAACCAGTTGCCTTAGCTGGTGTGATGGGTGGCTTAGAAACTGAAATTTCTGATGCAAGTACTAATGTATTTTTAGAATCAGCCATTTTTAGACCTGGAACAATACGTAAAACCTCACGTCGTTTAGCTCTTTCTAGCGAATCATCATATAGATATGAGCGTGGTGTTGACCAAGTAAACAATACCTATGCTATGAATAGAGCAGCCTACCTTATGGCTGAACTATCTGGCGGTAAAGTTCGCACCGGCACATGTAAAAATGAAGCTAAAATCTGGCAAAGCCCAAGTATTAGTTTTAAACGTGAAAAAGCAATTAATTTACTTGGTATTGATGTTGCTGAAGAATTTTGTGAAAACACCTTAGTAAAATTAGGTTGTGAAGTTACAAAAGAATCTAGTGATTGGAAGGTAACTTGCCCAAGTCATCGTCAAGATTTAAGTCGTGAAGTTGATTTAATTGAAGAAATTGCAAGGGTTTATGGCGTTGACCGTATACCGGAACTTCTTCCTGCTATTGCAAGACCGCTTGATAATTTTGGAACATCTGAAAGCAAGTTTGATTTTGTAAATAGAATTAAAAATATGATTAAAGGCATGGGACTTAATGAGGCCATTAACTATAGCTTTGTTGGTCATAAGGACTTAGATTTATTATCATTAGATGAAGCTGAGCGTATTTACCTTTTAAATCCTATGTCAGAAGAGCAAAATGTTTTACGCACTCGTTTAGCACCTGCTCTTTTGCAAAATATCAAACAAAATATAGCACATAGTAATAGTTCAATTCGTCTTTTTGAAGTTGCAAAAACTTTTTACAAAGATGAAAGTTCTGATACAGGTGCAAAAGAAATTTATAAGCTTGCATTTGCCCTCTATGGTTCAAATTATGAAAAAAATTGGGGCAGAAATGAAGAAGATTTAAATTATCTTGATTTACGGGCACTTATCGAAAATGTATTTACTTTATTACATCTTCCAAGTGCTGAATTTAAAGCTTCAAATGAGCATAGTTACTTTGCTCCTAGCGGTGAAATATTCATTAATAACAAAGTAATAGGTGAATTTGGCAAGGTAAAAACTACCATTGCAGATAATTATCATGCTCGCAAAGAAATTTGGCTTGCAGAGCTTGATTTAGATGCTATTTATGGGTTATATATAAATTACCTTATTAACAAGCCTTTGCAATTCAAAGCACTTGCTGTTTATCCGCCAATTAGACGTGATATTACAGTAATTTGCAATGAAAATATGCTTTCATCTCAAATAATTGAAGAAGTTGAAAAACTGAAAATCAAATTACTTGAGGATATTAACCTTATAGATATTTATGAACCTAAAGATAGTAGTGATAAAAACCTTAGTTTCCGCTTAAGCTTTAGACATAAAGAACGCACACTACAAGATGCTGAAGTAGATAAAGAACGTGATAAGATTGCAAATAGTCTTATTAAGAACTTAGGAGTAAAAATCTAAGGCAGGCTCTTAAATTATGATGCAAAGAAAATATCGAATCGGTGAAGTTGCCAATTTGCTTGGTATTAAAGCTTATGTTATTCGTTACTGGGAAACTGAATTCCCGCAACTTATTTCCAGTAGAACGAATAAAGGTCAACGATTATACACCAGTGAAGATATTGAAAAAGTGCGTTACATTCATCACCTTTTACATGAAAAAGGTATGACTATTGTTGGAGTTAGAAAGATTTTATCTGAAAATAATTTTATGATTTCTGCCCTGCCAAAGCATGAGCAAAAGGGCGGAAATCATAATGCAAAAGTCGATAAAGTTTTTTTAACGCAAATTATTGAAGAATTAACTGATATACAAAAAATGTTACAAAAATGATTATTTCTCCTTCTCTACTCTCAGCTGATTTTTGCAATTTAGCTAGTGAGTTACAGTCACTTGAAAAAGCTGGCTTATCTTGGGTACATTTTGACGTGATGGACGGTATGTTTGTGCCCAACATTACTTTTGGTCAACATGTAGTAAAGGCTGCACGTCCACACAGTTCACTTGTTTTTGATGTCCATTTAATGATTGAAGAACCTAAACGCTATTTAGAAGATTTTAAAGCTGCAGGGGCTGATTATTTAACAATTCATGCTGAATCAACAAGACATATTCAATCATGCCTAGCACAAATACGTAGCCTAGGTATGAAAGCAGGTATTTCACTTAATCCTGCAACCCCATTAGATGTTCTTGATTTTATTTTAGATGACTTGGACATGATTTTACTTATGAGTGTAAACCCTGGTTTTGGTGGTCAAAAATTTATTCCTGCAACTTATAATAAACTTGAAAAAGTTAAAGAAAAGATTTCTGGGCATAAGGATATTTTGATACAAGTTGATGGCGGTGTTAATCCTGACAATGCTAAAGCTTTAGTCGATGCTGGAGCAGATGTGCTTGTATGTGGTTCTGCTTTTTTCAATTTTCCGCCTTATGATAAAAGATTACAAGAATTTAACAACTCATTAAAAAGTTAGAGGATCATATGCCTACTCGTAAAGATTTAGCTAACGCACTTAGAATGTTAGCTGTTGATGCTGTTGAAAGAGCTAATTCTGGCCACCCTGGTGCTCCAATGGGCATGGCAAATATGGCAGAAGCGTTGTGGAGGAAACAATTAAAACACAACCCTAAAAACCCAAATTGGGCTAATCGTGACCGCTTTGTTCTCTCAAATGGTCATGCTTCAATGCTTATGTACGGCTTATTGCACTTAACCGGCTATGAGCTTTCAATTGAAGATATTAAAAATTTTAGACAGTTACACTCAAAAACTCCTGGTCACCCTGAAATTGAAACAGCTGGAATTGAAACAACAACTGGACCACTCGGTCAAGGTATTGCAATGGCAGTTGGCATGGCAAT
The DNA here is from genome assembly GCA_964372035.1 of uncultured Desulfovibrionaceae bacterium. Classification (GTDB taxonomy): domain Bacteria; phylum Desulfobacterota; class Desulfovibrionia; order Desulfovibrionales; family Desulfovibrionaceae; genus CAYJPK01. The sequence continues at coordinate 15,939 of CAYJPK010000021.1, read as the reverse complement.
TGCTGAGAAAAAACTTGCAAATGATTTCAACCGCACTGGTCATGAAATTGTAAACCACAATACTTATTGCTTTGTTGGTGATGGTTGCCTTATGGAAGGTTTATCACAAGAAGCGATTTCTTTAGCTGGTCAATTAAAGCTTGATAAATTAATTGTGCTTTATGATGATAATAATATTTCTATTGATGGTGAAGTAAGCGCTTGGTTTAGTGAAGACACAAAAGCTCGGTTTGAAGCTAGCGCTTGGCACGTTATTCCTAATATTGATGGGCATGATAGCGAAGCTTTAGATGCTGCAATTTCCTTAGCAAAAACAACTGACAAGCCTACCCTAATTTGTTGTAAAACAACTATTGGATTTGGTTCACCTAAAAAAGCTGGTACAAATTCATGCCATGGTTCTCCGCTTGGAAAAGATGAAATTATTGCTACAAGGCAAGCTCTTGGCTGGAATCATGAACCTTTTGTAATTCCACAAGATATCTATGATGAATGGAATAATATTGCAAAGGGGCAAGAGTTTGAAGACGTTTGGAATAGTAAATTTTCTAAATATGCTGAGGTTTTTCCAGAGCTTGCGCTTGAGTTTAAGCGTCGTATGAATTGTGAACTACCAAAAGATTTTGATACAATTAGTTCAAAAGTGGTTGAAGAATTTAAAGCAACTGAAGATAAAATTGCAACACGTGCTTTAAGTGGTAATTTTTTAAGTAAAATAGCTGAGCACTTACCAGAGCTTTTTGGTGGTTCTGCTGACTTAACTTCATCAGTTAACACCTGGCATAAGCATAGCGTTAAATTAACTGTTGATAATTTTTCAGGAAATTATATTTCATACGGTGTTCGTGAATTTGCTATGGCATGTATTATGAATGGTATGGCACTTCATGGTGGATTTTTACCTTATGGTGGAACGTTTTTAGTGTTTTCTGACTATATGCGTTCTGCTATTCGATTATCAGCAATTATGAAGCAGCGTGTTGTTTATGTTTTAACTCATGACTCAATTGGAGTAGGTGAAGATGGACCAACTCACGAGCCAGTTGAACATACTCCTTCACTGCGCTTAATTCCAGATTTAAAAGTATGGCGACCTGCTGATGCTTTTGAAACTTCATGTGCTTGGGTTGATGCACTTAAGACAAATGGACCTACTGCTCTTATCTTAAGTCGCCAAGGCTTACCACAAATGCATTTTGGTGTTAGTGCCGATGATATATCAAAAGGTGGCTACATTGCTTATAATAATAGTAGTGACCTTGATTTAATTCTTATTAGCACTGGTTCTGAACTTCATTTAGCTAAAGAAGCTTGTGCAAAACTTGAACAAGAAGGTCGTAAGGTTAGAATTGTAAGTATGCCTTGTGTTGAGAATTTTGAAGCTCAAAGCAAAGAATATAAAGAGCAAGTTTTACCAAAAAATGTACGAGCCAGAATTGCAATTGAAGCAACTAATACTGATATGTGGTATAAATATGTTGGTCTTGATGGTGTAGCTATTGGTATGAATTCCTTTGGCTTATCTGCTCCTGCCAATGAGTTATTCAATTATTTTGGTATTAATGTTGATGCTATTATAAAATCTGCAAAAGAAATTTTAGCATAAAACTTATAAACATATAATAAAAAAGCATCATTTTTAATGGTGCTTTTTTATTATATACAACTTAAAGCTTGAATTTTTTTTATTTTTATGCAAAATATCTAAATTATTGCTATTAAAATTATGGGATCTAATCATGAATGAATTAACTAAGATACAAGCTGTTTCTATGAGTGCTATTGATGCAGTAGTTAAAGAGCTTTGCGAGCCAAGTTCGCTTGAAACTGTTTTTAAGCAACCACTACATAATGCCCCCATGCCATCAGTTGATGCTTTAAAAGAAATTATGTCTCGTTTAAAAGCAGCCCTATTTCCAGGATATTTCGGAATGTCATGCGTTTATCCTGAATCTATGCGTTATCATTTATCTGCAAACTTAGATTCTATTTATAGAATGTTAGCCGAGCAAATTGGGCGAGGTGCTTGTTTTGCATGTGCTAATTTTGCTAGTGATTGTGATACTTGTGATAAAATTTCTCATGAAAGAGCCATGGAGTTCATAAAATCTTTACCAAAAATAAGAGCATTACTTGCAACAGATGCTAATGCCGCTTATGAGGGTGATCCAGCTGCAAGTAGCCCTAGTGAAACAATTTTTTGTTATCCATCAATTTTAGCTATGACACATCACCGTATTGCCCATGAATTATATAAGCTTGAAGTACCTGTTATTCCAAGGATTATTAGCGAAATGGCACATTCACATTCTGGTATTGATATTCACCCTGGCGCACAAATTGATGAAGGCTTTTTTATAGACCATGGTACTGGTGTTGTAATTGGCGAAACAGCTATTATTGGTAAAAATTGTCGAGTATATCAAGGTGTTACACTTGGCGCATTATCTTTTCCTAAAGGAGATGATGGCATTTTAATTAAGGGTAATTTACGCCACCCTATACTAAAGGATAATGTCACAGTTTATGCTGGCGCAACTATTTTAGGTCGCATTACTATAGGTACTCGAGCTGTGATAGGTGGCAATCAGTGGATTACAAAAGATGTTGAAGCAGGTGCAAGGCTTTTTACTAAAGAATAAAAACTTATTACGAAGTGTATAAAATCACTTGAATTATTTTTTTAATTGTGTTATGCTGATTTTAAGATAATCTTAAATACAAGATGGAGGTCGTTATGAAAATTAGTAAAATTTTATGTGCTGTTGATTTATCTGACCATAGCAAAATCGTGGCTGATTATGCTAAATCGCTTGCAACCTTAACAAATGCTAGCATTGTTGCTATTTACGCTGCGCCAACTTTGACTCAGTATACAGGCTTTCATGTTCCTCCTAATACCATTGACAATTTTGTTGGTGAAATTGTATCTGGAGCTGAAAGATCTATGACTGATTTTATTGCTGAATGTTTTCAAGGTGTTGAAGCAAAAGGTTCAGTAATTATTGGCTATGCAGCTGAAGAAATTCTTAACCTTGCCGATGAAGAACAAGTTGACCTTATAATAATGGGTACACATGGACGCAAAGGCATTGATAGAATTTTATTTGGTTCAGTGGCTGAAAAAGTTGTTAAAAATGCAAAATGCCCTGTTCTTACTATTCGCCCTGAGGATGATTTATAATAATGAATTTTGAAGCAAATATCAGACCCGAGGTAAAAGGTTTCAAAGCCTATACCCCGGGTCAATCTATTGAAAGCATAAAAGAAAAATTTGGTTTAGCTAAGGTCATTAAAATGGCCAGTAATGAAAATCCGCTTGGTGTTTCGCCTGTTGTTCAAAGAACAATTAGCGATAATGCTAATCTATCATTTAGATACCCTGCTGGCGGAAATCCTTCTTTATGTAAGGCTTTAGCAAATTATCACAATATTGATGCAAATCGTGTTGTAGTTGGTAATGGTTCTGATGAAATTATAGATTTGATTTTACGTATAACTGCAACTGCTAAAGAAAATAACATTGTGGCATTTAAGCCTTGCTTTGGTATTTATACAACTCAAGCAGCTCTTTCTGGTATTGAAATTCGTCAAGCTAAGCTTAATGAAGATTTTTCTTTTGATTTTGATAGTTTGCTTAGCCTAGTAAATGAAAAAACTGTTGCTGTTTTTGTTACTAATCCTGACAATCCTTCTGGATATGCTGTAAAAAAAGAAGAAATCATTAGGCTTGCAAATAGCCTACCTAAAAACTGTCTTTTAGTTATTGATGAAGCTTATATTGATTTTTGTGATAAAGAAGACGATTACTCCGTTATAAAGCTATACGACAAACTTGATAATATTGCCATTTTACGAACTTTTTCTAAAAGTCGTGGATTAGCTGGAATTAGGCTTGGGTATGCTGTTTTACCAGAAATATTAGCTGATTATTATAATCGTGTGCGCCTACCCTTTTCAGTTAATATTTTAGCTGAAAAAGCTGGTCTTAGTGCACTTGAAGATGAAGTTTTTTATAATGAAACACTTAGAGTTGTCAAAGAAGGTCGAGAATTTTTAAATACTGAACTTGCAAAACTCGGGTGTAAAGTTTATCCTAGCATGGCTAATTTTATTATGTTTGAGCCATCTAATATGCCAGAAAATGATAGTAAATATATTTATGATGCTCTACTTGCTAAAGGAATTATTATTCGCCCGCTTCATAGTTATGGACTAAGTAATAAGCTACGTGTAAGCATAGGCAGTGAGCAAGAAAACATTGAATTTATAAATAAATTATCTTCGGTGATGTAGAGAAATATATGCCAATTATTACAATTGATGGACCTGCTGGAGTTGGCAAATCAACTATTGCTAAATTGCTAGCTAAAAAACTTTTATTTGCTTATTTAGACACTGGTGCTATGTATCGTACTTTAGCTCTCAATTTAAGCGATGAAGATATAAACGCTAATGATTTGTATGAAAGATGTAAAAAGTATCACTTTGAACTTGAAGCAAGTGAAGAACAAACAAAGTTGTTTTGTAATGGCGTACTAATTGGCAGTGAAATACGTAATGAGCAAGTTGGAGCAAGAGCGTCTAAACTTGGAACTTTTGCGCCTGTTCGCCGCTATTTACAAGAAATTCAGAAAGAACTTGGCAAGGGCTCATTAGTGGCTGAAGGTCGAGATATGGGTTTAAAAGTATTCCCAGATGCACAGCATAAGTTTTTTCTAGAGGCAAGCCCTGAAATTCGTGCTATGCGTCGCTATAATGAGCTTCCAAACAAAGAAGAAATTAATATTGATGAGCTAGCTACACAAATCAAAGAACGAGATTTTGCCGATAGAACAAGAAAAATTGACCCCTTAATGCCAGCTCAAGATGCTAATATTATTGACACTTCAAATTATAATATTGACCAGGTTTTAAATATTATTTTAGAAAAAATAAACAATGCTTAAATATCCAGTTATTGATCCAATTGCCGTTTCAATAGGACCATTAAATATTTATTGGTATGGTCTTATGTATCTATTAGCCCTTTTAATCGGGCTTTTTTTAGCTAAATATAGAGTAAAAAAAGAATTATGGTGTTCACAAGGTTGGAATAGTAATCAAGTTGACGATTTAATTACATATGCTATGTTTGGTGTTATTTTAGGTGGTCGAATTGGTTATGTTTTATTTTATGACTTTGCCGTATTTTTATCAGATCCACTTGAAATTTTTAAAATTTGGAATGGAGGGATGTCCTTCCATGGTGGTTTAATAGGAGTTTTGCTTGGTCTTTACCTATTTAGCAAAAAACATAAACATAATTATTTAGCCACAATTGATTTTGTTGCTCCACTTGTTCCTCCTGGTTTATTCTTTGGAAGGATAGGAAACTTTATTAATTCTGAATTATGGGGACGGGTAACTGATTCACCTTTTGGCATGGTTTTTCCTAATGGAGGTAGTTTAGCTCGCCACCCCTCACAACTATATGAAGCTTTTTTAGAGGGTTTAGTCCTCTTTATTGTTTTATGGATATATTCAAGTAAAAAAAGAGCTGTTGGAAAGATTTCTGGTTTATTTGCACTCTTATATGGTGTATTTAGGTTTAGCGTTGAATTTTTACGTGAGCCTGATGCTCACCTTGGCTTTGTAGCTTTAAACTTTATTAGTATGGGACAAATTCTTTCGTTACCACTTATTATTATTGGTTTTATTTTTTATTTTAGAAAAAATTAACTTGCTTTTAGTTTTTATAATGATTTTAGAGCAATTTAAATTTGCAATAAATTTACAAAAAAAAGGAACTTTTATAGTAATTCCAGATGAGATTACTATAAAAGTTCCTTTTTAATTTCTATAAAACAATACTGATTTTATAATGCATAATGAATCTATTCTGCAAATTCATCATCAATCTTTCTTGTATCAGAATTATTAATTGTTCGCTTTAATTGGATATAAGCATTGCGTAATGCAATATACGGCTCAATTGATGAAGATGTAATTGCTTCATAGCCATCTAATGCTGAACCAAAGTCATTAAATTGTAAAGTTCCACTAGTTGCATAGTTTACATATTTGTTGATTGGTCCTGTTGGCTCACCACTCCAAAAAGTAGGGCTTGCAACCATATCACCAGCCAAACCAAAAGTATCACGCAAAGTACTTGGTCCAAAAAGTGGAAGAACTAAGTAAAAACCTTCTCCAAATCCCCATTTTGCAAGAGTTGAACCGAAATTTGCTGTTTTTAAATCAATAGGTACAAGTGCATCTTCAGGTTTTGCAACTTCTACTAAGCCACCAATTCCAACAGTACTATTAACCATAAAGCGTCCAAGCTCAACCATGGCTTGTCCAAATTCAAATTGCAAGATACTATTAACAATTCTAACAGGTGCTTTTATATTATTTAATATATTCCTAAATCCAGAACGAAGTTCTGCAGGAACGACAAACTCATATCCTTTATATACAGGCTTAATAACATCAAGCAAAAGGACATCATTAATACTAAACCACATTCTATTCCAACCCTCAAGAGGATCAGACACTTGCTCACTTTCTACAGGTTCATCACCAAATTCGTCATCAAAATAATCGTCATCAGAAAAATCATCAGTTACAGTTGAAATTTCTTGAGCTGCAACGATATCTTCACTGCTTACAATTGAATCATTTTGTTTACTTGCACAAGCACTTAAAAAACAAGTGATTAAAAGCAATAAAATTATACGGTTCATAGTAGTCTCATTATTTTTTAATTAATTATTCGCATTTTTTTTGTTTATTGTTGCAATAAGGTCTGCAGGTTTATTTTTTGCTAAAAAGTCTTTAAACTGTGAACGATAATTACTATTAAGCCCAACACTTTCAACTAATATATCATAAACAGACCATTTGTTATTTTTTAACATCATACGATAAGCAACAGAAACAGCATTTCCATTTGCCATCGTAACTACAGTTTGAACTTCTGCTACTGTATTATTTTTTGCAAGCCTTTGTCCATTATATTCGATCTGTTCGCCATTATAACCATCAATTTGATCGAGATAAGTATTTAGAAATAACTTTGAAAATGCCTGTGTAAATTCTTTTTGTTCAGCTGGGCTAAATTTCTTCCAATTAGCTCCAAGAGTACGCATTGAAAAAGCTGTAAAGTCAAACATTGTACCAATTGCATTTTCAATTTTTTCTCTTAACGGAGGTCTAGTAGCCTCATCTTTATAAGCAGGGTCTTTTAACACTGTCAAAATATCGTCAATAACATGATGTAATTCATCAGTTGGACTTTGAGCCTGAGCAGAAAAAGCCAACATAAACACTATTAAAAAACTACCTAGACATAAACCAATTTTCTTAAAACTATTCACTATACTCCCCCAAATACAAATTTACTAATTAAAGCTTCAATATCTACAGCTGACTCAGTGTCTAATATTATGTCACCACTTTCAAGTTCAATGCCAGCACCACCTGGATCAACACTTATGTACTTATCACCAATCAACCCACTAGTTTTAACTGAAGCAATTGCATCATCAAAAACCTTAACACCGTCATTAAATTGTAATTCTACGGTTGCCATCGCCTCATCAGCATTAAGTTTAATGTTTTTCACTTTGCCAACTTTTACGCCTGCAATTTCAATATCAGCTCCAGACTTTAAACCAGTAACAGAGCTAAACTGTGCATTTACATTAAAGCCACCACTAGATACAAGCTCCATTTTACCTAGTTTTATAGTCAAATACGCTACGCAAATTAAGCTAATAATTACAAAAATACCAACGGCACTCTCTTTAGACATCAACATAATATTCCCCTATTACAATTATTGTGCCATCCACTTAGCAAGAGCTTCTCTAACACTCTCATCTGCTGGTGGCAAACTATAACTTAAATTTTCAGATTTTCTATCAATAAAACTCTTTAAATATTCATTATCAGAATTTAATAATTCTTGATATGTGCCAAAAAACACATTTTTACCTTCACGAATAACAAGTACCTTATCTGCAATATTAGCAACACTAGCTAAATCATGAGTAACGCTAACTATTGTCATTTTAGGAAATTGTGCTTTCATGTTTAATAAAAGTCTATCCATTTGTGCAGAATTAATAGGATCTAGCCCAGAAGTTGGCTCATCACAAAATAATACTGGAGGTTCTGTCACGATTGCTCTAGCTAAACCGCCACGTTTGCGCATTCCGCCTGATAATTCATTAGGATAAAAATCAGCAAAGTCAGCTAAACCAACTAAATCGAGCGTTCTAAGCACTGCATTACGAATAGTTTTTTTAGATAAATTTGTATTTTCAGAAAGTGGCAAGCCAACATTTTCAGCTAAGGTAAGTGAGCCAAGTAATGCACCATCTTGGAATAAAACACCAAAACGCCTACGCACCCTTCTAAATTGTTTAGACGGTAAAGAAAATAAATCATTGCCACCATAGAGAATTTTGCCACTCATCGGCTTTGAAAGCCCAATAACATGTCGAAGTAAGGTTGATTTACCACAACCAGATTCACCTAAAACAGCAGTAATTTCACCACTAGGAATAGTTGCATTTATATCTTTTAAAACAACACGCTCTCCATAACCTAAAACAAGGTTTTGAAGCTCAATTGTCCATTCTAAATTTTCATCAATTTTTTGCATAATTATAACATAAATGAAGTTAAAATATAATCAGAAATCAAAATCAAAATACTTGAAATAACAACAGCAGAAGTCGTTGCACTTGCAACAGCCTCAGGACCAACACTTTCTTTGCGTTTATGCGCATTAAAACCCTGATAGCAACAAATAAGTGCTACAAGTTGCGAGAATACTAAGGATTTAATAAAGCCTTCGACAACATCTTTCATTACAACGCTAGTTTCAATTCCATAAAAATAAAGGCTACCATTAATTCCAAGTAAGCTAACACCTGTCAAATAGCCTCCGAAAATTCCGATAACATCATAAATAGCAGTTAAAAAAGGAAAAACAATTAAACATGCTAAAAATCTTGGAGCAATTAAATAACCCATTGCTGGAATATCCATAACTTCAAGTGCATCAATTTGATCAGTAATTCGCATGACACCTATTTCAGCTGTCATGGCAGAACCAGCTCGCCCTGTCACCATAATTGCAGTTAAAACTGGACCAAGTTCACGAATCAAGGTAAGAGAAACAGCAGAACCTAACATTCCCTCTGAGCCAAATTTTACAAGTAAATAATAGCCTTGCAAGCCTAAAACCATTCCTGTAAAAAGACCAATCAAAAGAATTAAGAATAAAGACTCATAGCCAATTACATACATTTGACGAATAAACTTATAAAATAATTTATTTGAACTGAAAATTTGCTTAATACCTTCAAGGTAAAAAAGAAATATCTCACCAAAATTTTTATTTATTTCTATAGTACGAGTTCCGATTTTTGAAATTATATTCATTTTATCTCAATTTATAATATTTTAAGCTTTATTTAAGTGCTTTTTTAGAAACAATTGAAAAATCTTTAATTTTATATTTTGCCAAAACATCACGAAGTTCATCAAGATTTTCTTCTGTTCCACGCAGTAAAACTTGCACCCTGTAAAGAGTGTTTTTACCACTTGAGCTCGTGTATTTTTCAATTTTTGTTCTAAAGCCATCACCTTCAAGTTTTTCTCTAAAGTCATCAGCTTGATCTTTTTTGCGATATGCTATTATTTGAAGTACATAGTCACTTTTTACATTCTCTGCTGCTTCTGCTTTCGCTTCTTCTTTTTTGGGTTCTGGTTTTGCCTGCACTTTTTTAGTTTCAGTTTTAGGCGTATGCGGAGCACCAAATTCTATTGGTTTCGTACTATTTGCCTCTTTCTTGCTCTCAAGCTGCGGAGCAGGTTCTTCTGTGCTTAAAGTTGGCTTAGATTTCAAATCAGTTGCAAAAGTTAACTCTTCTTTTGAAATAACAGTTTGCGGCACTTCTTCAACAATTTCTTCTTTTGGCATTAGTTTGCCAAGTCCAGGAACAGCGTCTTCTGGTTCATAACCACGACCAATAATAACACCAAAGGTAAAAGCCCAAAAAGCACCAATAACAATAGCAATTAAGATACCAATTACACTTGTTAAACTACAAGTGAAGGTAATTTTTCGCTTTAAAAAAGGTTCTTTTTCAGATTGTGCTTTTTCACGCTGGTTCATAGCTTACATGCTCTCCGGTGCTTCAACTCCAAGAAGCGAAAGACCATTAACAATAACTTGCCCAACAGCACGCATAAGCATTAAGCGTGCAAGTACAATAGATTTATCTTCTGCTTGTAGTACAGGATATTTATTATAGTAACTATGTAATAAGCCAGATAGTTCTGTTAAATAAGTGCTAATTGCTTGCGGCGCAAAGAGTCTTGCTGCTTGCTCTGCTACATCTTCAAATTGATCAAGCTTACGTAAAATTGCTATGTCTAAATCTTCATTTAAACTTGAAAGCATATCTAAATCACTACTATTTGGAATTTCAATAGCTTGTTCTGAAGCTCTGCGAAGCATTGAACGAGTTCTTGCATAAGCATACTGCACGTAGTAAACAGGGTTATTCATGTTACGTTCTTTAACGAGTTCAAGGTCAAAATCAAGGTGACTATCGCTTTTACGTGATAAAAACATAAAGCGTGAAGCATCAACACCAACCTCTTTGACAACATCAGCTAAGGTATCAAAAACACCTGCACGAGTTGACATCGCAACAAGTTCTCCTGCTCGGAGCAAATTCACAAGCTGAATTAAAATAACGTCAAAATCTTCTTTTTTACGATTTAAAGCTGTAATTGCAGATTTCATACGTGGAACATAACCATGGTGATCATAGCCCCAAATATCGATCAATTTATTGTAACCACGATTGTATTTATCGTCATGGTAAGCAATATCAGATGCAAAATAAGTTAAGCTACCATCAGATTTTTTAAGCACCCTATCCTTGTCATCTCCAAGTTCAGTTGACTTAAACCATAATGCGCCCTCTTGTTCATATAAATAACCCATTTCACGAAGTCGCTCAAAGCTTGCTTCAACAGCACCTTTTTCAACTAAAGATTTTTCAGAGTAATAAAAATCATGACCAACTCTAAAGTCAGCTAAATCCTGCTTTATACCGTCCATAATTGAATTCATGCCATATTCAAAACAAAGATTTTCAGCCTCATCTTCTGGTAAATCAAATATGTTTGGCTCTTTTTTCCATAACTCTTTTGCTAAATCAATAATATACTCACCACGATAAAAATCTTCTGGTAAAACTACTTCTTTTTCAGCGACTTCTTTCAAACGTAACCAAATTGAAAGACCCAAAAGGCGCATTTGTCTGCCAGCATCGTTAATGTAATATTCAGTATCAACATCATAACCAGCAAAATCTAAAATACGACGCAAACTATCACCAACAGCAGCTCCACGACCATGACCAATATGAAGCGGTCCTGTCGGGTTTGCTGAAACATATTCAATTAGAATTTTGTAGTCTTTATTAGCACCAGCGCCAAACTTCTCTTTCTTTGTTTCAGTTTCAATAATAGTTTCTTGCCAAAAAGATTTATTAAAATAAACATTTAAAAAACCTGGACCAGCAACCTCACACTTTTCAATGCAAGTATCTTTTTGCAGACGCTGTGCAATATCTTCAGCAATTTTACGTGGTGGTTGACCTAATTCTTTAGCTAAAAGCATAGCTATATTAATTGCTAAGTCACCGTGTTTGCTATCTTTCGGAGGTTCAATAACAGTTTTTTCGTGGTATGAAACATTCATTTCAGCTAAAACTGTTTCTAAAGATTTTTTTAAATGTAATAAAGCGCGCATAATTTCACCTATATAAAATTAAAATATTATTCTAAACAACAAAGAAATATAGTTCAAATTTTAGTAAAAGTAAAGAAATTATAAGATTTAAATATTTTTTATAATATCACGTAATTTCAGCATATTACAACACAGCATCAAAAATGTTTTATTTTTAGTTCAAATCAAGATTTAAATTAAGTTCAAATTTTAAAATTATTAGAGCTCTGCAATAAATTTTTTGCGTAGCTCTGTAATCTCATCACGAAGCCTAGCAGCCTCTTCAAATTCTAAGTTTTTAGCATGTTCACGCATCTCTTTTTCCAGCTTATTAATATGTTTAGCTAGGCTTTTCGCGTCCATTGCATACAGCTCATCATACTTATTTGTACTGCTTGATTTTGACTTTGATTTTTTACCATCTTCTTTTTGATACAAGCTATCAAGTGTTGATTCAAACGGTTTTATAATGGTTTTTGGTACAATATTATGTGCCAAATTCCATTCAATTTGACGTTCTCTGCGCCTTTCTGTTTCATCAATCGCCTGTTGCATAGATTTTGTCATTTTATCGGCATAAAGAATTACTTTGCCCTCGCTATTTCTTGCAGCACGTCCAAAGGTTTGTATTAATGAACCTGTTGAACGTAAAAAACCCTCTTTATCTGCATCTAAAATTGCTACAAGCGCTACCTCAGGAATGTCTAAGCCCTCACGCAATAAGTTAATTCCAACTAAAACATCAAACTCACCCATACGAAGTGACTTTAAAATTGCCATACGCTCTAGGGTATCAATATCAGAATGTAAATATTTAGCACGAACATTCATTTTATTTAAATATTCTGTTAAATCTTCCGCCATGCGTTTAGTCAAAGTTGTTACTAACACTCGAAATTTATTAGCAATAATCTTATTACATTCACCCAATAAATCCTCAATTTGCCCTTGAGTTTTACGAATTTCAATAGTTGGATCAACTAGGCCTGTAGGTCTGATAACTTGTTCAGCAATTACTCCCTCTGATTGATCAATTTCCCACTTTGCCGGCGTTGCCGAAACATAAATATTTTGATTTAATCGCTCACGAAACTCTGAAAATTCTAATGGTCTATTATCAAGAGCTGACGGAAGTCTAAAACCAAAATTAACAAGTGTTTGCTTGCGTGATCTATCGCCTTTATACATACCATGAACTTGCGGTAAGGTAATATGCGATTCATCAACAAATAATAGAAAATCTTTAGGAAAATAATCAAGCAAACAGAATGGTGCTTCACCCTCTTTACGATTATCTAAGTGTCTAGAATAATTTTCAATTCCATTACAATAGCCAAGTTCTTGCATCATTTCCAAATCAAGCTGAGTGCGTTGTTCTAGCCTTTGAGCTTCAACTAGTTGATTATTATTTTGAAATTGATTTAAGCTGTCACATAATTCAAGACGAATATCATGCATTGCACGGCTTAAATTATCTCCATCAGAAACATAGTGACTTGCAGGATAAACAACAGTTTTTGATATTGAGCCTAAAATATTACCTGTTAAAGGGTCAATTTCACGTATTGCTTCAATTTCATTACCAAAAAATTCAAGCCGCAGAGCCATTTCATGCGAATAAGCTGGAATAATTTCTAAAACATCACCTCTAACTCTAAAAGTTCCACGGTGAAAATCATAGTCATTACGCTCATATTGTACTTCAACTAGGCGAGTTATAATGCTATCCATGCTAACTAGCTGACCAATTTCAATTGGTATAACTAATTTTGCATAATATTCTGGTGAGCCCAAGCCATAAATGCACGATACTGATGCAACAATAATTACATCTCGCCTTGTCAATAAGGCGTGTGTTGCAGCGTGACGCAATTTATCAATATTATCATTAATCGACGAATCTTTTTCAATAAAGGTATCAGAACTTGGAACATAAGCCTCTGGCTGATAATAATCATAATAACTGACAAAATATTCAACAGCATTCTGTGGGAATAAACCTTTAAATTCATTATATAGTTGAGCGGCAAGTGTTTTATTTGGTGCTAAAATTAAAGCAGGTCTATCACACCGTGCAATCACGTTTGCCATTGTAAAAGTTTTACCAGAACCTGTCACTCCGAGTAAAACTTGATCTCTCACACCATTCATAACATTTGAAGATAATTCATCAATTGCAAATGGTTGGTCGCCAGTTGGTGTATATTCAGTTGTTAGTTTAAATTCCATATTATCTCTCAAAAATTATTTGACTAAATTAATAGCATATGTATAAAATTTAAAAAGCACACAAAGTGCCAAAATCTAATTTTTACATATGGTATAAAACAATGAACAAAATTGCAATCATCGGAGCAGGACTTGCAGGGTGCGAGTTTGCGCTCTATTTAAATAAATTTGCACCTGAACTAGAAATACACTTATTTGAGCAAAAACCCAATTATTATTCAGAGGCGCATACTGATAGTTCTTTTTCGGAACTTGTATGTTCAAATTCGTTACGTTCTGCGGACTTACATTCTGGCATTGGCTTATTAAAGCAAGAAATGCGTGAGCTTGGAAGTTATTTTATGCAGGCTGCTGATGAAAATGCACTACCTGCTGGCAAAGCCTTAGCTGTTAACCGTGAATTATTTGCTAAGCAAATTACTGATGCTATCAAAAATTCTAACATTACACTTGTTAATAAACGTATTGATAGCTTGAGCGAGTTAGATGATTTTGATAAAATTATCATTGCATCTGGACCACTTACAAGTGATGAACTTAGCAAAAACTTAGCTGAAACTATTGATAGCCAATACCTATATTTTTATGATGCAATTGCACCAATTATTGAGGCAGATTCTGTTGATATGGATATTGCTTTTTGGGGTAGCCGCTACGAGGAAGATGTTGAAGGTGGCGATTATTTGAATTGTCCTATGAATAAAGATGAATACCAAGTTTTTTATGATGCGTTAATTGAAGGCGAAAAAGTTAAAGCTAAAGACTTTGAAAAACATTTTGAAGGTTGTATGCCTATTGAAGCACTGGCTGAACGAGGCTTTAAAACTCTTACATTTGGACCACTTAAGCCCGTTGGCTTTGTTGATCCACGAAGTGATCGACGACCATATGCTCTCATTCAACTTCGCTGTGAAAACCTCAATAAAGATGCTTTTAATCTAGTTGGTTGTCAAACAAAATTAACTTACAGTGCTCAAGATGAAGTTTTCCGCTTAATTCCAGGGCTTAAAGATGTTAAATTCTTGCGATATGGCAGTATGCACCGCAATACTTATGTTGATGCACCACGCATGTTGAATGCCGATTTATCATTGACAAATAATGAAAGAATTCATTTAATAGGACAAATCACTGGCGTTGAGGGCTATGTTGAATCAGCTGCAAGTGCTTTATGGTTAGCTGTTTTATTTAGAGCAAAACTTAAAAATAAAGATATCACTGCACCTCCAACAACGACAGCTTTAGGAGCTTTGCTTGAGCATC
This sequence comes from uncultured Desulfovibrionaceae bacterium, assembly GCA_964372035.1. GTDB lineage: Bacteria > Desulfobacterota > Desulfovibrionia > Desulfovibrionales > Desulfovibrionaceae > CAYJPK01. The sequence goes on along the minus strand of CAYJPK010000021.1, from coordinate 644 downwards.
TAAAGAATACAGAAGCTAAAAAGTTTCAGCCTTCAAATGTTCATTTTGGGCTAATGCCAAGCTTAGAATTAGATAGAAGAATTCACAAAAAAGAACGTAAACAGCTTCTTTCAGAACGTGCACAAACTGACTTTAAAGCATGGCTTAACATTTTAAATCTTTGATAATACAGGAGAAATAAAGTGAAAAAAATTAGCATTTCATATTGTGGTGGTTGTAATGCTGGTTATGATCGAGTTGAATTTGTTAAAGTATTACTTGAAAGACTTAAAAATGAAAATATTGCTTTTGAAATTGTAGATAATGATGAAGAAAGCGATATTTCCATTATTTTAGCTGGTTGCCAAGCACTCTGTGTAGCAGATAGAGATGACTTAGGACATATGGCTAAACAGCGTTTTGTTGTCGGAGCTGATAGTTTAAATGCTATTAAAATGACGCATGAAGAAAGTCAACAAAAACTTATAGATGTGATAAATTCTTAAAGTTATACATTAAGTTTATGCTAAATCCAAACTTAATGTAATTCTTTAAAAAAATGCGGAGCTAATGAATTTTAGCTCCGCATTTTTACATAACAAACACTATTAAAATAGCTATTTAGTCGATGATGAAAAACATGTTAACATGTAGTAATAAAAAAA
>CAYJPK010000020.1:0-29775 GCA_964372035.1 uncultured Desulfovibrionaceae bacterium | reverse complement strand
GAAAAAGGCATTAAAAATGACTTTTTCAGTACCGACTAGATAAATTAGAATAACGCGATAAGCATTTTTTACAGTTTGTTTATTATCCAATCCTCATAGAATAAAAATCAACAAAACAAATTTTATATGTCAAAATAAATAGTTATAGCAAATGTTAAAGAGCTTGCACTTATGGCAGAAAATATGTAATATATTTTTATAAGATTTTTACCTAATTTGAGCTTAGGAGTTGCTGGCACTATTGCCAAAAAAAATAATGCGTAATTTTCAATTAATTATTTTAATACTGTTCGTTACTTTATACCTCAGTGGTTGTGCAAAAAAAGTCGACTATGAAGCTGGTTTTAACGATATTCATGAGTCGCTTGAAGATATCCATGCTAGAAATTTAGCTGAATTTGAAAAAATTGCAGAAGCTGAAAGAAAACGTAAAGAAGAAGAGCTTAAAAATGGCTATCTAGCACGTCTTAAACGTACACCGTTTATTTCAAAATTTGGTAAACGTGGTAAAAGAATGCACTATGGTCTTGATATTAAGGGTCCTACTGGTGCGGAAGTATTAGCCTATGACAGTGGTGAAATTACTTTTGTTGGTCGTCAACGTGGTTATGGCTTAACCATTGATATAACGCACAAAGATGGTTCAAAAACACGCTATGCTCACATGTCAAAATATCGTGCTAAAAAAGGTGATAAAGTTTGGAAGGGCGATGTTATAGGTGAAGTTGGCAACTCAGGGCGTTCATCAACACCACATTTACATTTTGAAATGATTACTAAAAAAGGTACTCGCATTAATCCAGGCAAGCATATTACGAAAGCAACACAATTAATTAATTATAATGCAAAAACAATTACAGAAGAAGCCATTTTAATTTCACTTGGCTATAGCAAGAAGAAAGCAAAATTAATGGCTCAAAATACAAAAAAAGAAAGCAATAAAACTGAAAGTTAACGTGAACTTATTAGTTAGTGAGGCAATTTATGAAAATATTATTAATGATGCTTTGTTTTCTTATCTTAAATTCAAGCGTATATGCAGATGAGTTTAAATTACCGCAAGACGGCGCTTTAGATAAGATGCAATCAGACTTTGTTATTGAAAAAAATTTGGCTTATATTATAGATGTTAGAACAAAAAGTGAGTTTAAAAGAGGGCATCTTGAAAAGGCAACCTTAATTCCTATTCAAGAGCTTGAAAAAAGACTTGACGAAATACCTAAGGGTAAGCAGATTATGTTTGTTTGTCGCACTGGAGGCAGAGCCTGTAGTGCTTATGAGTTGTTCAAATCTAAAAGACCTGATGCAAAAGCTTGGTATGTGAAAGCAACTCTTTCGTACCCAGTAATTAAAGAATAAAATAATATTGATTTTATAAATATAAATGGAGTAATTATGGCTGAAATTATTAGCGGAACAAAAATGCGTGAAGAAATTTTGCAAGAATTAGCTTTAGAAGTTGCAAAAATGAAAGAAGAGCATGGAATTGTTCCAGGCTTAGTAACAATTTTAGTAGGGCAGAACCCTGCTTCAATGAGCTATGTATCCTTAAAAATTAAAACAGCATTACAACTTGGTTTTCATGAAATACAGGACAATCAACCTGAAGATATTAGCGAAGATGATCTTGTAGCTTTAATTGAAAAATATAATAATGATTCTAGTATTCATGGTATTTTAGTGCAATTACCACTACCAAAACATATTAATGAGGATAGAATTATTCATGTAATTAATCCTGATAAAGATGTAGATGGTTTCCACCCTGTGAATTTAGGTCGTTTAGTGTTAGGCGAGAGTATTTTTCCTCCTTGCACACCTGCTGGTATTCAAGAAATGCTAGTTCGTGCTGGAGTTAAAACTGCGGGAACAGAAGTTTGTATTGTAGGTCGTTCTAATATAGTTGGTCGCCCACTTGGTATTATGCTTGGTCAAAAAGGCGTTGGCGGTGATGCAACTGTTACTCTTGCACATAGTCGTACCTCTAACTTAGCAGAATGCTGTAAGCGTGCAGATGTTTTGATTGTAGCCGCTGGTGTTGCTGGTCTTGTAAAAGCAGAGTGGATTAAGCCTGGTGCTTGTGTAATTGATGTTGGTGTTAATCGCATTGGCTTTAATGAAGAAACAAAGAAAGCTATTTTAAGTGGTGATGTGGATTTTGAAGCAGCATCAAAGGTTGCAGGCTCAATTAGCCCTGTTCCTGGTGGTGTTGGACCAATGACAATTGCAATGCTTATGCGAAACACTGTTCGTTCTGCAAAAAGGTTTTTAGGAATATAAATGAGAGCTAGTGAGGGCAAGCAAGAAACTTTGTCTTTTGAAAGTGCGGCATTGGCAAATCAATTGTTCGGGCCGCATAATATACATTTAAGCTTAATTGAGCAAAAAACAGGTGCAAAAATTTCCTCACGAGGAACAAAGCTTTTTATTGATACAAAAGATTTGGAGCTGAAAAATATTTTGTCTAATCTTTTTGCGCAAGCTTATGGGCTTCTTCAATCAGGGCAAAGCTTTGGTGCAGAAGAACTTGAGCATGGTTTAAATTTATTGCAAGCCAACGAAAAAGCAGAGCTTGGCGAAGTTTTCAAAGATGGTGCAATCATTGCTTCTGGAAGAAAAACCATCAATACAAGAAATATTGCCCAACAGCATTATGTTTCTAGTATGCGGAAAAATGAGATGGTTTTTGCTATTGGTCCTGCTGGTACTGGTAAAACTTATTTAGCTGTGGCTTTAGCTCTTTCAATGTTGCTTGAACGTAGAGTTAAGCGTATTATTTTGACTCGCCCTGCAGTTGAAGCTGGAGAAAAATTAGGATTTTTACCTGGTGATATGGCAGATAAGGTTAATCCTTATTTACGTCCGCTGTATGATGCTTTGCATGATATGCTTGGTGGACAAAAACTAGCATCAATGCAAGAAGCTGGAATTATTGAAGTTGCACCGCTAGCCTTTATGCGTGGTAGGACTTTAAATGATGCATTTATTATTTTAGATGAAGCGCAAAATACTACACGAGAGCAAATGAAGATGTTTTTAACTCGTCTTGGCTTTGGCTCAAGAGCTGTTATAACTGGCGATATTACTCAAATTGACTTGCCATCAGCTCATGATGGTGAGCGTTCTGGTTTAGTTCATGCACTAAAAGTTTTACATGGTGTTAAGGGTATTTCTTTTTCACATTTTAACGCATCAGATGTTGTTCGCCATGCACTTGTCGGACGCATAGTATCTGCCTATGATAAATTCCAAGAAAAATAAAATATTATCCTTAAAAGAGTTTAAACTTTTTTGCAGCGGCTTAAAGCCTCATGCTTTTGGTGCAGGGCTTTTAGTCTTGAGTTTAATAATACTAAGCCTTGCAGTTGGCATGCAGCTTGAGGACGAGGGAAAGCTGTTTGTTGAAGGCGAGCTAGCAACTATTGACGTTGCTGCTCCTCGTAATGTACGAATAGAAGATGCTTATGCTACAAATGCACGTCGTGAACTTGTTGCAATGTCACAGCCAATGGTTTTTGACTTGTCAGCTGAGCCAGCTGCTGAAGTAAGAAACAGGATTTTTGCTGTTATGAATAAGCTTGCCACGAGTGAGCATGATATTGCATCAGATTTAAATATTAACCAATTTAACAACTTATTAGATCAACTTGAGTTAAGCGGCGAATCTGCTAGTGTTTTATCTGCTCCTAATGTTCAAGGTTTTATAGTAGAAGACCTCATTCCTTGGCTAGATGAAAAGTTGCGAGATGGAGTAGTTTCTGACAGTCGGCTACTACATAGCGCAAGCAATGGGATTGTTGTGCGTAATTTGGATACAGCTCAAGAAACAATCTACCTTGAAGACGTTGAGTTCATTGACATTCAGACGCTATTCAATTCTTTGTTAAGATTTTTGCAGGTTAATTCTGACTTAGGTCCTTTTGAGCGCAGAACAATTTTTCAGCTTGTAGCATCAGTTATCTTGCCTACTATCACCCTTAATCGTGAGGCGACTCAAGCAAAAGGTCTTGAAGCAAGTGAAAATGTCGAGCCAATAGTTTATCAAATTAGCCGTGGAGAGATTATTGTTCATGCTGGTGATATTGTAAGCCGTGAACAACAATTAAAATTACAGCTTTTATATAAGCAAGGTAAAACTTTTTTCAGAGCACCTGAAACTATTGGAACTTTTTTAATAAGCTTATTTTTTGCAATTGGGTTATTTGTAGCACCAAGCGGACGAGCAGGGCATAAGATACGAAGAGTTGATTTATTTTTTACATCTTTTTTGCTTTTACTTTTTGGGGCAATTGCAAAAGCAATGTATATACTACTTCCAGAATTACTTAATGGTGCTTACTCCCATGTGCTACTATATGTTTTTCCAAGTGGTGCAATTTCTGGTCTTGGCGCACTAGTTTTTGCAGCAAGGCGATATTGCTCAACAGGGCTACTTGCAGCTCTTTTTACAACCTTACTTCTAAATGGTAGCTTAGCTCTATTTGTCTTTTATTTTATATCTGCCATGATTTACACTTGGCTAATTTTAAAGGCTCAAACTAGGCAAGATGTTGTAAGTATTATCCTACCATATTTCTTAATGGTTTTACCTCTTGGTTTTGGTTGTGCAATGCTTGATGGTGTAGGCACTCAAGATACAGCAAGTTTATTTTTTAGCTTAATGGCTAATGCAATTTTAACCTTTGTGTTTCTTTTTTCTTTTAGCCCTGTACTTGAATATGTTTTTGGCTATACAACTCGCTTTAAATTAATGGAACTTTTGAACCTAGAACAACCACTTTTGCAAGAATTAATGATTACTGTTCCAGGGACTTATCACCATTGTTTAATTGTTTCAAACATGGTTGAAGCTGGTGCAAAAGCAATTGGAGCAAATAGTTTATTATGCAGAGTTGGTGCTCTTTATCATGATATTGGTAAATTATCATATCCTGAATACTTTATTGAAAACCAGCAAGGTGGACCAAACAAACACGATAAATTAGCACCTAATATGAGTGCTCTTATCTTGATTTCACATGTTAAAAAAGGTGGTGAGCTTGCGGCAGAGCATAAGCTAGGCGAAGATATTGAAGATATTATTCGTCAACATCACGGTACAAGTTTAATGAAGTTCTTTTATGCAAAAGCTGTTGAGCAAAATGGCGCTGAGAATATTTCAGTTGAAGAGTTTTCATATCCAGGACCTCGTCCACAAACTCGTGAGGCTGCAATTGTTATGCTTGCTGACGTTATTGAAGCTTCAACTAGAAGTATGTCTGACCCAACTCCAGCAAGAATTAAAACTCATATTGATACTATAATTAAAGATATTTTTGCTGAGGGACAATTGGACGAATCAGAATTAACTTTCCAAGATTTGCATAAATTATCTGATAATTTTGCAAGAATTTTAACAGGATTATTTCACCAAAGAATTGCATATCCAGATGTTGCTAAAATTAAATCAGAGGCAAAATCAAGTGGTGAACAAACTAATAAAATTGAAGAAAGTGTTGATAGTGCATGATTTATATTAATATGCAAGGGCTTGAACCATATTTTTCATATACAAAGCTTGAATTATCTTTTATACTAAAGAAAATATTATTTTTTCTTAAGCTTGAGCATGCAAGCTTAGAGTTTGAACTTGTTCGTGATGGTGCTATGGCAAGCCTTAATTCACAGTATATGAATTGCCAAGGTCCAACAAATGTGTTGTCTTTTCCGAGTATGGAGGAGGATAATGCTGAATTATTCCTAGGTTCAATAGTTATGTCCGTTGATACTTTAAGGCGAGAAGCTAAGTTATATGGGCAAAATGAAAAAACTCATGCTTTAAACTTGATAATTCATGCGATGGTGCATTTAATGGGCTATGATCATGGGCATGAAATGGATACGCTTTGTTACGAGATTGCTTTGTTTATGTCAAAAGAAACTATTCATCAGGACTAAGTATTTTGACTTGGGATTAACATAATACAAAACGGAGCTAAGAATGAAATTTGAAGAAGCTTTTTCCGAAAGTGAAATCTATCAAAATCTCATTGCAAGTAAAGTCAATATTCAAGATTTTGAAGAATTGAAGTCTTATTTAGACATGGTGCATATTAAGCATTGTCTATTAGCACCTTTTTTTGAACATTCAGATTATCCTACTGTTGATTTAAGGGATTTAATGCCATCTTTTGATGCTGATCCTTTAGAATATGTTGAACTTCCAAGTTTTTCATTAGTTGTATTTCCTCGTCGTTTAGAAAGTTTTAAAGAAATTTTTCAGTATGATTTTTTATATCCCTCAACTGCTGGTAATGAAGCAATTCAAGGACCTGTTTCACTTTTAGAAGATCATGTTATTTCACGCAATATGCAAAATTTCATGGCTCGTTTGCCACGAAATTTATGTTCAGATTTTGAAGAAAACTTGCACCATCTCGATTTATCAGATTTAGCTAATTATGAGAAATTATTACCATATATTTTTGAAATGGATAGAGCTCATGTATTATCAACCGCTTGTGATGGGCGTTTTCATATGTCAGGAATTTATGCTTCGTTTCCTTCAGACCCTAATGGTGAAGTTAAGCGTTTTGGCTTAAAAATTGGTAAATTTAAAATTGGTGACAATTCTTTATATGAACGAAATAGATTATCTGTTTATAATTTTTTGATGGAATTATATGGTTTTTCCGTAGTGTCAGAACGCAGAACCTCTGCAGCTATGTTTGCACGCAAATTAGCGCAAACAGGTGAGCATTTTTTAATTCGTGTTCTAGGGCAATCAGATCGCACAATTACCACTATTTGGAATGATGGAGAGCATAAAAGCTTACATGTAGAAAAAATAGCTCTTGTTAAACTTGACCATGACCAATCAGATTTGATTCAAGATTTAAATGATAAAGGCTATTTACTAGATGCTAAAAAACGTGTTGCAATTGCTAAAATTCGCTATGTTCAACATGGATTTAGACCTGTAAATGTTCGCCAAGAAAGAGCACTTTCTATTTCAAAGCAATGCGTCATTCACCCAGTTACAGGCGAAACTCTATCTGATTTAGCTCTTATGCGTGATACAAGCTCAATAATCTTACGCTTAAAAGACATTATTGCTGGTGATTTTGAAGGACGTATCATTTATAAGCGGTCTGAGGTTATAGAGCGCACTGATACACATGATAAAAAACTAAAAAGCATTTATTCATGGCTAACAAAGCATCAACGGCGGATTTTAGGCTACAACGAAGAAAATTATGCAATTGTATCTAAAATGTTAGATACTTATTTGCAAAATGATAGCTATAAGACAGAATTTTCGCAAAGCAGGGCTTTAGTGAATGAAGTTAATTCAATGTACGCTTATGTTAATCAGGCTCGTAAAGTCCGCTTTATGGAAGATTTACGTTCGAGAAAGTATAAGGGTGAAAAAATTAGTTATGCTTTAATGTATAGTGAAGCAGCTGATTTATTAAGTCATTTTAAGTTTGAAATCACAGAATTTTATGAAAATTTAGTACAAGCCATGCTTTTTCATGCTAAAGCCATGCTTGATGATCACTATATACATAAAAAATATATTAGCCGCCAAGAAGACGCTTTAAAGCCTAATGGTATAAAGCTTAAACGAAACTATGGAAAACTAGTTGTTGAATACGATAATCTTTTAGCTATTTATAAATCAAAACAAAATAAAGATTAAAAGCTATCAGTGAATAAAAATTAAAAAAGCAATCCAATGAGGTTGCTTTTTTTTATGCAAAAAAACTGCCAAAATACTGACTTCCTACACGAGTCTAAGACCATAAACAACCTAAAACACTAGATAATTATACTTGGCACGTGATTTGCTTATAGTATAAAAAACAATAGGAGATAATCATGAAAGGTCTGTCCCAACCCCACCTTGAACTTGTTGGAAAAGTAATGGATTTGCAAATGCAAAGACAGAATGTAATCATGAGTAACGTGGCAAACGTCAATACTCCGAAGTATCAAAAGCGTTCTTTTGAATTTGAAAAAGAGTTACAACAAGCTTTAGGTCTTGATATGAATGGACGTGTTACACGTACCTCAACAGAACATATGCCAGCCTCATTTGACGCTAGAAACTTCCAAGGCGACTGGGCAAAAGCGATGGATTTACGTGTTGTACATGGTGAAGATAGAGTCGATGTTGACCAAGAAATGGCAAAAATGGCAAAAAATAATCTTCAATATAATGCTTTAGCTCAAGTAACCAAAAGTGGTTATGCTGGACTTAAACAGATTATACAAGAAGGAGCTAAATAATGGATTTTATGACAGCCCTTGATATTGGTGCATCAGCGTTATCAGCAGAACGTACTGCTTTAAATGTAACTGCGATGAACCTTGCTAATGCAAAAACTACTCGTAGTCTTGCAGATGGTAATAGCACATATATTAGACGTACAGTTCTTAAAACTGCAACAGAAGTTGATAGTCCTTTTAGCAAACAAATGGAATCAGCTTTAGACCGTGAACTTCGTGGTGTAAGAGTTGCAGGTGTTGTTCGAGATAATCGCCCGCCTGTAATGAGGTATGAGCCAGGGCACCCAGATGCTAATGCAGAAGGCATGGTTGCATATCCTGATATTAACGTTGTTGAAGAAATGGCTAATATGATGACTATTCAAAGAAATTATGAAGCCAACGTTGCTACAGTTGATAGCATTAAGACAATGTATACAAGAGCCTTAGACATAGGCAAATAATAAGCTTTTAATGGTATAAATTTAAAGAGGTGTATAATGAATTTTATTAGCGGAATGAATACATATGCTGAGGCAATGCAAAATTTTAGTAAGACAGAAAATTCCCTTCGTCAAAAAACTGTCGCAAACAATAATGTTATGCCGACTACATCTTTTGCAGATACACTTAAAACCTCTTTAAATGAAGTTAATGATTTGCAATCACAAAAAAATCAAATGATTGAATCTTTTGCCTCTGGCGAAACACAAAATGTGCATGAGCTTATGATTACCTTACAAAAAGCAAGCGTTGCAGTTAATATGACCTCAGCTGTGCGTAATAAAGTTTTAGAATCTTACCGTGAACTTACACGCATTCAGTTTTAATTAGCTTAAGATATAAGACAAAGGAAGCTAAATATGAATAATTTCTTTACACAAACTGTTGAAAGGCTAACAGATTTTTGGGCTAATATTTCAGGCTCACAGCGTATGTTAGTTTTAGGATTGGTGCTTGCTATTGGTGGTGCTTTTGTATGGTTTATGGTTTATATTAATGCACCAGTCTATAAGGTTCTATATACTAACCTTGGACCAGAAGATACAAATAAAGTTGTAAAGATGTTGCAAACAGACAATGTTCCTTACAAGCTCGAAAACAATGGAACAAGTATCTTAGTTCCAGAAAATACTGTTTATGATATGCGCATTAAGGTTGCTGGCGAAGGCAACTTAGTAGGTACTGGTATTGGCTATGAGATTTTTGATGAAGTTAAAGTTGGGCAAACTGAGTTTGTTCAAAGAGTAAACTATCAAAGAGCACTTCAAGGCGAACTTTCACGCACAATTAGTGAATATCCTAATGTCGAATCAGCTAGAGTTCATCTAGTTATTCCTGAGCGTAGCTTGTTTATTGAAGAGCAACAAAAGCCATCAGCATCTGTTGTGCTTAAGTTAAAAAATAATAATCTTGAAATGGACGACAAGGAAGTTCAATCTATTGTCAATATGATGACAATGTCGATTGAAGGCCTCGATAAAACAAGAGTTTCTATTAGCGATAGTGCTGGTAAATCTCTTTATCACCCTGAAGACGACAGCTTAGCTGGCATGAGTTTAACTCAACGTGATTTCCGCTTAAGAGTTGAAAATGGCTATGAACGTAGAATTAATGAATTATTAGCTCCAATTATTGGTGTTGGTAAAACAATTGCAAAAGTTAATGCTGATTTAGATTTTAGTCAAAGAACAACTCGTAAAGAAATTTATGACCCTGAAAGTAGTGTTGTGCGCTCTGAGCAACGTAGCGAAGAAACTAATAGTGGGCAAGCTAACTTAGAGGCTGGAACTCCAGAGGTTAACTTTAGGGGTGATGGTTTAAATGGTTCAATCAGCCAACAACAAGGTGCACGTGAAACTCGTACTACTAACTATGAAATCAACAAAGAAGAGCATAATATTGTTGGTGAAGTTGGTACAGTTGACAGGTTAACAGTAGCTGTTGTTGTTGATGGAACATATGCTAAAAATGAAGCTGGCGAATGGGTTTTCACACCTAGAAGTGCTGAAGAACTTGACCGTATTAAGGCTTTAGTTAGTCAGGCTGTTGGTTTTGATAGAGCACGTGGAGATGAAATTGAAGTTACTTCAATGGCATTTGGTGAAATGGAATTACCAACTGAGCCAAACTTAGCTGAAATCGTGGCAAATTATGCTGATCGATTAGGCAAGCCACTCATGAATGCTTTGATTGCTTTCTTATTCTTAATGTTAGTGGTGCGCCCAGTTGTTATGGCTCTGATAAAACCAAAGGTAGAAGCTGGCGAAATTATTGAAGGGCTTGAGGGTTTGCCTTCAGCTGAAGAACAACTCGCTTTATATGAAGCTCAAGAAGAAGCAGCACGACGTGCAGCAGAAGTTGCAAATGAAGAAGCTAGAAGCCTTGCTTTTTCAGCTCAACCTGATGATGAAGATGAATTTGGAATGTTACAACGCCTAGAAGACATGAAAGCATTTTCACTTCAAATGGCTGAAGATAATATGGAACAAGCAATTAGCGTATTAAAAGGTTGGTTACGTGATGACGGTAGAGCAAGAGTTTAAGCGTACACCAATTCGCCCCTTGCCTGCTCTTGCAGATGAAAATATGAATCGTAAGGAGCGCCAGCAGGTTTTTGACAAGGTTAAAGAGGAAGTTGGTAATGTTGCAGTTGCAAACTTTGAACAAACAATAACCATAATAAAAAAATGGTTAGATAATAGAATCGCATAAATAAAATTTTATAAAAAAAGCAAATCGGCATAAAGCTAATTTGCTTTTTTTATGGTTTTACAAAATTAAGATTGTTTTTATTTTTTGAAATATACAGTATTTTTATCAAGGGTGTTTTTCATTTGCCATCTAGATAAGGCACTAAAAATATTACTTCTATATAGTTTATTAGAGCTATATATTTCTTTTAATTTATCTTCAATTTCAGTTCTTTTTGTTAATCCTGCACTTGGGCATGGGTTTTCAAAAAGCGGTAACTCCCATTTATTTGCAGCCTTGATAATGTCATTTTTTTCAACTAGAATTAATGGGCGAATTACTTTTAGCTTTCCCCCAAAAAAATCATCACATGGATTTAAGCCATCAACCCTGCCATTTTGCATTAAATTCATAAAAAAAGTATTAACTAGGTCGTCAGAATTATGCCCAAAGGCTAAGTGCGTTAAATTATACTGTTGGCAAATTTCAAATAAGCGTTTTCGCCGGAGCATTGCACAATAAAAGCAAGCAGAATCCTTACGGTTTTCTTCTGAATGTGCTCTTGTTCCGTGGTCAGTTACTTCAATATGTGATGCAATTCCATGCTCTTTACACCATTCAACTAAGCCTAGATGGTTTTTTGTATCAAATCCAGCATTTAAATGAATAGCAATTATATCATATTTAAAGGGCACAATTAATTGTCGCAAATGCAATATTTTTAGCATTACAAAGCTATCAACACCACCAGAAACAGCCACACCAAGTTTTGTATTAGGTCCAATCATTTCGAGCTGTTGCATAGCTCGACCTGTTGCTTTTATACAAATCTTTTGCGCTTGTGAAAATTTATTTCTTTTAAAAAAATTACTTCCCATATAAGCTACTTATGAGCGATAACTCGCATTACAATCAATATAAGCATGTCCAAGGTCAGAAGCTAATAAAGTATATTCGTGATCACCCTTAGCAATTGTAATATCAAGGTAAATATCACGTTCTTTAATTTTATCCACTAACAAGCTATCAAAATCAAGAGTAGTTGGCTGACCATTCACAAATAATTCAACACCGCACATATAAATATTAATATCTTCTTGTTTAAATGCTACGCCAGCTCTGCCAATAGCAGCGGCAATACGCCCCCAGTTTGCATCTTGACCGTACATTGCTGTTTTGACAAGCGGAGAATGACCAATAGTTCTTGCTACTTGTTCAGCATCTGCTTCTGAATTTGCACCGCTAACTTTAATATGAATAACCTTAGTAGCACCCTCGCCATCTTGAACGAGTTTATAAGCTAATTCTTTCATAACAAAAAGCATTGCATCATATAATTTATCTAAATCACCTTGAGTCTTGGCTTCGCTTGCATAGCCGTTAGCAAGAGCAAAAACAGTATCATTTGTTGAGGTGTCGCCATCAACAGTAACACGATTAAAGCTATATTCAGTTGCCTTACTAAGCATCTCTTGCCATGTTTTAGCTTCTACTTTGGCATCAGTCAAAACAGCACAGAGCATTGTTGCCATATTAGGGCAAATCATGCCCGCACCTTTAGCCATTCCGAGAACTTTAATTTCTCCTGTGCTAAGTTCAACTACTTTTTCAGAAATTTTCATAAAAGCATCGGTAGTCATTATTGCTTTTGCAAAATCTTCCGGAGAGCTTTTACCTAAATCGCTTGTTAATTTAGGAATAGCAATTTCCCATTTTTGCATGTCAAATTGACCACCAATAACACCTGTTGAAGCTGGTAAAATATTTTGTGAGTCAATCTTTAACTCACTTGCAAGTAATTCTAAGGTTTTTTTGCAATTAGCTAAACCTTGTTCGCCAGTGTTTGCGTTTGCCTGTCCAGCGTTCATCATAATGGCTATAGCACTATCATTTTTTTGCATGATTTCTTTGCTAATAAGAACTGGTGCTGCTGGAAAAAGGTTTTGTGTAAAAACACCAGCACAAGTAGCTGGAGTTTCACTTAAAATAAGTGCTAAATTATTTCGTTCATGCTTGTGAAAACCACCATCGCAAACAGCAAATTTATATCCTTTTGGAGCTTCAAACATTTTATAATCCTTTTAAAAACTTTAGCGCAAACCCTTTGAGAATTTGCGCTAGAAATGGTAATATATTAAAGTGCGTTACATTTTGCCAGAACAACCAAGCACATTTTTCATTTTATGCGCAACCATATTTTTAATTGCTTCACGTGCAGGCTTTAAATATTGGCGTGGGTCAAAGGCTTCAGGGGTATCATGGAAAGCTTTGCGAATCGCAGCAGTTAAGGCTAAACGAATGTCAGTATCAATATTGATTTTGCAAACGCCCATGCTTGCTGCTTTACGTAGCATTTCTTCTGGAATACCACGAGCATCACCAACTTTACCACCATAGGTATTAGCGATTTCAACCATTTCTTGAGGAACAGAAGAAGCACCATGTAAAACTAACGGATAGCCCTCTTCAAGCACTTTGCTAATTTCACCAAGACGGTCAAAGTCGAGCTTTGCTTCACCTTTAAACTTATAAGCACCATGACTTGTGCCAATAGCAATAGCTAAAGAATCACAACCAGTGCGCTCCACAAATTCTTTTGCTTCGCTAGGTTCAGTAAATACATGGCTGTCAGATTTTACATGCTCTTCAATACCAGCAAGCTTACCAAGTTCAGCTTCAACCCAAACTCCACGAGGCTTTGCATATTCAACAACTTTTTTTGTAACTTCAATATTTTCTTCAAAGCTTAAGTGTGAACCATCAATCATAACAGAGGTAAATCCGCCATCAATGCAGTCTTTGCACATTTCAAAGCTTGGACCGTGGTCAAGATGTACGCAAATATCTAAATCAGGATTTTCAATAAGAGCAGCTTCAACTAATTTCATAATATAAGTTTGACCAGCATAAGCTCTTGCACCGGCGGAAACTTGTAAAATTACTGGAGCTTTCTCATCACGAGCAGCCCATAAAATACCTTGAATAATTTCCATGTTATTCACATTAAACGCGCCTACAGCGTAAGAGCCAGCATATGCTTTTACAAACATATCCTTAGGATTTACCATTGGCATAAGTACACCTCCAAATTAATTTGTTCATTATTTATATACGATTTTTTTCAAAAAGTCGACTATTTCAGTAAAGCAAAAAAACAAATTAGAGCTATTTGATTATAAATTATGCAAAAAATGCTGTTTACATTTGCTAAGCAGTTCATTAAAGTATAAAGAAATTTTTGAAATAAGGTTGATTTTATGCAAAATTTGCGAACAGAATTTTTGAAAAATGTTAAAGTTGTGATTGTCAAAGTTGGTAGTGCAATTTTAACAACTCCTACTGAACGTGGCATTAAGCTAAATTACAGTATTATGCACAGTATATGTGAGCAACTATCCATTTTACAGAATCAGGGCTATAAAATAATCCTGGTTAGTTCCGGTGCTGTTGCTACTGGTCGTAATCTTTTAAAGTCTACCTTACAAGATAAACTTATGACCCCTGAATATAATAGTTTGGCAGCTAAACAAGCTATTGCTGCCATGGGTCAAGCAAAATTGATGCACTTATATGAGCAGTATTTTATTGAGCATGGAATAATGACAGCTCAAATTCTCTTAACACGTGATGACTTAAAAGACCGCAAACGCTTTTTAAATATTCGTAATACTTTTAGCCATTTGCTGGCTTGGGGTGTAATACCTATTGTTAACGAAAATGATACTGTATCCGTAAATGAATTAAAATTTAGTGATAATGACAACTTAGCTAGCTTGCTTTTAAATGCTGTCGAAGCTGACTTGTTTGTTAATTTAACAAGCATTGGTTGCGTATTAGATAAAAACCCATTAAAATACTCTGATGCTAAGCCGTTAAAATATATAGAAGATGTTAGCAGGTTAGACTTAGACGAATTATGTGGTGGTAAAAGCAGCGTTGGTACTGGCGGTATGTATTCAAAATTATTAGCGGCTCACCGTGCAGCTCAACTTGGAGTTCCAACCTTAATTTTAAATGGTCAAGAAAATGACATTATCCTTGAAGCTATGAAGGGTATTGAGCATGGAACTTGGGTTTGCCAAAAAGAACAAAATGTATCACGCCGTAAATACTGGCTTGTTTATAGAGAGGAACCTCAAGGCAAGGTTTATATTGAT
Source organism: uncultured Desulfovibrionaceae bacterium (assembly GCA_964372035.1). Classification (GTDB taxonomy): domain Bacteria; phylum Desulfobacterota; class Desulfovibrionia; order Desulfovibrionales; family Desulfovibrionaceae; genus CAYJPK01. The sequence continues at coordinate 14,674 of CAYJPK010000020.1, read as the reverse complement.
GATGGGGCAGCAAAAGCCTTGATAGAACAAGGCAAAAGCCTTTTGCCTGTTGGTATAAGTCAAGTTGAGGGTGATTTTCAAGTAGGTGATTTGGTACGAATTGTTTATAATGATAAAAATATTGGTATTGGTTTGATTAATTATAATAACGAAACAATATCAAAAATAAAGGGCTTAAAACGCCACGAAGTTGCGGCTGTTTTAGGAAATGCCCTATACCCAGAAGCAGTGCATAGGGATAATCTATTGTTAGATGCGGCAATGTAATTTTTCATTCATATTTTTTACAAGGAATTTACAATGTTAAAAAGAGATTTACTAAATGAAATTGTAAATGCAGGTATTAGTGCTGTTGCGCCTGATGGGGCAGTTTTTCGGCATCTAAAATTAAACGATAATATTTTATCTGTAGATACAAGAAAATATGATTTAAATAAGTATAAAAAAATTATAGTCCTTGGTGCAGGAAAGGGCGCAGCTCCAATGGCAAAAGCTTTAGAGGAGTTGCTTGGTTCTCGCATAGATAAGGGCTTAATAATTGTTAAATATGAGCATGGGATTGAGCTTGAAAGAATTGAGCTCGCCTATGGCGCCCACCCTGTTCCAGATGAAAGTGGTCTTGAAAATGCGTGGAAGATAGTGAAAATGGCGCAAGCTGCTACAAAAGATGATTTAGTAATTTGCTTATTTACTGGTGGAGCAAGTGCCTTGACTCCAGCCTTAGTTGAAGGCATTGAGCTTGTCGACTTGAGAGAGCTTACAAAGTTACTGCTTGAATGTGGTGCAACAATCCACGAAATTAATTCAATTCGCAAGCATTTATCAGCCTTTAGTGGCGGTCGTTTAGTACAAGCTGCTTATCCTGCAACTGTAATCAGCTTAATTGTTTCCGATGTTGTTGGTGATAATTTAGACGTTATTGCTTCTGGTCCAACTGTTCCAGATTTAAGTACTTTTAAAGATTGCAAGAATATTTTAGAAAAATATAATCTATGGGAAAAACTACCTCAAGCAATTTTGTTACATTTAGAAAAAGGCTTAAATCAAGAAATAGCCGAAACGCCAAAAGCAAATGATGAAATTTTTGAAAATGTGCAAAATGTACTTATTGCAACTCTTAAACAAGCCCTCTGTGCATGCGAAAATTATGCTAAAACCCATGGTTATACAACAGAAGTTTTATTTGACAATATGGGTGGTGAAGCTTGCATTGAAATCACCAAGCTTATTGAATTAGCAAAGACTTATAAAGGTACGGGCAAAAAATGTCTTTTGGCAGGTGGCGAAACTACTGTAACAATTAGAGGTTCTGGTCTTGGTGGACGTAATCAAGAAATGGCCTTGCAAGCTGGTATTTTACTAAAAGACAGTCCTAATATTAGCGTTGTTTGTGTTGGTACTGATGGAACAGATGGTCCAACAGATGCAGCTGGTGGCTTTGCAGATTGGCAAATGTGTAAGGTTGCCGAGCAAAAAAATGTTGATTTACAATCATATCTGGATAATAATGACAGCTACAATGCACTTAGCTTGAGCAATTATATTTTAAAAACTGGTCCAACTAGAACAAATGTTATGGATATTGTTATTATTTTAATAAACTAATAACATATTGTTATTGTTAATTAAATAAAAACAAAAATAAGTTTCTATTTACATAGAAAATTACTGTAACATACCATATTATTTGTGATTTTTTATAAAAACATAAAAAATTTAAAAATCCAATCTAGGCACTTGACGATTAGTTAAGTTTGGAATAGGATTTTTACTTATTTTTTATGAATGCTGGATTTTAGGAGAAAGACCTTGAGTAATCAAGAAAAGAAAGCTAGCAAGCCTATTAAGCTTGCAACAAAATCAGAACATGCCCCATATTTTATGCCTATGCTCGATAGTTTAGCTAGACGAGATGAACTTAACGAAGTTGTTAAAAATTGCGTTGTTAAATCATGCGACTTGCTTGATTCTGGCGTAGAGTTATACCCAAATGACTTTGTTAAAAAAGACTATGCAGGTGCAATTAGAGCTGCTTGTGAGGGTTATAGCGCTGCTGAACTTGAGGAGCGTGAGGAAGTATTTCACTGTGCTGGGCGCATGATTTCTAATCGTTCTTTTGGCAAGGTAATCTTCTTCCATATTATGGATAAATCTGGCAAAATCCAGTGCTATGCTTCACAAGAAAATTTAGGTGGCGAAAATTTCAAGTTGTTTAAAAAACTTGATGTTGGCGATATTGTTGGTGTTGTTGGTACACTCTTTAGAACTAAAACTGGCGAATTAACTATTTCTTGTACTACAGTGAAGCTTTTAACAAAGTCTTTTCGCTCTTTACCAGAAAAGCATAATGGTTTAACGAATGTTGAACTTCGCTATCGTCAGCGTTATGTTGATTTGATTGTTAACTCAAGGGTTCGTGATATTTTCCGCAAACGTAGCAGAATTATTAGAGAATTTAGAAGTTTTCTTGAGGACAAAGGCTTTGTTGAGGTGGAAACACCAATGCTGCACCCAATCCCTGGTGGTGCGACTGCAAGACCCTTTATTACTCATCATAATGCGCTCGATATGCAACTATATATGCGTATTGCGCCTGAATTATATTTAAAGCGCCTTTTAGTTGGTGGCTTTGAAAAAGTATTTGAAATCAATAGAAGTTTCCGTAATGAAGGCATTTCTGTTCGTCATAACCCAGAATTTACAATGTGTGAATTTTACTGGGCTTATGCGAATTTCTACGACCTTATGGATTTAACTGAAGAGCTTTTTGCACATATTGCACAAGAAGTTTGCGGAAGTACAACAATTACTTATCAAGGGCACGAAGTTAATCTTGCTGTTGGCACATGGAAAAGAATTACTTTCTATGATTCATTAGAAGAAATTGGTGGACATAGCCCAGAGTTCTATAATGACTATGATAAGGTTGTTAGCTACATTCGTGAGCGTGGCGAAAAAGTTTTAACTAATGAAAAACTAGTTAAACTTCAAGCTAAGTTATTTGATTTAGACGTTGAACCAAAATTGATTCAACCGACCTTTGTATATCATTATCCAACAGAAATTTCACCATTAGCACGTCGTAATAATGACAACCCTGATGTTACTGATCGTTTTGAATTATTTGTAACCGGACGTGAACTTTCAAATGCTTTCTCTGAATTAAATGATCCAATTGACCAAAGAATGCGTTTTGAAGAGCAGGTGCGTGAAAAAGAAGCTGGAGATGATGAAGCTCATTTGATGGACGAAGATTATTTACGTGCACTTGAATATGGTATGCCACCTGCAGCTGGTCAGGGTGTTGGTATTGATCGTTTAGTAATGTTGCTTACAGATTCTCCGTCAATTCGTGAAGTTATTTACTTCCCGCTTTTAAAGGCAGAGGCTTAATTTAGTGAATTTTGCACTTTTTGTTGCATTTCGTTATTTATTTGCAAGGCAAAAGCAGAGTTTTATTTATATAATTTCTTTGATGTCAATTTTTGGTGTAGCTCTTGGTGTTGCTGCACTTGTAATTGTACTTGGTGTTTATAACGGATTTACAACAGATATTAGGGATAAAATTCTTGGTGCAAACTCACATATCATCATAAGTGGTGCGCAAATGAGCGCTTTAAATAAAAGCCCTATTGATGAGTTAATGCAAAAAGTCAATAATGTAGAAGATGTTATCGCTTCTACCCCGTTTATATACGCTGAAATAATGCTCTCGTCTCCTCGTGGAGTCAAGGGCATTATTTTGCGTGGACTCGATGTTAAAACTGCTCCTGAGGTTTTAAGCCTACTCTCAAAATTAACTAGCGGTTCTGTTGAAGATCTTGAAACTAATGGTGGTGTCATTGTTGGGCATGAGCTTGCAAAACGCCTTGGGCTAAAAGTTGGAAGCCGAGTAAATTTACTTTCTCCTGCTGGTCAACGCACAGCTACAGGCTTTACTCCAAAAATTCGCCCTGCAAAAGTTGTCGGTATTTTTAATAGCGGAATGTTTGAGTATGATTCTTCGCTTGGCTTTGTATCCTTAAAAACTGCCCGTGATATTTTAGGTTTACCAGATACTTATATTAGTGGTTTTGAAGTTGCAGTTGAAGACTTATATGATGCTGATATTACAGCGGAAAAATTGAATGATGCGCTTGGAACTGGTTTTTCTGCCAGAAGCTGGAAAGAGATGAATGCAAATCTTTTTGCAGCTCTAGAGCTTGAAAAAATTGGTATGTTTATTTTGCTTGCAATGGTGGTATTAATTGGATCTTTTTCAATTGTTACCTCTCTTGTTATGCTGGTAATGGAAAAGCGAAAAGATATTGCAATTTTGATTTCAATGGGTGCAACAAAGCGCATGATAAAAAATATTTTTATTTTGCAAGGAACGTTGATAGGATTAATTGGAACTATTTTAGGTTATATTTTAGGCATTTTAGTTGCCATTTTACTTCAAGAATATCAATTTATTAAATTGCCACAGGGTGTTTACACCATTGACCATCTTCCTATCCTGTTGACATTAAAGGACAATATTATAATTGGCGTTAGCGCTATGGTGCTTTGTTTTTTTGCAACTATCTATCCTGCAAATCAAGCAGCTAAGCTAGAACCAGCGGAAGCGTTACGATATGAATGAAAAAAGTATTGACAAACAATCTATATATAGTCTAGAAAAAGTTAAGAAAGTCTATTCTGGACAGCTTGAAGATGTTGAAATATTAAAAGCTGTTGAACTAGAAATTTATAGCGGTGAAACTTTGGCGATTGTTGGGGCTTCTGGTTCTGGCAAATCAACATTGCTTCACATCTTAGGTATGCTTGATAAGCAAACTGATGGTACTATTTTGCTAAAAGGGCAAGATATAACAAAATTATCAGATGCTGAAAAGGCAAATTTGCGTAATAAAGAACTTGGTTTTGTGTTTCAATTTCATCACTTAATGCCAGAGTTTAATACGCTTGAAAATGTTGCAATGCAGGCTATTGTTGGCGGAGTTCGTCGAAAACAAGCCATAGACCTTGCAGCAGAGGCCTTAGAAAAAGTTGAACTAAGCCATAGAGCTTACCATAATGTTACAACTCTTTCAGGAGGCGAAAGGCAAAGAGCCGCAATTGCTAGAGCTATTTTGCTTAGACCTAGTGTGCTTTTAGCCGATGAACCTACAGGAAATTTAGATGAAAAAACAGGTGCACTTATTGCCAACCTGCTTTTGGATTTAAATAAAAAATTAGGCATGACTATGGTGATGGTCACCCATGATCATGAACTTGCTTCAAAAATGGAGCGATCCCTTGAACTGCGATCCGGAGAACTGTATGAACAAACGTTTAACTAGTTTAATTTTTGTAATAAGCTTTTTGATGTTAGCAATGACTGCTTATGCTGCACCAAAAGACTTTAATGTTATTATCCTGCCAATTGAAATCAATGCAGAAGAACGCTACAACAACTTAAAGCTTGAGTTGCCACTCATGATTGGTGAGCAATTTAGAGCTAAAGGTGTTAATGTTTTGTCAAACAAGGCAATGCTTGACTTAGTTAAAAGACAAGGTGTTTCAAGTATTGATACTGCAACAGCTAGAAAGCTTGCAAAAAGCGCTGGCAGACAGGCGGCTGTTTTTGGTAGTTTAACACAAGTTGGTGATAGTTTTAGCTTGGACTTAAAATTAGTCGATGCTAATGGTAGTGCTGATGCAAAGCCATATTTTTCAAAAGAAGATGGCATGATAAGCTTATTGCCAGCTGTTGGAAATTTAGTAGGTTTGATGGTTGCTGATGTTACTCCAAAAAGCGGTATTACTGAAATTAGAGTCGATGGTACACGTGTTTTAGATCCAGATGTTATTTTAGCTAGAGTAGACGTTGAAAAAGGCGATAACGTATCTGCAATGCAACTTAATGACGAAATCAAAAAGATTTGGGACTTAGGTTATTTCAGTGATGTTCAAGCAAAAGTTGAAAATAGTGGGCAAGGCTCTGTTTTAGTTTTCACTGTGGTAGAAAAACCACGTATTGAAGATGTTCGTGTTAATGGCTCTGACGCTGTTGATACTGATGATATTATTGCTGCTATGAGCTCAAAAACTGGCTCTGTTGTAAATGAAGAGCTTTTAGCTCAAGATGTTCAAAAAGTTCGTGATCTTTATTTGAAAGAAGGCTTTCACCAAGTAACAGTTGATGCTAGAGTTGAAGAAAGAGATAATGGCACTTCAGCTGCTTTAGTTTTTGATGTTCGTGAAGGCAATGTTTTATATATTAAAGATGTTAAAATTGTTGGCTTAAGTTCAATTGACGAAGATGAAATTAAAGATACTTTGGCTTTGACCTCACGTAATCTTCTTTCTTGGGTAACTGGAACAGGTGTTTTACGTGATGAGCATTTAGAGCGTGATACACAAGCAATCACTGCTTACTTACTTAATAGAGGCTATATTGATGCACAAGTTGCACGCCCAGAAGTAATTGTTGAAGATGATGGCCTTACAGTGCAGTTCGAGGTTAAAGAGGGAACTAGATATAATGTTGGAAATGTTGCCTTTACAGGTGAGTTAATTGATGATGAAGCTAAGTTACGTCAGCTTATTGATATCGATAACCATAAAGATGAAGAGCAATATTTCTCTTTAACTGTAATGCAAGATGATATTAAAAAATTAACTAATTTATATAGCAAAAATGGTTACGCTTTTGCAGCTGTAGATGTTCAAACTCCTAAAAATGACGAGAATGCTACAATTGACGTTATTTATAGTGTAAATAAAAAGAATAAAGTTTATGTTCGTCGTGTTGATATTGAAGGCAACTTAAAAACTCGTGATAATGTAATTATTCGTGAGCTTAGAATTGCTGATGGTGATGAATTTGATGGCGAAGCTTTAGCACGTAGTAATGAGCGTTTAGCACGTTTACGTTATTTTACACAAGCTGACGTTTTAGTTCAACCAACCGATAATCCTGACGAAGTTGATTTAAAGGTTAAAGTTGAAGAGGATCGTACTGGCGCTATTATGGGTGGTGTTGGTTATTCTACTGCTTATGATTTCGGTGTATCTGCATCTATTAATGAACGTAACTTGTTCGGTCGTGGTTATTCTTTAAACCTTGCAGGTTTTGTATCTGGTAACTCATCAGATATTGATTTAACTTTCACAAACCCAAGACTTTACGATACTAACTTAGGCTTTACATATTCTGCTTATGCTATTTGGGAAGAATGGGACGACTTTAGCAAAAGAACAGTTGGTAACACTTTCTCCTTCTTCTATCCTTTAGGTGAATATACTACTGTTTCTGCTGGTTATCGTTTTGACTTCTATAACTTACATGATATTGAATCTAACGTACCACGTGCTTATAGAGAATATTTAGGTGACAATATTTCTAGTGTTATTCATGCTAATTTAATTTATGATTCAACAGACAGTAACACTTACCCAACAGATGGCTATATTGCTAAATTATTCTTAGAATATGGTGGTGGCGGACTTGGCGGTAATGATAACTTCTTCCGTCCAATATTTGAATTACAAGGTTTCCACGAATTATTTAATAAAGACCACATTTTCCACTGGAAAGGTAGAGTTGGTGGCGTATTTGAAAATAGTAGCAAAACAGTACCTGTATTTGACCGTTTCTTCTTAGGTGGTATGGATAGTATTCGTGGCTATAGTCAAGACGACTTAGCTCCACGTGATAAAAACTATCCAGAAGATCAGATTGGTGCTGATAGAATTGGCTTTATCAACTTAGAGTATATTTGGAGAGTTAATGAAGAGTACGGTATCTCACTTGTACCTTTCTTTGATGCTGGCTTTACTGTTGATTCAGCGCAAACTGATGATTATTTTGGTAATATTAAAAAATCAGTTGGTCTTGAGCTTAGATGGAGTTCTCCAATGGGCGATTTAAGATTTGCTTATGGATTCCCTCTTGATGAGAATATTCACGGTGAAAGACGTAAAAGTGGTCGCTTTGAATTCTCAATGGGTCAATACTTCTAATAATCTGGCTACTTAATTAAAAAAATATACGGAGAAACTTTTTCAAAACGAGAGAGTTTCTCCATTTTATTATCTTATACCAATAGTGAATAGCATTATGTATCAAAGTTATTCTAAAACAGTTTTACAAAAAATTAGTATAGTCTTTATACTGTCTTTTCTTGCGCTTATTTTGCTTAATTGCTCAATTTCTAATGCATCAACTCCAAAATCTTATACAGATGCAAAGAATGAACTCACAAAGCTCTATAAAGACGATAAGCGCAGCATGTGGCGTGAGCCTTGGCAAAGTCTTGCTGAAAAGTTTTACAAAGTTTACACTGATAACAAAAAATGGAATAACAAAGCAGCAGCACTATTTAACAGTGCCTTATGTCTTGATGAACTAGCTAAGCGTTCAATGACAAAATTAGATGCTAAAAATGCAGTTGAGCGTTATAAGTTAGTAGTCAAAAATCATAAAATTAGTGTGCTGGCAGATGATGCTTTATACAATATGGCAATACTACAAGCTGAGTATTTAGATGAAAATAAATCAGCACTAAACTCCTTAAATACAATTTTACGCTCTTATAAAAAAGGTGATTATTATAATAAGGCAAATGAAAGGGCAAAGCACTTACGCCCTATTTTACAAGTTGCTGATATTCCAGAAATTAAAGATGCTGAAGTTAAGGTTAAACCTAGTAATTCATTAATTACCAATGCATCATGGAAAGATGATGGTAAAATCGCCAGAGTTTATCTTGATCTTGATAAGAATGCTGCTTGGGAACTTCGATCTATGAAGCTTAAATCTGGCTATCGCTTAGTGCTAGATTTACATAATACAAAACCAGGAGCAAAGGTAAGCTCTGGTGATAAGCTAAAAAAAGGTGATTTACAAACAGTTCGTATAGACTATAGCAAGCTTGGAAATACTAGAATAATTTTAGATTTTAAGAAACTTGAGAGATTTAGCCTTGATGATAGAGGTAATAAGCTTACCATAATGGCAACAGGGCAGCGCAAATATTTAGTTGGCGGAGCCGGTGTTGGAACTATTTTGCGTTCTCCTGATGCTGCAGCAGCTGAAAGGCGTAATGAAGCTTTGAAGAACTTTGAAACAGAAAAAGATTCTGTAAGAAATATTGCATCGCAGTTTGGATTAAATATTAAGACAGTAGTAATCGATGCTGGGCATGGCGGCAAAGATCCAGGAGCAATTCATAATAAAATAGTTGAAAAAGAAATTAACCTTGATGTAGCACTTAGACTTGGCAAAATATTAAAAAACCAAGGCTATAACGTCAAATATACGAGGACTACTAATGCTTGGGTAAGCCTTGACGATAGAGTTAATTTAGCTTCAAAATATCATGGAGATGTTTTTATTTCTCTTCATATAAACGCAAGTACTAATAAAAACAAAACTGGTATAGAAACTTACTATCTTGGAACCTCGAGTTCTGTTGCAACAGCAAACTTAGCTTCGATAGAAAATATGCTTTCAACACGCAAACTAGGCGAATTAGAAGCATTAATTTCTGAGCTAACGAAAAATGCTTTGAAAGATGAGAGCAAAAGACTAGCTGATGATATTCAACGTTCAATGTACGGTTCATTGAAAAAATCTTATAAAGTAAAAAATGGCGGTGTCCATGGTGCACCTTTTGTGGTGCTTATGAACTCAAAAATGCCAAGTGTTTTAGTTGAAATGGGATACTGTAGCAATGCAACAGAAGCTAAGCGACTTGCAAGCTCTAAGTATCGTGAAATACTTGCCAATGCAATAGCTGAAGGGCTAATAAGCTATTCCGACCGATTACAAAACGTTAAAACTTTACAAAAGAAAAAATAACTTTGAGAGGTGAAAATGCAACCATTTATCATTGTCTATAACATAAAAATACAAGCTGAACATCGTGAACTTATGATTAAAAGTCTTAAAAGACTTCTGATTGAAACAAGTGAAGACTCCTCAAATGTTGAGTATAAGCTATATGAAGTTGCAAAAAAAGAAACATTGCTCATTATTTATGCCGTATGGAAATCACGCCGTGATTGGGAGTTACACTTAAATAGCGGAAAAGTTGAAAACATAATGAATGAAGTTGGAGCCTTGATCGAAGAACTGAGTATTCAAGAAATTATAGAAATTACCATCTAGAGCTTTAAATTTTTACTTTATTAAAACTTGCTATTAAATGCAAACTGTGATTTTAACAAAAATAATCTAATATAACAACATGATACAAAAAGTTAAATTTATTTCACAATAAATTTGATTTAAAAAAAATAAAAAAAAATAGATAATAATCTAGCGGGTTTTGGAGATAAATTCTTAAAGTTAAATAAAAAAAAATGAAATGCACTTGACTAATGAATTGGTTCTAAGCTATTTTACATTATGTAAAGAATTGGTTTTTTGACTTTAATAAATTGAGAGGTTCAATATGAACACTAACAGGATTAGTCGGAAAGATTTTTTGCGTTTAGACACAATACGAGATAAGTCGTATGACGAGTTCATTTCACCTGCAGAACAAGAATTTTCAGCCTTGTTCCATGCTAAACCTGATGACATAAAATCTGAATTTAGCACAACAACATATGCAAGTGGTAGCTCCGTTAGCCAAGATGAGAAAATGCAAAATGGTGAAATATTGGCTAGAATGTGGGGTCAGCGCTAAGATATTAAAGCTGAAAGGTTTACTAGTTTTTTAATTATGCGAAAGCGTAATAGTTTAAAAAAATCTGCAAAAAGAGTATTCTTTTTGCAGATTTTATTTATTTGTAGCTATTTATTTAAAAACTTAAAAAATAGCGCAGTCAATCACTGCGAAAGCATAAGTGCAATTTTATTGCACTGTTAAGTGCTGGAGCAAGTGTGACTTTGCTTACCTTGATGGTAGTGATGTCAACTTAAAATACTATATGTTTAGCTTTTCTTAGTTAAGTTTTCAAGAACTGAATTAAGCTCAACAACTAAATCCCTAAGCTTTAAAGTAGAAGCATTTGAGATGGAAATATTTTTAGATACTTCATCTGTAATATTACGCATTTGCGTTGTTTGCTCATTTATTTCTTGTAAGGTATGAGCTTGCTCTTCACTTGCAATTGCAACGCTTCTAATTTCTTCAGCCGTATTATTAACCATACTTTCGATTTCAGCTAATGCAACACCAGCTGTATTGGCAACTGAACTTGACTCACTGATATATGCTGCTGTTTCTTGAATAGCAATCATGTTATCTTTCGTGCCTTGTTGAATGGTTGAAACTGTTATGTCAACTTGTTTTGTTGCTTCCATGGTTTTTTCTGCCAATTTACGAACTTCATCTGCAACTACAGCAAAACCTCGACCAGCATCACCAGCTCTTGCAGCTTCAATCGCAGCATTTAGAGCTAATAAGTTGGTTTGATCTGCAATATCGTTAATCATATCCATAATTTTAACAATATCAGCAGCCTGCGAATTTAGCGTACCAAGACTTTGCTGCATTGAACTGGCTTTTTGTTCAATTTCAGTCATTTTATTTACAAGGTTTAAAACAATGTTTTTTCCTTTTTGTGCTTCGTCAAGAGCTTCCTCTGCGTGACTTGCTGTTCTTAAAGAAGTCGCTGATACGCTTTCAACAGAAATATTCATATTTGCAATAGCTTGTGAGGTACTTTCAACTTTATCTTCTTGGGATTTAGTGCTTTTTTCTATTGTTATAGAGCCTTCTGAAAGCTGCTTAGTGGTTGTTACTAAATTATCTATAATATGACGCATTTGCTCTGTTGTATGTATGATGCCTTCATGTCTAGCGCTTTCAGCTTCTTTTTTTGCTTGCTCAGCAGAATCATAAGCTTTTTGTGAATCAGCTAAAGCTAACTCAGCTTCTTTAATTTTTATGTTAGCCATATCAATAAGCTCTACAAGCTTATCAACCATTGAGGTCAAGCTAGCATGTAAAAGACCAACTTCACCTTTAAATGGTGCTGAATCATGCGGCATTGCGTGTAAATCACCCTCAGCAACAGCCTGTGAAGCCTTAACAAGTGTTGCAATAGGCTTAGCAATAGACCTTGCAACAGCCCATGCAATAACAAGCAAAATTACTGCAATCGCTAATCCAACTTGTGCAATAGCCATAGTCATATCAAAAGCACCTGCAAAAACTTCGTCTCGTTCTTGAAGCATTACTAAGCTCCAATTGTTTGGAGTAGTTTTTACAGAAGCTAACCATTCAACACCATCAATTGAAACTTCTTTATAGCCATTTTTCAAGTTACGAAGTTCTCGCAAAGCAATTGATGCATCTTTCGGTAAATCCTTTAAAGACTTACCAAGCCAGCGTTTACTTTGATGAATATTATTTCCAGAATTCTTAGGATCACTTACAACTTGGTCTAGACTATCAATAAGAAGCATGTAGCCTGTTTTACCGACTTTAACAGAACCTGTTTCACTTGTAAGAGTGTTTAAGGTAATATCAATAGCACTTACACCAGTAATTTGATTGTTTTGGTTACGAATTGGACTTGCAACTGTAAAAACAGCATCACCGCTATCAGAAATATAAGCTTCCGTGATAATGGTTTTTCCAGTTCTAACAGTGTCTTTATACCAAGGACGTTCGCTAGCATTATAGCCTGGGCTCAAGCTATCATTTGGAGCTTGTGTAATGCCTCCAGCTTTATTACTTGCATAAACTAATAAGTAGTCAGGGTAAGCTTTATGCACGTCTAAAAGAGTCATATAAATAGACCGTTCAGGCTCAGCAAGCTCTTCTCCAATAGGTTTTACAGCTTGCGTGGTATCAGCATAGCTTGTAATGCTATCGACATTATTTTTTATTGTTACGTCAGAAGCTAAAAGCTCTGACATAGAACCGGCTGAAGCAAAAAAGTTTTGGGCAAAAGCGTCCATGCGATCAAGTTGAGCTTTACTATTAACTTTATAGTTTTGAACAAAAACAACGTCCATTTCATAAGATGCCATAGCTAAAATACCACTAATAGAAATAACAATTGCCGCAATCATGGCATAAAGTATTCTTTGTCTAATACTCATAGAAACTCCAAACAAATTAAGTGTGAGATTTATATATAAAAATATATTTTGATATGAATAAGATAAAAAAAAGCCGCTCTAGTAAAACCTTATTTACTATGCGACTAAAAAATGAAATGGCGGAGAGGGAGAGATTTGAACTCTCGATACAGGTTTAAGCCCGTATACTCACTTAGCAGGCGAGCTCCTTCGGCCGGCTCGGACACCTCTCCGCAGTAGTTAATTGGTCTTGCCAATCACGACGTTTTTTAGTATTAATGGATTGCAAGACAGATGTCAAGCAAAAAATTAAAAAGTTTGGTAATATTTATGATAAAATGTTTTTCAATAAGTTTGGGTTGCCCAAAAAATAGAGTTGATACAGAAAAACTTCTAGGCAGTCTAGATGAACTTATTATGGTTGAAGATATAGAATTTGCGGACTTTGTACTTATAAATACTTGTGCATTTATTGAGCCTGCTACAACTGAATCAGTGCAGACTATACTGCAAGTAATTAAAGATGCAGAAGATTTGCCAAAAAAGCCTTTGTTAGTTGTTGCTGGCTGCTTGGTTGGTAGATATGGTGAAAAGGATTTATGTGCTGATTTGCCAGAAATAGATTTGTGGCTTGATAATCGTGAAATCACTACTTGGGCTGAAAGACTTAGCAATAAACTTAAGCTTAAAACTCCGAGCTTTGAAAAACGCCTTTTGAGCACTCCAAAATCTTACGCTTGGTTAAAAATAAGCGATGGCTGTAACAATAAATGCTCCTTTTGCACCCTTCCATATATTCGTGGTCGCCATCATTCTTTTGGGGTGGACTATTTAAAAAGAGAAGCGAATTTACTTTTAGATCAAGGCGTAAAAGAGTTAGTTATGGTAGCTCAAGACTTAACAGCTTGGGGAGCTGATTTAAACCTAAGACTTCAAGATTTAATTGATGAAATAATTAATCTTAATGGTTTAGAACGCTTAAGGCTTATGTATCTATATCCTTCAGGCCTGAAAGAAGATTTGCTTAAATACTTGCAAGATGCAGGCCCAACTTTTGTTCCGTACTTTGATGTACCTCTTCAGCATGCAGACCCTGAAATATTGCAACAAATGGGACGACCATTTGCGCATAATCCATATAAAATCATTGAAAGAATACGACAGTATTTTCCAAATGCTGCCTTACGTACAAGCTTTATTACAGGGTTTCCAGGCGAAGAAGACAAGCACTTTGAAACACTTGTTAATTTTGTAGAAGATGTACGCTTTAATCATTTAGGTGTATTTGCATATCAAGCAGAGGACGGAACAAAGGCTGGTTCAATGGAAAATCAAATTGATGAAGAACTTAAAGAAGCAAGACGTGATGAAATCATGAGAATTCAGCAAGATATTAGTGAGGAACTTTTAGAGCCATATGTCGGTGAACAATTAGATGTTTTAGTGGACAGTGCACATGAGGAGTGGGACGGGCTTCATGTTGGTAGAGCATGGTTTCAAGCACCTGAATTTGATGGTATTTGTTATGTTAGTGGTGATGGTGTTGAGCCTGGAAAAATTGTAAAAGCTACAATTTCTGAAAGCAAGGAATATGATTTAATAGCTTTAGTTTAGTCGATGATGAAAAACATGTTAACATGTTGTAATAAAAGAATTTAGTAGTTA
>CAYJPK010000019.1:0-30615 GCA_964372035.1 uncultured Desulfovibrionaceae bacterium | reverse complement strand
AACATGGACTCTCACGTCCTTCACTTCGTTCAGTCCTCAGAGTGACAGAACTTGAATTTCTGTGTTACTGTACAAAAAAGTACCTAAGGCTCAGAGTGACATAACACGAGTTTAGTAAACTATAAAACTCATAATTAATAGTGCAATCAGCTTATAAGCTTCATACAGTTAAATTAGATAATATACTAATATCTTAGACTTTTTTGTAATTTTGTACCTTTAACACTATATTTGCAGTTTAATAGCATTGGTGGCTTAGACACTTTCTATGAATTATAATATTCCCAACATTATTTGCGGTTTAATACGTTTGCAAATTGCATATTGAATATAATATGAATTTGATGCAAACTTATTAAACCGCAAATGTTTAGGTTTTTGGTGAGTTTGACAAACTTTTCAGATTTTTCCTTTCTACAAGGAAGCCAAATTTTTTCTGCGTAAGCGACCTTAAGGTCGTGCGTATAAGAAAAAATTTGGCTGACACAGTAGAAATGAAAAAGATAAAGTGTCAAACTCACCAAAAGAGTAAAGAAAACAAAGTAACTAAAAAAACAAAGCAATAAAAAAACAAAAAAGGGCTTCAAAAAATGAAGCCCTTTAAACAAACTATAAGAAATAAAAATTAATCATCAACTTTCATAACAGCACCTTGAGCAGCAGAACTTGCCATACGCTCATAAATGCTTAAATAACCACGTTTAAATTTATAAGGTGGTTTTTTCCAGTTTTTAAGTCTTTCAGCAATTACTTCATCGCTAACATGCAAGTGTAATTTAGACTCATGGATATTAATTGTAATTAAATCGCCTTCTTCAACAATCGCAAGCGGTCCACCATCAGCAGCTTCAGGTGAAATATGTCCAACAAAGCAACCATTGTTAGTACCAGAGAAACGACCATCAGTAACAAGACCTGTCTTAAGCGCAAGACCCATGCCGTATAAGTATTTCATAGCCTTATACATTTCGCGCATACCAGGTCCACCTTTTGGACCCTCATAACGAATTACAACAACATCACCTTCAACGATTTCACCTGCTAAAATAGCTTTATTTGCAGCTTCTTCTCCATCAAAAACTCTAGCTTTACCAGTAAAGTCCCACATAGAAGCATGAATTGCAGCAGGTTTAGTAACAGCAGTTTCAGGTGCTAAGTTACCACGTAAGATACAAAGACCTTTTGATGCGTTAAATGGATCATCAAGTGTTTTAATAATTTCACGGTTTACATTATATAATTCACGGTGACTATCTAAAGCCTCACCAACTGTTTTACCACCAACTGTCATACAATCAGTATTTAAAAGAGATCTGATTTCTTTCATAACACGTGGAATACCGCCAGATTGGTGGAATGATTCCATGTCATATTTAGCAGCAGGATTAACCTTTGCAACTTGCGGAGTTGTTTCAGCTAATTCTTCATACATATTCATCATTTCATCGCCGCTAATGCCAATTTCATAAGCAACAGCTGATAAGTGTAAAATAGCATTAGTTGATGCGCCAGCTGCCATTGCAACACGGATAGCATTGCGAAGTGATTCTCTATTAATAATATCAGTAGCTTTAATGTCTCTTTTTACAAGATCAACAATAGCCATACCTGTTTTTTCTGCCATTCTTAAGCGATCAGCATAAACAGCAGGAGTTAAAGCACCATCAGGTAATGTCATACCCATTGCTTCAGATAAACAGCACATTGAGTTAGCTGTACCCAAAAATGCACAAGAGCCGCAAGTTGGAACGCATTGTTCTTCTAATCTATCCATTGTATCTTGCTCAATAAGACCTTTTGCAAGCATGCCCATTGATTCAGACATAGTAGTCATATCAGCGTTACGACCGTCAAACTCAACACCGCCAAGCATTGGTCCACCAGGTAGCACGATTGCAGGAATACCAAGTCTTGCAGCAGCAATAAGCATACCAGGAACAATTTTATCACAAGAACCTAAAAGAACTAAGCCGTCTAACTGGTGAGCTTGAGTCATAAGCTCAATACTATTTGCAACAATATCACGTGAAGGTAAAATATAGTGCATACCAATATGACCTTGAGCAGTTCCGTCACATGGTGCAATAACACCAAACTCAGAAGCAGCACCACCAGCACGATAAATACCTTTACGAACAAATTCAGCTAATTGACGTAAGTTAAAGTGCCCTGGTGTTAAATCATTCCATGAATTTGCAATACCAATAATCGGTCTTTTCAAATCTTCATCAGAATAGCCCATAGCCTTATAAGCACTACGGTTAAGGCTAAACTCAGGTCTTTTTAAAATATCTAAACTCCTACTCATCTCAAACTCCCATAAAATTAATTAATCAAGTTCAAACGCATCATGTAAGGTGCGTACCGCTAACTCCGTATATTTTTCTTCAATCAAACATGAGATTTTGATTTCAGAAGTACTAATCATAAGAATATTAATATTTTCAGAATATAATGCTTCAAATGCTTTAGCTGCAACTCCAGTGTGGTTACGCATACCAACACCAATAGCAGAAACTTTACTTACATTATCAGCATATTCAAGCTCAAAATCACCTAAAATTTCACGTAACTTTTCGATTGCTGCAATTGTTTGCTTAAGTTGTTTACGTGAAATTGTAAATGTCATATCTGTAAAGCCTTCACGGCTTGCTTTTTGAATAATCATATCCACTAAAATCTGACTTTCAGATAATTGTGTAAATATGGCAGCTGAAACCCCTGGACGATCTGGCACACTAATAAGTGTAACACGTGCTTGATCCTTATCATAAGCGATTCCAGAAACTAATACAGCTTCCATCATAGAGTCCTCCTGAGTAACCATAGTTCCTGGCATCTCAGAAAAAGTAGATCGCACATGAACCGGTACATTATATTTTTTTGCAAATTCAACAGAGCGGATTTGTAAAACCTTTGCGCCCATTGATGCCATTTCAAGCATTTCATCATAACTAACACGCTCAAGCTTTCTCGCTACAGAACACATATTAGGATCTGTTGTGTAAACACCTTCAACGTCAGTATAAATTTCACATTCCACAGAACCAAGTGCAGCAGCAATTGCCACAGCAGATGTATCAGAACCACCACGTCCAAGTGTAGTAATTCTACCCTCTTGAGTCACACCTTGGAAACCTGCCATAACAACAACATCATGCTCTTCCAACATTTTCATAATATTAGTGGAGTCAATAGTTAAAATTCTAGCACTTCCATGAACATCATCAGTAATAATTGGAACTTGCCAGCCTAAAATTGAACGAGCATTAACCCCAGTATCCTTAAGCATCATACTAAATAACGCTACAGAAACTTGTTCACCGACTGAAACAAGAGCATCTTCTTCTGCCTTGTCAGGATCTGGTGAATATTGAGAAGCAAGTTCAAGCAAGCTGTTGGTATGTCCAGATCTAGCTGATAATACAACAACAACTTTATAGCCACGCTCGAGAGCAGAAACAACTTTTTGGCGAACTTTTTTCATACACTCTAAATCAGCAACAGAAGTTCCACCAAATTTTTGCACAAGTATTTGCATTTCTCCACCTATAATAAATTAACTATGTCTAAAGCTACATCACCATGAGCTTTGATTAAAAACTGGCGGTCAGTATTACATGCTTTGATTATAATGTCTAGTCTATTCTTTGGTAGAAATTTTGATGGGATACGCTCTGCCCACTCAATGATATTAATACCCTTATTAAGCTCACACATTTCAAAAGCATCTTCTATGTCTTCAGGTAGATAAATAAGATCTTCATCTAACCTAAATAAATCAGCATGCAAAACTTCTGGCTTTGTAGGATAGTTATTGACATAACTAAAGCTTGGACTTGCTACTTCTGCTAGGTGTGCATCAGGCAAATTACGAACGAAAGCTCTAGTAAAACAAGTCTTGCCAGCTCCCATTTCACCATAAAGTAAAATTGTAGGTAGTAATTTATATTTATCTAAGTTATCAAGAAAAATATTTGAAATTTTCACTGCAAAATCAATAGTTTCTTGTTCTGAATTAAATTTATATTCTAATTGCTTCATAGTTTTTATTTACGTTTAAACATTTTATCTAAATCATTCATGTCCAGATTTATAATACATGGTCTACCATGCGGGCAATGAGTTTTGCCAAGCGTTAAAAATTTCTTAATTATTTCAGCAGCTTCATCATTAGTTAATTTATCACCTGATTTAATTGCATTTGAACATGAAATTCTTGTCCATAAGTCAAGCTCGTCACGCTCTCCACGCACAATTTCTGTAATTGCTTTTTGAGCACCTGCCCTATCAAGGCAAGATGGAATTGCTTTCACTTCTAAGCTTTTTGCGCCTTTAATTGCAATTTCAAAACCAATTTCACGAAGTCCATCAAGAAATTCGTTTATAATATCATGCTCACTTTCATGTAACTCAATGATTATTGGCATTAGCAAATTTTGTATGTTATTTTTTGAATTTCTTAATTTTTCAACTAAAATTAATTCATGTGCGACATGTTGATCAACTAAGCTTAGCCCTTTGCTTGAGCTAAGTGCTAAATACTTATCAGAAATCTGACCTAAGTAAGTATAGCCTGATATATAAGGATTTTTAGCTTCGTAAGAAATACTTGAACTTTCAGTTGAACTATCTTGAGCTTTAAAAGTTTGATTATTTTCATCATTATTTCTAGTAAAATCTGTAAAATTTTGTGATTGATTTGTTACATAATAACTACTATCGGGTTCATTTAATTCATTTTTATTAAAAGATGAACTTACAAATTCATTTCTTTTAAAATTCCCTAAATCGTTTAAATCAAGCGAAGCACCTGGAATAAATTCTATTTCTTCAATATTTTCTTGTTTATTTTGAGTTTTAGGTAAGATGACTTCTCTATCAAGATTTCCCCAAAAGCCATTTTGACTGGTATTTGTATTATTTTCACTTATATTCTGGCTTTGTGGAAAGACATTTTGCATATCAACATTAGCAACGTTTAAATCGTGCGCCTTTAAGGCATTATTTAAGGCATTATAAATAGCTGAAAAAACACTTTTCTCATCAATAAAACGTACTTCTCTCTTTGTTGGGTGAAAATTAACATCAACATCATGTGGTGCTATTTCTAAAAATAATATACACAGTGGATAGTCTTTGCTAATAATTCTGCCACGATAGGCTTCACGAATTGCCGCAAGCATAGTTTTATCTTGCACAACTCTACCATTTACATAAAGCAAAATTCTATCAGGGCGAACTTGGCTAACATCAGGATTAGCACAATAACCATGCACACGAATACCATGAGTCTTCAAATCAACTAAAAGTAAATTCTCCATTACATGATTTGGCCATAAGGTCTGTAGCCGACTAAGCAAATTTTGCTTACTTGAAAAATGGAAAAGTTCTTTACCTGCTGAATTTAGACTAAAGCCAATATTTGAATTGATTAAGGCAAGGCGAAGCATGCTTTGTTGGATTTTCTTAAGCTCTGTTGCTGCACTCTTCATAAATTTTAAACGGGCTGGAACAGTAACAAACAAATCACGAACTTCAATAATTGTACCCTTTTGCAAGGCTGAAGCACCTTGTTTTACTATACGACCATTTTCAATTTCAATGAAATTTCCTTGTCCTTCCCACGCACTTTCAAGACGAAAGCGTGAAACTGAAGCAATACTTGGCAAAGCTTCACCACGAAAGCCAAAGGAGTTTATATTATATAAATCATTGAAGTTATAGAGTTTACTCGTCGCATGACGTGTGATAGCAAGCTCTAATTCGTCTTTAGCTATTCCACTGCCATCATCACTTACCCTTATTAAGGATTGACCACCATTTTCAATATAAACATCAATATTTTTGGCGCCAGCATCAAGGCTATTTTCAACTAATTCTTTGAGAGCACTGGCTGGACGTTCAACAACTTCGCCTGCAGCAATTTGATTGCATAAATCAGGCGGCATTAATCTAATTTTTCTACTATTCATACTGCTTAATTTTATCCAAAAGTGCTTTTACTAGTTCTGACTGATTGCTATGCTCATAGCCATCTAAATAAAATCCATATGTTTGAATCGTTGGCTTATCATATTTATCTTGAAGACAAGGTGAAGAACAAGCTTGTAAAACTAGCATAAGCTCATAATCACCTTGTAAATAATGAATAAATTCATGAGAAAGGTTTTCTTTTAACTCTGCAAGAACTTCAGTAATACTTAATTGTGCATCGCATTGACCGCAAAATTTATAGCCTATTTTCATAATAACACCTCAGAATTATGATGAATTTAGTTTAAAACATATGGCATTGGATCAACTGGCACACCATTTAAAATTACTTCATAATGCAAATGCGGTCCAGTACTTCTGCCAGTACTACCAACACTGCCAATAACACTGCCACGCTTGACTATCTCGCCAACCTTAACACCAATTTTGTGCAAATGCGCATAGCGAGTTACAAGGTTAGGGCTATGTTGCACCTTAATTGTATTACCATATGCACCATCATATCCAGTATAGATTACAGTTCCGCTTGCTGGTGCAACGATTGAAGTTCCTGTTCTTGCACTAATATCAATGCCTTTATGGAATGAACGTTTGCCTGTAAAAGGAGAAATCCTATAGCCAAAACGAGAAGACAGAAAGCCCTCAACAGGCCATATTGACGGCGTTATCTCTAAAAGCTCTCTATTATCACGCAAAGCTTGAAATAATTCTTGTTGTCTTACTTCTTCTAAATTAATACTATCATCTAAGTCTTTTAAAAAGGAATTTATGCGACGAAGCATCAGTTCTCTACGATAATATGGAAAATAAGTACCAGAAAAATTATCACTAATTAAGCTAGTATCAACATCATTTTCCATGTTCATCATTATTTTAAGCTTAGTATCAAATTGCTGAACTCGTAAGACATCAGACTGTAATTCACTTACTTTATTAGCAATATTGTCAATTTGCTGGTTTTGATCCTTAAGCAAAATCTCAGAAGCTTCTAATTGCTCACTCAAAGTACGATTTTTTAAATAAGAATCAACAAGCCAAACGTTTGCGCAAATCAATGCTACAAAGCAAAAGAATAAAAACCAGAGAAACCAAGCCCGTAAACGAATATTACGACCGCCTCCGCCTTTTTCTTTAAATACAACTATTTGATACTTGCCAAATGGCATAAATTCCCCATTTTGAATGAATATTATACATTAAACAAGAAATGTACAACATCACCATCTTTAACTATATATTCCTTGCCCTCTGTGCGAAGAACGCCAGCAGATCGACAAGCAGCTTCTGATTTATACTCAACATAGTCATCATAAGCAATTATTTCAGCTCTAATAAAGCCACGCTCAAAATCAGTATGAATTACACCAGCTGCCTGAGGTGCTTTATAGCCATCAACAATAGTCCAAGCACGAACTTCTTTTTCGCCAGCAGTAAAATAGCTGATTAAACCTAAAGCCTTATATGACTTTTGAATAATCTTCACAAGCCCGCTTTCTTCAACATCATATGAATTTAAAATTTCTAATTGATCTTCGTCTGATAAACCTTGCAATTCTTCTTCAAGCCTTGCACAAATAACAACAAATTCACAGTTACGTGCAGCTGCAAATTCTCTAACTTTTGCTAAATGCTCATTATCTTTATTTAAATGTTCTTCATCTACGTTCGCACAATAAATGATTTTTTTAGCACTTAATAAGCCCATTTCTTTGAAATGTTGCCCAAAACTATCAACATTATTAATTTCAAAATTTGCAGCTAAATTACCATTATTTAAATGTTCAAGCAAACGAGTTAATTCTTCACAAGCTGCCTTTGCATCTTTATCATTTCTTGCTTGTTTTGATAAACGATCAAGCCTGCGCTCAGCACTTTGAATATCAGCTAACAAAAGCTCAGTTTCTATTGTTTCGATGTCACGAAGTGGGTCAACATTACCATCAACGTGCGTAATATTTTCATCATCAAAACAACGAACAACTTCTAAGATTGCCGCACTCTCACGAATATTTGCTAAAAATTGATTGCCTAAGCCCTCACCCTTACTTGCACCACGCACAAGACCTGCAATGTCAATAAAATCTACAGTAGCATAAATTGATTTTTGCGGCTTTGCAATTTCAATAATCTTGTCTAATCTCTTATCAGGTACAGGCACAATCGCTTTATTTGGTTCAATAGTACAAAACGGATAATTTGCAGATTGTGCATTTTGTGCCTTAGTTAAAGCATTAAATAAAGTTGACTTACCAACATTTGGCAAACCAACTATTCCAATTGATAATGACATAAAATTCCTATCTAAATTAAAAAATAAGGCTTGGGGCTACCAAAAACCCCAAGCAAAAAATTAAAATGGTACGTCGTCCATACTGCTAGCTTCTGATGGAAATGCTGGTCCTAAATCATCATCTATTCTATTGTTATTGTTAGAATAGTTGTTTTGATTATTAGAATAATTATTACCACCATTATTTTGGCGTGGTGCATATCCACCACCGCTACCGCCGCCTTCTTGCCTATCGCCCTTTCTGTCTAAGAACTGGATACGTTGAGCACGAATTTCAGTAGTATAGCGATCAACACCTTGTTGGTCAGTCCATTTACGAGTTGTTAAAGAACCTTCAACGTAAACTAAGCTACCTTTAGCCAGAAAATTTGCACAATTTTCTGCTTGACGTTGAAAAACTACAACTCTATGCCATTCTGCCCTATCAACTCTATTACCATCACGGTCAGTGTATGATTCATCAGTTGCAACATTTAAGTTGGTCATAGCAACACCACTTTGAGAGTACTTTAACTCTGGGTTTTGCCCAAGTCGACCTATAATTTGTACTTTATTTAACATATTTGCCTCAAATTATTATTCTTTTTCTTCCCATTCAGTTTGCACACGAAGCACTACTTCTTCAATATCAGTAAGCTTATCTTGTGGGCATACACCAATCAAAGGTGCACCAACTTCAACATTTTCAGTGTGGTCAAAATAAACAGAGTAAATAACACCCTCTGGACCGCTATAATATAATGGCATTTCACGCTTCATACGAGAAACAATAAATAATTCCATACCATCGCTAACTGTCACAGAGCTTGAACCTGATACCTTAACTTTTAAATCAACAGCAGGCACAAAATAATATTTTGCCTTTTCTGGAGCTTTAAATAAGTAAAGAGATTTTTGTAAAATAATTTGTAAAACTTCTTCTTTAGATAAAAAGTGACGTAAAGTTAAAAGCACTGTTCCAGCTTCAACAAATTTACCCTCAAGCTCACGATTAATCTTGCTAACTACACCTTTTTGCTGAGCATAAATTGGTTTTTTATTGCGCTCACGATCAATAACCGCTAAAAGAGTACCTTTAATTTCTTTCCATTCACCAGTTGCACCAGTTACTTTATCTCCCTCTTTTAGTGAGCCAAAACTTACAACACCAGTATGCATTGCTTTTATTTGAATTTCTTCATATGGCGAAGCTTTTAATTCTTCTAATGTTTGCGAAATATTTAGCATAATATACCTTTATTATTAACGATAATACAGATTGCGCCCACCCATGGTAAGGAAAGCTTGCTTTAAATTAGCACGTGCCTCACGTCTATCCCATACGCCTTGAATATGACCACGTGCAAGAGCTTTATAAGCACCATGATAATGCGGTGGTACGCTCATGCCTGTTGTTTCTTTAATAACGCCAGGTCCAGCAAAACCTAAGTTTGAAGAACGCATAGCAAATTGGTATGGCGAACAACCAAGGAAACTTGCAACAGGACCAGCGTATGAGTTTGTATCGTATAATACAATATACAAACCACCAGCTTCTATGTATTTACGAACAGCAACAGTACATCTTGGCATTTGAATAAGTCCATTTGTACCCTCTTGAATACGAATACCTGCAGTACCATGAACATAGGCTAAAAATGGATAACGCTTACGCATTGCACGTTCGGCTGCGGCAGCAAATTTATTACCTTCAGCAGCACCAACAGAACCACCCCTAAAGCCGCCAACCAAAACAGCAACAACTGTTTTTATGCCGTCAATGCGTGTTTCAAATGTGATACAGCCACTCTTTAAGCCAGTTTTTTCTTTAGCCTGAGCTAATCTTTCTGAAAAACCTTCAAAATTCAATGGGTTTTTAGCTTCAAGTTCTGAGTTAAATTCATAAACCGTATTTTCATCAAATACATTTTGAATAAACCAGTTATGCTCCATCGGAAAATGGTGACCACAAGAACTACAAACACCTGCAAATTCACCAAATAAATCAGGTGACCACATATCTAAACAACCATGAGTCACAGCATTTGGACAAGTAATCGCACGATCTTCTTTTGCTCTTGCGCTAACATATGCCCATTTACCTTTGCTTTTAGCCTTTTTTTCGTCCCAATTTGATAAGCTAGTTAAATCACTAACTGCACTCTTATCAGCTTGTGAAACCTTAGTAGGTTTTTTAAAAGGTGAAAGCACTCGAGTTTTAACTAAATGCGCCTCACCAGCAATTTCATCAAATAAATAATCAATACGTCTTCTATGACGTGTATATAAATTATATTTCAAACGGTTAGATGTATTCCACCATGTTTCAACTACAGAAGATTTGAATTTATGTGAAATAGAACGTTTATCAATAAAGGCTGAGTTTGATAGTTTTAAAAACTTTCTTTGACGCTTTTTAACTAAACGCTCTCGTGCAGATTGTGGTAAATTCCAGCTAACAAAATGTTCATCTAAATTTAAGTCCATTCTGCCGCGTTTTTTGAGTGCCATACCACGGAACATACCAAGCCCACGAACCTTAAGAACAGCTTCATCAGTAGCACGAATAACTTCTTGACGTACAGTTCTAAAAAAGTCGTAATGATAAGGTCTTGCACCTAAATCAGGCTCTTGAATTACTCTATCAATATAGCCCATGCGCAAGTTGTCATCTGCTGTAATATTGAGTTTCATAGCACAAGATTCAATTAATTCTGGGGTTGCTCTCATACCCTCTCTAATGCGCCCCTCAATAGCTGCAGCACCTTCTGGAGAAATAACAGAGTAATAACCATGAGATAACATTAATCTTTTGTCTGAAAGCGCTACCGCTTCAGCACCACCAGAACCACCCTCTGAAAATACTGTAACAACAGGAACTTTAAGACCTGCCATTTCATAAATATTACGAGCAATTTGCTGTGCTGCACCAGGATAATCTTCAATCGGGAATGAACCTGGAGTAAATACATAGGTATGAATAGGAATACCTTCTGTTTCAGCAACCTTCATATAATGTAAAGCTTTTGCATTACCCCAAGGTTTTGCTGATCCGCCATTACGAAATTCTTCACCGTGACCTGTTTCATGACCAATAACCATAACAAATTGATTATAAGTTTTCTTGCCACGAGTACGAGTAACATAAGCACGAGCAATAAGCATACCAGGGTCGATACTGTGCTCATTCATGCCGCCAAGCTCTGTGAAGTTATCATAAACATTTTCTAAAATATCACGCAAACAAATACGTTGCGGATGACGAACAATGCGTACTTTATCCATAGGTGTAAGCTCAGCTTCAAGCTTACGTTCCATAAAAACAAATAATTCTTCGACA
This sequence comes from uncultured Desulfovibrionaceae bacterium, assembly GCA_964372035.1. GTDB lineage: Bacteria > Desulfobacterota > Desulfovibrionia > Desulfovibrionales > Desulfovibrionaceae > CAYJPK01. The sequence continues at coordinate 19,009 of CAYJPK010000019.1, read as the reverse complement.
GTCACAAGCTCAGAATTTCTATCTACAACCTCATTAGTTTCAATGCGACGTAAAAATTCCTTAAGTCTTGTGTCTAGCAAGTCAACAATATCATCGTGGCGACCTGCAGAAATATCACGAATATAATTTAATCTCTCTAAGAGATGTTGGGATCTTTTTTCAATATCCATTATAGCAATCCTTAAAATCGTAGTATTCTTTCGGTGTTAGCACGTAAAAATTTAACATTTGAACGCAGACTTTCACCACTTGTATTTTGACCTTCAAGCACTAAATTATCTAAAAATGATACACCACGTTCTTTAACTTGCTCTAAGCTTTCACCCCATACAATAGCTAGTGCTAAGTTAGGGTCAAACTCTGTTGGAATATCATATGGAGAATCAGTTGGAACATGAGTATGCACTTCAAGCCATGCTTCTTCTTTCCAACCAAATTTTTCAATGCGCCCAACCCAAGGAGTAAATTTATTACTTGGATCTTCAGCAATTAAGCGGTATTCAATGCCAAAACCACCAAAGTCAATCGCATCTTGACCATAACCAAGCGGGTCGCCAAGACCAATACGAATTTGCTCTGAAATGATATCAACAGGATCACCATTAACACGTGAAATACGAGCTGAAACACCATTTTCAACCTGAATTCTAGTATTAACTTCCATCAAAAATGGATTTCCCTCACGAGTTACAATCCACTCCCAAGTACCAACATTATCGTATGACATTTTTTTAGCCATATTAAGTGAGTGCATGGTAATATCATCAAGAACTTTTTGAGCATCAAAATTATATGTAATTGAGCTAGGATCAAATCCAGGCGCAACCTCAACACGTTTTTGCAAACCAGTTGACTGAATTGAGCAGTTACGTGTTCCAAAATGAACAGGATTTACTCCACTTCTATCAGATACGATTTGAACTTCAAGGTGGTTAAAATCTTTAATGCGTTGCTCAATTAAAACACCCTCATCTTTAAACTGGCGAAGTGCATAGTTGCGAATACGACGATATACAGAACGGAATTGATCAATATCATAAACTTCCTCAATCCCCATACCGCCACCGCCAGCAGATGCCTTAACTAAAACAAGCGGACGATCAATGCCTTGTTGCTCTTGAAAGCTAAAGAGTGAACGCGCAATTTTCTCTGCTTCCATTTCATCATAAATAGGACGGTCAGAACCAGGTACTGTCGGAACATTCAAACTTCTAGCCAAACGCTTTGTATTAATTTTATCACCAAGATCACGAATTACTCGCCATGATGGTCCAATAAAAATAAGTTTACGTTCTCTAGCTGTTACTCTTCTTGCAAAACGGAAATCTTCTGCAAAAAAACCATATCCTGGGTGAATCGCAGTTGCATCAGATTCATCAGCAACAGATAAAATTTCATTTGCATCATGGTATGAAGCCACTTGATACAATGATTTTTCACCACCAAATTCTTTGGCAATTTTTACATGCCCAGACTCGCTATCATCTGCCGTATAGACACAAACAAAATCAACACCTAACCTACAACATGCTTTTGCTATCCTTACCGCAATTTCACCACGGTTAGCAATCAGCACTTTATGTTCGTTATATTCCACTTACCAACTCCATAGTTGAGAGAATTTTCATTTTTAAAACCAATAACTAATTAAAAATCAAACTAAAAATTACTTTTTAGTGTAATATACATAAAAGAAGTAATTGTAAAGCTTAAATTAATAAATTATAAAATAAAGTTTATTTACCTTTATTTTTCATGTCTTCTTCTTCACCTTGCACTTTGCGAACTGCAATCATTTTCTTTTGCATTTCAAGTACAAGTTTATCAAGCTTAAGTTCATGTTGGCGAGATAGTTCAACAAATGAACATGCAACAAAACCATCAGGATAAATTCTAATAAATTTCCCTTTGACATTTGTGATGAAAGGTCGTCCAGAAATATAAATATTTAATCTTTGCGTTTCGCCTTCAACACAAGAACCACGATAACTAATAAAGCCAATCCCACCTGCACTAATATTTTTTACTTGTGCATTTTCACCACTTTTAAGTTGAACTGTTAAACCAGGAAAACTAGTTCTGTAGGTGCTTCTGATTGAATCATCGTCGCCATCAAAAGAGATTTTATACTCACCAGCCATTGATACTACTCCTTTCCAACTCTTCTTTCTAATACAAATTCTACGCGTCTATTAAGTGCTCTGTTAGCCTCTGTTGTATTAGGTGCAACAGGGTTTAAATCTGCAAGTCCAGTAGCCGTTAAACGAACTGGTTCAATGCCACCATCAAGTAAGTTGCGTAAAACATTAACAGCTCGAAGAGATGACAATTCCCAATTATCCTTAAATCTTGCACCTTTAGGAAGAGGTGAATTATCAGTATAACCTTTAATATTAATATCTTGTTGTCTATTTTTAATAAACATATCACGCAAGGCTCTAAGATATGGCTCTGCTTCTGGACGAAGTTGTTCAGACCCTTTATCAAATAAAGCTTCAGCTGGAACTTTTAAGGTAATGATACCATCATCAAAAGTTGCAGTTGTTATATTTTGCAAAGGTGTGCGTGATATAGCTGTGCGCATTTCATTAAATGATTTACGTTGTTCTTCAATCATTTCTTTTTTGGAAATTACGCTTTCCATAACGCCAGCAGCATCTTTTGCTACCTGAGATTCAGATTGAGCATGTAACATTTGTGCGCCACCAAAAGCTTCACGAACAGATGAAAAGCTCTCGCTGAATTTCTTTTTGTCAACACTTGACATCGAAAACAGTAAAATAAAGAAAGTCAACAATAAGGTTGCCATGTCAGCAAACGTAGCTAACCAATCGTCACCGCCGCCTCCGCCGCCGTCATCGCTATCATCTTCAAAATCATCAGCCATTATTAAGATCCTCCGCCTTGATTGCGTTCTTTAGGAGGTAAGAAAGAAGATAATTTCTCATATACCAGCCTAGGATTGTTATTTTCCAAAATAGAATCAGCACCTGCGAAAATAATACGCAATGTATGCTCTTCTTGCATACTACGAGCTTTTAATTTACCTGCAATTGGGTTAAAAAATAAGTTCGCCAAAAACGCACCATAGAAAGTTGTAATAAGAGCAATCGCCATAGCAGGTCCGAGCATTTCTGGATCAGATAAGTTACTAAGCATCTGAACAAGACCAACAAGCGTACCAATCATACCAAAAGCAGGAGCAAGGCCCGCAAGCTTTGTAAATACATCAATACCTATGCTATGCCTTTTTTTCATAGAAGCAATCTCAATTGCAACAGTGGCCCTAATCAAGCTATGTTCTGCACTGTCAGCAATTAGCAAAATAGCCTTCTTTAAAATGGGATTATCTGTTTGAATTTTTTCCAAAGCAATTAAGCCCTCACGACGACTGATTTCTGCAATTTTAACCATCACATCAACCACTTCTTCAGGCTTTGCTTTTTTTGCCGTAAAGGCTTTAACTCCAGCACGCATAGCTTGCATTACTTCTTCAGCTGGAAAAGTAATAAAAACAGAGGCACACGCACCTCCAAGAACAATCATCATACTTGGAACGTCAAAAAAACCACCAGGCTTTGGTCCCATTAAAATAGAACCAACTACAAGCCCAAGCCCCGTAATAATACCACCAAGTGTTGCTAAATCCATACCGATATTTCCTTGAGTTAAAAATAAAAACTAACGAGATTATTTTACGCAATATTCATAAAAAGTCTAGTCTTTTAATGTTAAACAATTCCAAAGACTTGCAACTATTTTACTGTATTAGCCAAAAGTATTTGCCCTTATCTTAATAATAAATTTTAAATAAATCAATAAAAAATACTTTCATTTTCTTAAAAGTGACATTATATTGTTTTTCACAATACGTTTTTTAAATCCTATATGGAGGAAATATATGTGGGATTATACAGATAAAGCTAGAGAATACTTTTTGAATCCAAAAGGTGTTGGCGAAATAAAAGATCCAAGTGGAGTTGGTGAAGTTGGTAGTTTAGCTTGCGGTGACGCATTAAAACTTTACCTTAAAATAGATGATGCTGGAATTATTGAAGATGCAAAATTCCAAACTTTTGGCTGTGCAAGTGCAATTGCTTCAAGCTCTGCCTTAATTGAAATGGTTATTGGCAAGCATGTTGATGAAGCTATTAAAGTTACAAATAAAGATATTGCAAGCTTTTTAGGTGGTTTACCACGTGAAAAAATGCACTGCTCTGTTATGGGTCAAGAAGCTCTTGAAGCTGCTATTAGAGACTATAAGGGCGAGCCGCAAAGAGTGCATTGTCATGAGGGTGAACTTGTTTGCAAATGTTTTGGCATTACTGATGTCCAAATCAGAAAAGCTGTTCAGGAAAACAGTTTAAAAACAGTCGAAGACGTAACCTCATTTACAAAAGCTGGTGGTGGTTGTGGTGATTGCTTTGATGCTATCCAAAAAATAATTGATGAAGAAATTGAAAACCCAACAGCACCAAAACCAGTACACCAAGAGTTTAACTTAAAACCTAAGCTTGCTTTAACAAATGTGCAAAGAATGCAAAAAGTCATTCAAGTTATTGATGATGTTATTAAGCCTGCCCTTGCGTTAGAGGGAAGAGACGTTGAACTCATAGATGTTGCGGGCGCAAAAGTTGTAATTAAACTACATGGTAAAATGTCAGAATGTCGCACAAGAAGTGTAACTGCTCATGATTTTATTGAAAATACCTTAAAAGATCATGTTGAATCAGATATTGTCGTGGAGGAAGTATAATGTCCAAAATAATTTTTCTTGATAATAATGCGACAACTATGGTTGCACCTGAAGTTGTTGAAGCAATGATACCATATTTTTCAAACTATTATGGCAATGCTTCAAGTATGCATACCTTTGGTGGTCAAGTTGGTAAACAGATAAATATAGCTCGTGAGCAAATGGCAAGCTTAATTGGTGCTGAGCCATCTGAAATTATTTTTACTTCTTGTGGTACAGAAAGTGACTCCACTGCTATTATGGCAGCTCTTCAAAGTCAACCAGAAAAGAGGCATTTAATCACAACAAAAGTTGAGCATGCTGCAATTTTAGCTATGTTTCAACATTTAGAAACAAAAGGTTATGAAGTCACTTGGCTTGATGTTGATAATAAAGGGCAAATTGATTTAGCTGTTTTAGCTGATTCAATGCGTCGTGATACAGCGTTAGTATCTATAATGTATGCAAACAACGAAACAGGGACAGTATTTCCAATTCAAAAAATTGCAGAAATGGTAAAAGAGCGTGGAATTTTATTTCATACTGACGCTGTACAAGCTGTTGGCAAAGAAGAAATTAATTTAAGCTCAATGCCTATAGATTATTTATCATTATCAGGCCACAAGCTCCATGCTCCAAAAGGCATTGGTGCTCTTTATGTGCGCAAAGGTACTCGCTATCGTCCATTTTTACGTGGCGGTCACCAAGAAAATAACCGTAGAGCTGGAACTGAAAACACACCTTATATTATTGGTCTTGGTGTTGCGTGTGAGCTTGCACGTCAAAATATGGGTGTTGAAAATGTCGAAGTAAAAAGACTTAGGGATAAGCTTGAGCAAGGCATTATTGCTAATATTCCTGACCTTATGATTAATGGTGATACTGAAAATCGCTTACCGAATACGACTAATATTGCTTTCCAATTTATTGAAGGTGAGGCAATTTTATTACATATGGATTTACATGGTATTTGTGCAAGCTCTGGTTCTGCATGTACTTCTGGCAGTTTAGAGCCATCACATGTACTTCGTGCTATGGACGTTCCATTTTCTTTTGCACATGGTTCAATTCGTTTTTCACTATCTCGTTATACAACTGAAGAAGAAATTGACTATACCTTAGATAAATTACCTAACATAGTGAAAACCTTAAGAGATATTTCGCCATTTAGGAAATAGAATGGATTTAAAGATTTTATATTTGCGAGATGCCAAGTCCATGTATGAGGGCGGTATTTGTTATGCAACAAATCATTCAGTAGGTCTTGATTTAAGAGCTGACTTAGATTGTGAACAAATTACTATCAAAAGTGGTGAACGGATTATGATTGGTACAGGAATAATTGTTGCTCCTAGTAGTAATGATATTGCTGGATTTGTCTATTCACGTAGTGGATTAGGCACTCGCAAAGGTTTAGTTGTGTCTCAAGGAGTTGGTGTTATTGACCCTGATTATAGAGGTGAAATATTTGTATCTATCCTAAATAATTCAACAATAACGCAAACAATTACAAAGGGTGAACGTTTTGCACAGCTTGTTTATAAGCCTATTTGTAGAATGAATTTAATAGAATGCGATGAATTAGACAGCACAACTCGTGGTGCTGGCGGTTTTGGACATACGGGGAGAAATTAAATAATGAGTGAAAAGTTTGATGATTTAGTTAAAGGTGAGGAAGAATTATTATTTCGCACATATGGGCGCTACCCTATTTCTGTTATTAGCGGAAAAGGTTCAAGGCTGACTGATATTGATGGTAAAGAATATATTGACCTTTTAGCTGGTATTGCAGTTACAAATTTAGGGCATTCACATCCAGAAATTGCTCAAACTATATTTGAAAAAGCTCAAAAATTAATACATGTTAGTAATTTATTCTATCAAGAAGAACAACTTGAATGTGCAAGCGCTCTTCTTAAAACTTGTCATTTTGATAAAGTATTTTTTTGTAATTCAGGTGCTGAATCAAATGAAGCTGCAATCAAACTTGCAAGAAGATATTCACAGCGTGTAAAAAATAATAATGCATATGAAATAATTACCTTAACTGGTGCTTTTCATGGTAGAACCTTAGCAACTGTTGCTGCTACAGGGCAAGAAAAATTTGCAGATGGATTTGCTCCTATTCCTGAAGGTTTCAAAAAGGTTGAATGGGGTGACATTGAAGCAATGCGTGCAGCAATAACACCTAAAACTGCTGCTGTTATGATTGAACTAATTCAAGGTGAGGGCGGAATTCGTCCTATGTCATTAGAATATGCTAAAGCTATTGAGAATCTTTGCCGTGAAAAAGATATTTTACTTATTTGCGATGAAGTTCAAGGTGGTATGGGCAGAACAGGCAAATACTGGTCTTTCCAACATTATGACATTAAGCCCGATATTATTAGCTCTTCAAAAGCATTAGCAAACGGATTACCACTTGGAGCTATTATGGCAACAAATGAAGTTGCTAAAGGCTTTGTTTCAGGTAGTCATGCAACAACATTTGGTGGCGGTGCTTTAGTAACTGGAACTTGCACAAAGGTTTTAGAGATTATGGAGCGTGACAATATTCTTGATCACGTTAGCAAAGTTGGTGAAAATTTTATTAATAAAGTTAATGAACTGTCTAAACGTAAACCTAATAAAATTGCTGAAGTTCGTGGTAAGGGTTTAATGTTAGGTATTGTATTAGTTGAAAATGGTAAGCCTATTTGGGACGAACTAATTAAAAGAGGCTTTATTTTAAACTTAACTCAAGAAAAGGTATTACGCCTTTTACCTCCTTTAAATATTGCAGAAACAGACTTAGATTTATTCTTAGAAACTCTTGAAGAAATTCTTTAATTTTTTAAGACAATTATTTTTTTACTCAAAGACTTGCGCTAAATTTGAAAATGCAAGTCTTTTTTTTTAGAATTTCTTCATATATCGTCAAATACAGGCAAAAGATAAGCTCATTCTTATAAATAAAAAATCTACTCTTAACGATTGATTTTTTTTTAATTTTATTATATGGTTTGTGTTGAAACTATATTAAGATTGCGTTTTGATAATATTATGACGCTAATCAATAAATTCTACTCTAGGAGCTAGTATGATTTACGGAAGTTTAAAAAATATTGAGGCTGAATACAGCTATCTACCAGAAGCAATTCTTAAAGGTTTAAGATTTATTCGTGATACTGATTTAGAGTCTCTTGAATATGGTTCTCATGAACTTCAAGGACGTGATATATTTGTTCAAGTAATGGATAAAGAAACCAAAGCATACGAAGAATGTCTGCCAGAAGTTCACGTAAAATATATTGATATTCATACTGTAGCATATGGTACTGAAAAATTTGGCTTTGCAAATGAAACAGGAAATAATAAAGTAAAAGAAGATTTACTTGCTGAACGTGACTTATTATTTTATGAAAACTGTGAAAATGAAAACTTTGTAACTATCAACAAAGATGATTTTGTGCTTGTTTTTCCTAAAGACGTTCACCGTCCTGCTGGTGCTGTTGATAAGCCTATGAACATCAAAAAGATTGTAGTTAAAATTAAAATGGATTTAATAAAATAAATGGCTTTAACCTATTTGGAGGATTATATATGAGAACAATTAACTGGGGTATGATTGGCTGTGGTGCCGTTACAAATATTAAGAGTGGCCCAGGTTTATACAAAGCCAATAACTCTGCCCTTTTAGCAGTTACTGATGCTAATATTGCATTAGCTCAAGGCTTTGCTGAGCGTCATGGAATTGCAAAAGTTTATAATACAAACGAAGAGCTAGTTGCTGATAAAGATATTGATATTGTTTATATCGCAACTCCACCATCAACACACAAAGCTCTTAGCGAGCTTGTTGCTAAAGCTGGCAAGCACGTTTGTGTTGAAAAGCCAATGGCTATGCACCATCACGAATGTCAAGAAATTATTGATATTTGTGAAAAACACAATGTAAAACTTTACATTGCGTTTTATCGTCGTGCTATGGAGCGTTTTGTAAAAATTAAAGAATTAATTGACAGCGGTGAAATTGGTGAAGTTCGCACAGTTCGTGCTATTCAACACATGCCTGCAGCTGCTGATGAATATGACAAAAACAAGCTTCCTTGGCGCTTATTACCAGAAGTTTCTGGTGGTGGTAAATTCTTAGATATGGGCGTTCATACACTTGATTTCTTTGAATATTTATTTGGTAAGGTAGAAGAAGTTTATGGCATTGCTAATAACCAAGCTAAAATGTACGATGTTGAAGATACTGTTGTAGCTTCATGGCGTCACAAAGATGGTACAATTGGTAGTGGTTCTTGGTGCTATGTTTGCGAATATCAAAGAGAATATGTTGAAATTGTAGGCTCAAAAGGGCATATTGAATTTGTATTCTTTAATGATAGTCCAATTATTGTTATCAATGAAAACGGTAAAAAAGAAATTGAAATCAAAAACCCTGAACATGTTCACCAACCATTTTTCCAATCAATTGTTGATGAATTAAATGGTGTTTCAACTTGCCCTGGTAGCATTGAAAGTGCTGTTAATGCAAGTTGGGTTGCTGATGAAATTTTAAAGAATTTCCGCAAATAATTTGGAGAAATAAATGTTATTGAAATTTAACAAAATTATTCAGTTTTTAATGGCAGTGTCAATTGCTGTTATGGCTGTTATGATTTTTACAAACGTTGTTATGCGTTATGCATTTAACTCTGGTATTTTAGTTAGTGAGGAATTATCTCGCTACTTTTTTGTGTGGTTAACATTTTTAGGTGCAATTTCTGCATATATTAAAAATACTCACATTAAAGTTGAAACTTTTTTTGATAAAATGCCACCTCGTATGAAGTTCTTCGTTTACATTTTTAACAACTTAGTTGTTCTTGCGTGTTGTGTAATGTTAACAATTGGTTGTTGGCGTTTGGCTATGCTCGAAATGATTAACCGACTTCCAATTAGTGATATCCCTGTTGGCGTGTTGTTCTTTGCTGGTGTTCCTGCTGGTGTTTGTATCAGTATAATTATTATAATTCGCATATTCCAATCATTTGCTAAGCAGGAGATCGTAAGATGACAGTCGTTATATTTTTAGTTAGTTTGCTTGGTTCAATTTTAATTGGTATTCCAGTTGCTTTTTCACTTTTAGTTTGTTCTGTGGCTTTAATGTTCCACTTAGATATGTTCAATATCCAAATTATCGCACAAACCATTGTTGCTGGTGCTGATAACTATACCCTCTTGGCTATTCCTTTCTTCATCTTGGCTGGTGAAATTATGAACGCTGGTGGTATTTCAAAAAGAATTGTTGACCTACCAATGAAATTAATTGGACATAAGAAAGGTGGCTTAGGCTATGTTGCTATTATTGCTGCTGTTTTAATGGCTAGTTTGTCTGGTTCTGCAGTTGCTGATACTGCTGCTCTTGGCATGGTTTTATTACCAATGATGAAAGATGCTGGCTATCAGCAAGGTGGTTCTGCTGGTCTTATCGCAACTGGTGGTATTATAGCTCCAATTATTCCACCGTCAATTCCATTTATTTTATTTGGTGTTGCTAGTGGTGTTTCTATTTCCAAATTATTCTTAGCTGGTATCTTCCCAGGTCTTTTAATGGGTGCTGCTTTAGCTATTATTTGGTGGATTCAATCTCAAAAAGTTCACACAAAAGACATTGAAAAAGCTTCAAAAGAAGAAATCATGCAATCTCTTAAAGAGGGTTGGTGGGCATTATTATTACCAGTAATTATCGTTGGTGGTTTTAGAAGTGGTATCTTCACCCCAACAGAAGCTGGTGCTATTGCTGCTTTCTATGCTCTTTTCATTGGTGTTTTTGTTTACCGTGAATTAAAACTTAAAGATCTGTATCACGTTTTATGTGGTGCAGCAGAAACAACTGCTATTGTTATTTTATTAGTTGCAGCAGCATCTGTTTCAGCATTCTTAATTACAATTGCTGAGCTTCCAGTTATGATGGCTGAAGCTATGAGCGTATTTATTGACTCACCAATCTTACTTATGACAATGATTATGATATTCCTCATGTTCGTTGGTATGGTTATGGATTTAGCTCCAACTGTTTTAATTTTAGTTCCTGTATTTATGCCACTTATTAAAGAAGCTGGTATCGACCCGGTTTATTTCGGTGTTATGTTTATCTTGAACTGTTCAATAGGTTTAATTACTCCTCCTGTTGGCAACGTGTTAAATGCTATCACTGGCGTTTCTCACTTACCATTTGACGAGGCTGTTAAAGGTGTATTACCATATTTAGTAACAATGTTGATTTTACTTGCTCTTATGGTTATATTCCCGTCTATCGTGCTGGCTCCACTTAAGTGGATCTCATAAATTATTATTTTTTTAAGGAGAAATAGAATGAGAAAAAGTTTAGTTTTATTAATGGTTTTTGTAGCCCTTTTCAGCATGGCTACTGTTGCAAGTGCTAAGAAAGTTTTCAGAATGGCAGTTGAAACTGCACGTGATAGCGATCAAGCACAAACAGCTCAATTATTTGCGAAACTCGTAAATGAAAGAACAAACGGTGAAATCGAAATTAAAGTTTTCACAGACAGCTCACTTGGTGCATTCCAAGCTGTTCTTACTGGCGTTCGTGCTGGTACAATTGACATGGCTGTTTCAGGTGGCGTAAACTTTGCTGGTTATGTTCCACATATCGGTCTTTTTGACTGTTTATTCATGTTCCAAAACGCACAGCACGCTTATGACGTTCTTGACGGTCCTATTGGTAAAAAAATTCTTGACCAATTCAGACCTCACGGCATGACTGCTATTGGTTACTGGGAAAATGGTTGGAGACAACTTACAAATAACAAACGCCCAATCAAAACTCCTGAAGACCTTAAAGGTATGAAAATGCGTACAACTGGTAGCCCTAACCACATTGAATCATTCAAATTATTAGGCACAAACCCAGTTCCTATGGCTTTAGCTGAACTCTACACAGCTTTAGAAACTGGTGCAGTTGATGGCCAAGAACACCCAATCGGCGTATTCTATACATCTAAGTTCCAAGAAGTTCAAAAATTCGTTTCTTTATCAGGTCACGCTTACAGTGCTCTCTTAGTTATCATGAACAATGCTAAGTGGGATTCTTTAACAAAAGAACAACAAGACATCATCACTCAAGCATCTAAAGAAGCTGCTGCATGGCAACGTAAATATAACAACGACAACATCATGAAAATTGCTGATGAACTCGAAAAAATGGGCTTAGAAGTTGTAAGAGAAATCGATACTACTCCTTTCTATGAAATCATTAAACCAGGTCACCAAACATTTATTGATAAATTTGGTGGTGCTGACATCGTTGAAGAAATTAACAAATTACGTAAGTAATAGTTTTAGTTTCATTGCGTAAATGATGAGATTTACGAGCTAGTCACAAGGGGAAGTTTAACTTCCCCTTTCTTTTCCACAAGTAAGAGATTGAATTTTTTATATTTTCAATCTCTTCTTTTTTGATTAAATTGCATTATTTATTATTATTATAATTGCCTGTAATATCAAACCTTTATATCTTAATTTTATTAATAAAGGAGGAGTATATGGATAATAAACAAGTAGTAATTGATGCTTTGAATAAGGCCAGAAGTATGGAACTTACAGGCATTCATCAATACATGATTTATCACTATATGTTAGATGATTTAAATTATGGAAAAATGGCAACGATAATGCGTAAAATTTCTATTGATGAAATGAAACATGCTGAAAAAATTGCTGAACGTATAAAAGAGCTTGATGGTGAACCAGTTAGTAAGCTTTATGAACCAATCAAGCATGGTCAAGATTTGAAGGAAGTTTTTCCTACAAGTATGTACCTAGAAGACGATACTATCCAAGCTTACAATGAAATTATTGATATTTGTGTCAAAGCTGGTGACCATATAAGTAAGCAATTAATTCAACAAATTTTACAGGAAGAACAGGAGCATCTAAATTATTTTGATGACACGAATACACATATTACAGAGCTTGGCGCTGTATTTTTAGCAAACATGACTGGCAAAAGCGAAGATTAATTTCCAAATGTAATATAGTAATTTGATTTCAAGTAATAACAAAAAAAACATAACAGTCAACATAGCTTAATATGAAGATTGTTATGTTTTTTTTGAAAATACAAATAATTTCTCTTTTTCCAGTGTAGACTTTATATTGACAAAAAACCTAAAAAAGATACTGTTTGTTTTTATTTAATACATTCTGTATGGATTTGGGGTGTCCTTATGTCTTTTTCTCCAAGGGTAGCTGGTTATATCGAAGCAGTTCTTTCAGCAAGTTTTTTTGGCTTAATTCCTTTTTGGTATATGCCACTTTATAAAAAAGGGCTTAGCCCTGAATCTAGCCTTTTTTATCGCTTTTTATTTGCATTTCTTATCATGCTAACTCTATGCATGGTCAGAAAAAAATCGATAAAAATTTCTGCCATTACTTTTTTTCATATTTTTATTGCATCTGTGGGTTGTTTTTTATGTGCGCTATGCTTATTTTTAGCTATTACACATATCCCAAGCGGTGTTGCTAGCACTATATTTTTTATAAATCCAATATTCGTTATGCTTGTCATGGTTATGTTTTATAAAGAGCCCTTGGAAGGGTATAAAATAATTCTTAGCTTATTCACATTTTTAGGCGTTGCCTTGCTCTCCGGTTTTTTCAATTCCCTAGAAACTGTTAATACTACAGGTGTAGTTTTAAGTCTTTGCTCAGGCCTAACTTACACTATCTATATTATTGGAATATTTAAAGTTCAGCATAGCCAAATTAGCAAAGACACTCTTTCGATATATATTTTTCTTATAAGTGGCATGCTTACGTTCCTATATACTTTGGGGACAGATACTTTCGTTGTGCCAAAAGATGCTTATACAGTGATGCAGCTTATTTTTGGTTCGCTTATTACAGCTGTTCTACCTAGCATACTGTTGATTTCAGCCATCAAAAAAGTCGGTTCAGTTATTTCATCAATTCTTGGTGCTATGGAACCAATAACAGCTGTTATTGTTGGTGTCGTAGTGTTTTATGAAAAACTTAGCCTTGAAATGTGTTTTGGTATTTTAATAATTGTTTTTTCAGTCGTGCTACTCACAATCACACCAATGTTAAGACAAAAAAAATTGAGCAAAAACAATTAATATTCTCTAGAAGCTATTTGGCTACAATTTAAAAATGCAAGAAAATAGCACTGTATGCTATCATTCTTGCATTTTATTTGCTGATAAGTAACTTTAACGTAATATAACTATAACCGCCCCTAAAAAGGCAATACAAGCACCAACAAGAGTTCCAAAAGCAGGTCTTTTATGTTCGATAATCCAAGTTAAAAAAGGTAAAAATACAACCTGCAAACTCATTAAAATTGTAGCAATACCCGTTTGTGTATTTGAAAGAGCAATTAGCGATAGCCAAAGTCCGCCAACAGTTCCAAAAAAGCACCCACCAATTAAAAACCATATCATTTTAGGGTTACTACGTAAATCAACAAAAGATTTGATGAAGTGGTGAGTATATATATTCACACTCCAAACAACAAAAAGTGCCGCAATTGTGCGAAATAATGCGCCAGTTAAAGATGGCATACCTAAGCGAATAGCTTCTTTTGAAAGTACCATCGCAATAGCAAGAGAAAGTGCTGAACCAAATGCAAGAACAATTCCCACCCTACGCTTATGTGGTGTTGTTTGAATATTGCCTTGTGTATCTTGCTCTGCTGCAATAACTGCAACAACACCTACAGATGCTACTAAAATCCCTATGAAACCTTGCCAACCAAGAGTTTCATTTAAAAAAAGAACCCCTAGTACAGCCGCAATAGAAGCATACAAGGATTGACAAACTAATGCTGCCCTAACCCCAATACTCTGAATTGCATAATAGAAGCACCAATCACAAGTTGCAATGCCAAACAAACCTGATAAAACCATCAAAACAATGCTTGAAAGGGGATAGTTATGAACTTCTCCTGAAAAAAGAACTAAAGCAGCAAGGCATGTAACAGCCAAGGGAATACGAACTACAAGCATACTAGTTGCGCCAAGTGTTTTTGATGCTTCAGTATGAATAAGGCAAGAAATAGACCAAAAAAGCCCCGTACCAATGCCAGCAAGTTCACCTATTCCAATCATAAAATTTACCCTCAACTATTAACTATAGTAAAAAAAAATATGCACCTAGAGCCTGTTTATTACAAAATAAAAAAAAGCACAATTCTTATTTGTGCTTTTTTAAAAAATAAAATTTTATATCAATAAATTTAGTATGTTATCTTATCCATAAGTCATCAAGCTCATAATTTGGATTAGCGGTGCCATTTTGCGGTGCTGGTTCACATTTTTTTAAAATTCCAACTAAAGAACTTACACTTAATTTCGATGCAACAACGCGAATTAATACACATTTATCATAAATATCATCTTCTGTAAAATCCCTTTCATTTGTATAGGCAGTTAATAACTTATCAATACCACCGTAGTGCTGTTCACCTATGGAGTATTTATATTCTATTTGTTCAATTTTATCACTATCAGAAAAAGCTTTTGCATTAACTATTTTTGCAATCGTGAAAGTATAGGGACCTTCCTGCTTTAATTTTTCATTAACAACTTCCTCTCTAGCACACTTAAAACCACTAAATGCAAGTAGCGCCATTAATACAATTGTATGAATATTTCTATTTGTTCTTTTTTTTCTTGTCACAAAAAACAAAAGTAAACCTAGTGCAGCAAAAAAAATACCAAAGTAAAACCAATACCCGTAAGTAATATAACCCATAAATTTCCTACATAAATTTTGTTAAAGCATTATAAACTGTTTCAACATTTGTTTTAGTTAAGCATTCAAAACTATTTTTACAGTCAATTTTTCCATGAAGCGAACAAGGCCTACACTTAAGCTTATGCTCAAATACAATATCCTCTTTTCCACTAGGGTAAAAACCCCACTCCGCTACTGTTGGACCAAATAAAGCAACTACTGGCACACCAACACTTGAAGCTAAGTGCATAGGTCCAGAGTCATTGGTAATTAAAACGCTAGAGTTAGCTAGCAAAGCTGCACTTTCACGTAAGCTATATTTATTCCTAAAGTCATTTTCTGGTTTAATTTTGAATCCATCGCCATGACCAATTACAATATATGGTTTAGAATTCTTATCCAGCTTCTCAATAAGATTTTGCCAATTTTCAACTGCCCAAGATTTGCTTTTATATGTTGCATATGGGTGAAGAGCAATTGGTTTTTCTGAAAAATTTCTTAAGTTATCTGCCGCAGTTATAAATTCATCATCAGTCAAATACAGTTTTGGCATAAGTGCTTTTCTGCTTGCAAAGTCATTATTAATTGCTCTTGCATAGCGTTGCGTTACATTAAACTCATTCAAATTATCTGCAAAAAACTTAAGTTTACTAAATAAAAATAGACGACGCTGAATATCAAACTTATTATAACGCAGAACACGAGCCTTCCACAGATAGCCTAAAATATTAGTTCGCAAATTATCATGTAAATCCACGAGCACACTATCTTTATATTTTTTGGCTAAATCTTGCCAAGTTTTAATTAAGTTAAGCCCTTCTATTTGTTCATCTTCAAGTGCAATAACTTCTTTAACAGCAGGGTGTTTAACAAAAAGGTCAGAGAACTTACTTTTAGTTATGACATTGAAAGTATAACCATGCTTTTCATAAAAATACTTCATCACACCTGTAGTTAAAACAATGTCACCAAGTGCGCTTAAACGAATTATTGTAAATTTCTGCAATTTATTTATTTTCTCCATCATTAAAGCTAATATGCTTCATATTTTAGACCTTCCACGAAAAATTGTCGACTTGCCATAGCGTTCATTAAGTGCGTCCATAGTAAAGTCTAGTTTAGTGCGCTTTTTTTCGTTTTCTATATTTTGATTAAGACCAGGTAAAAAACCTTGCTGTGACCTATTATCAAAATTTGAAACACCAAGCCCAATCAAGCGCACCGGCATTTCAAGCTTTATATTTTCTAAAATTCCACATGCTGTTTCAAAAATAGTTTGAGTTGAACAAGTAGGATTGGTCAAAGATATTTGGCGCACCATTTGCCTAAAATCAGAATATTTTATCTTTAAACTTATAGTTCGTCCAGCTAAATTATTTTTGCGTAAATTTCGTCCAACTCTCTCTGCATGAACAAATAAGTATTTAATTAAAACATCAATATTTCTTGTATCATTATCTAAAGTTGTTTCAGCACTTTCAGATTTTGGATCCTGATATGGAACAATTTCTCTATCATCAAGACCTTGGGCAAATAAGTATAATTGCTTGCCTGCTTTGCCAAACTTCTCTTCCCAAAAACTACTAGAAAGCCTTGAGACATCAGCCAAAGTTTTTATACCGATACTCGTTAACTGACTATGAAATTTGCGCCCTACTCCAGGAACCTTTTCAACTAAAAGTTTATTCAAAAAATCTGACATTTGTTCATCTGTAATCATAAAAATACCATTTGGCTTATTCATATCAGAGGCAATTTTTGCTAAAAACTTAATTGGTGCAATGCCAATTGAGCAGGTTAATTTAGTTTTTTCATAAATATCAGCCTTGATTTTTTGTGCCATTTCAAGTGGTGTGCCAAAGATTTTTTCCATGCCAGTTGCATCAACATAGGCTTCATCGATTGAGGCTGACTCAACTAATGGCGAGTAATTATTCAAACATTCATGCACTATACGTGAAAGTTCGACATATCTTTCCATTCGCCCCTTTACCATAATCACATGTGGACAACGCCTTAGAACTTCTCCTGTTGGCATAGCAGAACGTATTCCAAATTTACGAGCTTCATAGGAGGCAGCACTTACAACACCACGCACACCACCACCAACCACAACAGGCTTGCCGCGCAATTCTTCATTGTCAAGCTGTTCAATCGATGCATAAAAAGCGTCCATATCAATGTGCATTATAACTGCCACAGACAACCTACTGCAATAAAATATTTATAAATTCATCATCATTTAAATTATGAAAATATTCTGAAATATTAATATGTTGTATTTTATTTTTTAGTGATTTTTCTTCTAGCTTGCAATCAATTAGCATATTAACTAATTCCTGAATATCTTTTGAACTAAAAAAATCACCATAAAAGACGAGTTCCTTGATGAAACCCTCTTCAATATTCATTAATAATTCTATCTTTCCACAATTTTCAATACGACGCTCTTTCTTAATGGAGTAGTTTAACTGTTCACCATAATTCCAATCCCAAGTAGCGTATTTTTCATCAGCTAGTTTTTCGATGCCTGATTTTTCATTTTGACTTAATGAATAACTTTCAATTTGCAACTCTTCACAAATACTAAGTGCTAATTTATCAATAAATTCATTAACATTAATATCTTGAGTTAAATATTCACTAAGGTTTGCAACGCGACTTCGCACAGATTTTAAACCTTTGGATTCAATTTTATCACCTGTAACAACAAGAGCCATTCCAAGCTTTGGTAGGCAAGAGTTAAATAAAATAGTGCCATGATGTAACATTCTGTCCTTAGAATTGTACTGCGAATTGCCAGAAAACTTTTTTCCATCAATCGTCATATCATTACGTCCACTAAATTCTACTTTAATACCAAGACCTTGTAACACTTTCATAACAGGATTACAAAAATAGTTAAAATCAAACTCATTTACTTTTTTGCGATTAACTATAAAGGTAAAGTTAACATTGCCTAAGTCATGGTAAACAGCACCACCGCCAGACAATCTGCGCACGACTTTGATATTATTTTCTTTCACATAACTATGATTAATTTCTGACATAGTATTTTGATGCTTGCCAACAATAATTGCATTATCATTTTGCCATAACAAAAAAAACTCTTCACTTGAATTTTCAAGTAAAAATTGTTCTAGGGCAAGATTAAAGTATGGATTAGTTGAATTGCTTTTTATATAGTACACGAAATTTCCTATAATGTTTTTTTGTTTTTTTTATGTCACTATTAGCATATTGTAAAGAAATTTAATGCAAAAAAAAGCCCAATCTTAGTATTAGGCTTATTTATATTAGCATTTTAAAATACTAGCTTTGGCTACCAACGACTTAAGAGTCTTCCTTCAGCATCTCTGAAGCTGCCAATAATATTAGCTTTGGCAATGCTTCGCATACGCAAAGCCGAGCTTGCATGAACAAGTTCACGCTTCACTCGCTAAAGCCTTTATTCGCTCGCTCATATTCATTAACTTTGGCTACCAACGACTTAAGAGTCTTCCTTCAGCATCTCTGAAGCTGCCAATG